>JAMXLJ010000177.1 GCA_024281095.1 Acidimicrobiia bacterium | reverse complement strand
AGATCATCATCAACAACGAGAAGCGGATGCTGCAGGAGGCGGTCGACGCGCTCTTCGACAACGGCCGCCGCGGTCGCCCCGTCACGGGCCCCGGCAACCGCGCGCTCAAGTCGCTGTCCGACATGCTCAAGGGCAAGCAGGGCCGGTTCCGCCAGAACCTGCTCGGCAAGCGCGTCGACTACTCCGGTCGCTCGGTCATCGTCGTGGGCCCGCAGCTCAAGCTGCAGCAGTGCGGCCTGCCGAAGGCGATGGCGCTCGAGCTCTTCAAGCCGTTCGTCATGAAGCGGCTCGTCGACCTCGAGTACGCCCAGAACATCAAGTCGGCGAAGCGCATGGTCGAGCGGGCCCGTCCGCAGGTGTGGGACGTGCTCGAAGAGGTCATCAAGGAGCACCCGGTGCTCCTGAACCGGGCACCGACGCTGCACCGCCTGGGCATCCAGGCGTTCGAGCCGGTGCTCGTCGAAGGCAAGGCGATCCAGATCCACCCGCTCGTGTGCGCGGCGTTCAACGCCGACTTCGACGGCGACCAGATGGCCGTGCACCTGCCGCTGTCGGCCGAGGCCCAGGCCGAGGCGCGGCTGTTGATGCTCTCCGCGCACAACATCCTCTCGCCCGCGCACGGCCGGCCGATCGCGGTGCCGAGCCAGGACATGATCATCGGCAGCTACTACCTCACCGAGGTGGTGGACGGCGCGGCCGGCGAGGGCCGCGTGTTCTCGTCGCTCGACGAGGCGGTGCTCGCCCACGAGGCGCGCTATGAAGCCGCGTCGATGAGCGACGGCGAGGCTGCGCTGTCGCTGCACGCGCTGATCAAAGTGCGGGTGCCCTCGGGTCGTTTCCCCGAGGAGCGCTTCCCCGAGCGCTCCGACGAGCATCCCGACTCGATCGTGCTGCGGCGCACGGGGTCCAACGGTGACGGCAAGGTCGTCGTCGAGACGACGCTCGGCCGGCTGCTGTTCAACGAGGCGTTCCCCGTCGACTTCCCGTACGAGGACCGGGTGGTGCGCAAGCGCGACATCACCGAGATCGTGAGCCGGCTCGTCGAGTCGTACTCCCGCGCCGAAGTGGCCGAGAGCCTCGACAAGCTGAAGGACCTCGGCTTCAACTACGCGACCCGAGCGGGGCTGACGATCTCGATCGCGGACGTCAAGACGCCGCGCAAGAAGGCCGAGCTCCTCGACAAGTTCGAGAAGGACGCGGCCACGGTCGAGGCCCAGTACGAGCGGGGTGTCATCACCGACGACGAGCGGCGCCAGAAGGAGATCGAGATCTGGACCGACGCCACGGACCGCGTCCGTGACGCGATGCAGGAGGAGATGCGGGCCGAGAAGTTCAACCCCATCGACATGATGGTGGGCTCCGGCGCCCGAGGGAACGTCATGCAGGTGCGTCAGATCGCCGGCATGCGCGGTCTCGTCGCAAACCCCCGCGGTGAGATCATCCCCCGGCCGATCAAGTCCAACTTCCGTGAAGGCCTGTCCGTCCTCGAGTACTTCATCTCGACCCACGGCGCCCGCAAGGGTCTCGCCGACACCGCCCTCCGTACCGCCGACTCCGGCTACCTGACCCGTCGGCTCGTCGACGTCGCGCAGGAGCTCATCGTGCGTGAGGAGGACTGCAGCACGACCCGCGGCATCTGGGTCGAGTTCGCGTTCGGATACGACGCCGGCGCGTCGGAGACCGAGAACGCCGAGCGGACGGTGCGGGACGCCAACCTGGAGACGAAGCTCTTCGGCCGCTCACTCGCGGAGGACCTCACGCTCCCCGACGGAACGGTGTTCGAGCGCAACACCGAGATCACCGAGGACGTGCTGCGGCGTCTCGCCGCCCCCGCGGGCGCAACCGAGAGCGGGCGGCGGCGGGTCCGCGTGCGGTCCGTGCTCACGTGCGAGTCGCTCGTCGGTGTGTGCACGAAGTGCTACGGCACGATGATGGCCACCAACAAGCCCGTCGACCTCGGTGAGGCGATCGGCATCATCGCGGCGCAGTCGATCGGTGAGCCGGGCACACAGCTCACCATGCGGACGTTCCACACCGGTGGTGTCGCCGGTGAGGACATCACGCACGGCCTGCCCCGTGTCGTCGAGCTCTTCGAGGCCCGCACGCCGAAGGGCGCCGCGCTCCTCGCGGAGGCGTCGGGCATCGTGCGTCTGGGTGAGAACGAGAAGGGTGAGCGGACGATCACCATCGTGCGCGACGACGGCACCGAGTTGCCGCCGCACGCGGTGTCGCGCCGGGCGCACATCTCGGTTGTCGACGGCCAAGAGGTCGCCGCGGGCGATCGGCTCGTCGGCGACGACAAGACGCCGCTCGACCCGAAGAAGATCCTGGAGATCCGGGGTCTGCGCGAGACCCAGCAGTACCTCGGCGACGAGGTCCAGAAGGTGTACCGGGAGCAGGGCGTGTCGATCCACGACAAGCACGTCGAGGTGATCGTGCGCCAGATGCTGCGCCGGGTCGCCGTCTCCGAGCCGGGCGATTCGCCGTTCCTGCCCGGCGAGAAGGTCGACTCGCGGCTGTACGCCGACACCAACCGGCGCCTCGTCGAGGAGGGCAAGCAGCCGGCCGAGGGCCGGCCCGAGCTGATGGGGATCACGAAGGCGTCGCTTGCCACCGATTCGTGGCTCTCGGCGGCGTCGTTCCAGGAGACCACCCGGGTGCTCACCGAGGCGGCGATCGAGGGTCGCAGCGACGGGCTCTACGGGCTCAAGGAGAACGTGATCATCGGCAAGCTCATCCCGGCCGGCACCGGCATGACCCGGTACCGCGACATCGAGACGACGGCACCCGACTACGAGCCGCTGCCGTTCTACTCGAGCGACCTCGAGGACGACCTCGATCTCGCCGAGCGTCTCCGGGCGTCGATGGAGACCCAGCAGTCGAACGCCGACCTCGCATCGTTCCTCTCCGCGGGCGCGCCGTCGCCTGCCGCCGGGGGTGACGGCGAGTCGGCCGAGACGCCGACGCCGCCGCCGATCACGCCCAGCGACTTCGGCGAGACCGGCACCGGCGAATAACGCGCCGCCGGTAGTCCGGCGAGCGAGTACCAGTGGACGACGGGGCCCGAGCGGCCCCGTCGTTTGTTGGCACTACCAGTTGCTCCTATACTGATGGGTCGGCTCTGGTGACCCGGGCGCCTCTCGCGCCACCGGTCCGGGCCGATGTTCGCCCCCCGTACGCCTTTCGAGGAGCATCGTGCCGACCATCGCGCAGCTGGTCCGCAAGGGTCGCGAGACCAAGGCGGAGAAGTCGAAGACCCCCGCGCTGAAGGGCTCGCCCCAGCGACGCGGTGTCTGCACGCGCGTCTTCACCCACACGCCGAAGAAGCCGAACTCGGCGCTGCGCAAGGTGGCCCGTGTCCGGCTCACCACCGGGATCGAGGTCACCGCGTACATCCCGGGCATCGGCCACAACCTGCAGGAGCACTCGATCGTGCTCGTGCGTGGCGGGCGCGTGAAGGACCTGCCGGGTGTCCGGTACAAGATCGTCCGCGGCGCGCTCGATGCCAGCGGGGTGGCGAACCGTAAGCAGGCCCGCAGCCGGTACGGCGCGAAGAAGGAGGGCTGATGCCCCGCAAGGGTCCCGCACCGCGGCGTGACCTGATGCCCGACCCGATCCACCGATCGGTGGTGGTCACGCAGCTCGTGAACAAGGTGCTGCAGCGGGGGAAGCGCTCCACTGCCGAACGGATCGTCTACGCCGCGTTGACCGAGGTCGAGCGCAAGACGGGCTCCGACCCGATCCCGACGCTGAAGCGAGCGGTGGAGAACGTCCGGCCGGTGCTCGAGGTCAAGAGCCGCCGGGTCGGTGGTGCCACGTACCAGGTCCCCGTCGAGGTACGTCCTCGCCGGGCGACCACCCTCGCCATCCGCTGGCTCGTGGGCTACTCGCGTCAGCGGCGCGAGAAGACGATGGCTCAGCGGCTGTCGGCCGAGCTGCTCGACGCGAGCAACGGCATCGGGGCCGCGGTGAAGCGCAAGGAAGACCTGCAGAAGATGGCTGAGTCGAACAAGGCGTTCGCCCACTACCGCTGGTAGCCCGCGGTGGGGGCGGCGGCGGAGCGCCGGCGTCGGCCGGTGCTCGCCCTGCGTCCGCGGACGGCGGGAGCCTCCCGCTTCGCTTGGTCTCCCGCCTGCGGACGCAACTGGGCGATCACCGACCGCCACCGGCGCCTTGGTGAACACGAGTGTTCATTCGGCGGTCACCGGGAACAGGGATCGGCTCGGACATCTTTGAGAGAGAAGAAGTAGAGAAGAAGAAGTAGGTAGAGGACATGGCTGCTGAGGCGACCCAGCTGAAGGGGAAGTCGGGCCCGATCATTCGGGAGTTCCCCCTCGCGCGCACGCGCAACATCGGGATCATGGCGCACATCGACGCGGGGAAGACCACGACGACGGAGCGCATCCTCTACTACACCGGCCGCACCTACAAGATCGGCGAGGTCCACGAGGGCGCCGCGGTCATGGACTGGATGGTCCAGGAGCAGGAGCGGGGCATCACGATCACCAGTGCCGCGACGACCTGCAAATGGCGCGACTGCTGGATCAACATCATCGACACGCCCGGGCACGTCGACTTCACCGTCGAGGTCGAGCGGTCGCTGCGCGTGCTCGACGGCGCCGTCGCGGTGTTCGACGCGGTGGCCGGCGTGGAGCCCCAGACCGAGACCGTGTGGCGTCAGGCCAACAAGTACAACGTGCCGCGGATCTGCTTCATCAACAAGATGGACCGCATCGGCGCCGACTTCTTCCGCGCCGTCGACATGATCAAGGACCGCCTCGACGCGGTCCCGGCGGTCGTGCAGATCCCGGTCGGCGCCGAGAGCGACTTCCGTGGCGTCGTCGATCTCCTGCAGATGAAGGCGCTGGTCTGGGACGACGGGATGGGTGAGCGCTTCGACGTCGTCGACATCCCCGCCGACTTGCACGACGAAGCCGAGCAATGGCACCACGAGCTCATCGACGTGCTGTCGAGCTTCGACGAGAACGTGCTCGAGAAGTATGTCGGCGACGAGGAGATCACCGCCGACGACCTTCGCGCCGCGGTGCGCCACGGAACGATCGAGGGGCACATCGTTCCCGTCCTGTGTGGCACCGCGTTCAAGAACAAGGGTGTGCAGCCGCTGCTCGACGCGGTCGTCGACTACTTGCCGAGCCCCCTCGACGTCCCACCGGTGCAGGGCACCGACCCGAAGCGCGACGAGGAAGCGCTCGAGCGCGCGCCGGAGGACTCCGAGCCGTTCGCCGCGCTTGCGTTCAAGATCATGAGCGATCCCTATGTCGGGAAGCTGACGTACTTCCGCGTGTACTCGGGTTCCCTGGCTGCCGGCAGTCAGGTCCTCAATGCGACGAAGGACCGCAAGGAGCGCATCGGTCGTCTGCTCCAGATGCACGCGAACCACCGTGAGGACAAGGACGCCGTGTTCGCGGGCGACATCGTCGCCGCGGTCGGACTGAAGAACACGACCACGGGTGACACGCTCTCCGACCCGAGCCACCCCATCCTCCTCGAGCGGATGGAGTTCCCCGAGCCGGTCATCACGGTCGCCATCGAGCCCAAGACCAAGATGGACCAGGACAAGTTGGGCAAGGCCCTCTCCGCGCTCTCGGAGGAGGACCCGACGTTCCAGGTCCGCACCGACGAGGAGACGGGTCAGACCATCATCGCCGGGATGGGCGAGTTGCACCTCGAGGTGCTCGTCGACCGCATGATGCGCGAGTTCTCGGTCGGCGCGAACGTCGGCAAGCCGCAGGTGGCGTACCGCGAGACGATCACGGTGCCCGTCGAGAAGATCGAGGAGCGTTACGTACGCCAGACCGGTGGCCGGGGCCAGTACGGCCATGTCGTCATCAGCCTCGAGCCCACCGGACCCGGTGGCGGTTACGAGTTCGTCGACAAGATCACCGGCGGTGTCGTCCCGCGTGAGTACATCCCGGCCGTCGACGCCGGTATTCAGGACGCGATGGAGGGCGGCGTGGTCGCCGGCTATCCGCTCGTGGACGTGCGCGCCACGTTGACGTTCGGCTCGTACCACGACGTCGACTCGAGCGAGATGGCGTTCAAGATCGCAGGCTCGATGGCGCTGAAGAAGGCGGCCCGCCAGGCCCGTCCGGTGCTGCTCGAGCCGGTCGAGCGGGTCGAGGTGGTGACGCCCGAGGACTACATGGGCGACGTCATCGGCGACCTGTCCTCACGGCGCGGCAAGGTCGAGGGAATGGAGCAGCGCGGCAACTCGCAGGTGGTCCGCGCGCTCGTGCCGCTCGCAGAGATGTTCGGATATGCTACGGACCTGCGGTCGCGCACCCAAGGGCGCGCGACGTACACGATGCAGTTCGACTCGTATCAGCAGGTTCCCGAGTCGATCGCCCAAGAGATCACCGCTCGGGTCCGCGGCGAGTGATCGCAGCCCCATCGTCCCCACTCACTCAGGGGTAGTCCCATGGCCAAGCAGAAGTTCGAGCGTACGAAGCCGCATTTGAATATTGGGACGATTGGTCATATTGACCATGGGAAGACGACGTTGACGGCGGCGATTACGAAGGTGTTGCACGATCGGAATCCGGATA
>JAMXLJ010000176.1 GCA_024281095.1 Acidimicrobiia bacterium | reverse complement strand
CGTGGTAGCCGTGCTTCTCGCCGGGCGTCCAGATCGGAGCCTGCGCGGCGAGTGCCTCGACCACCGGATCCCATGCGAGCACCTCGTCGAGGGTGAGGTCGGCAGTGACGTCGGCCAAGCCGGCCCGATGTGACAGGAGCCAGCGCACGGGGATGCCGCCCTTGCCGTTCGCCGCGAACTCGGGCCAGTACTCGGCGACCGGGGCGTCGACGTCGAGCTCGCCGCGCTGCACCAACAGGTTCAGCGCGATCGCGGTCACTCCCTTGGTCGTGGAGAACACCAATGCAACCGTGTCGCGCTCCCACTGGCGTTGCGCGTCCCTGTCCGCAAGGCCGCCCCACAGGTCCACGACGGGCCGGCCGTCGCGGTACACGCAACACGCGGCGCCGACGTCGTTGTGCCGCTCGAAGTTCGCGGCGAACGCGTCGCGAACGATCTCGAAGCCCGGCTCGACGCGCCCATGGACGTCGACCGGCGGCATCGGTCAGGCGCCGAGTCGCTTCAGCGCGGCTTCGGCCTCGTGGACGATCCGTCCCACTAGCTCGGCCACGGTGGGCAGGTCGTCGATGACGCCGACCACCTGCCCGCTCGACATGACGCCGAGATCGGGATGGCCGTCGACCATCGCGGCCTTGAGGAGCATCGGTGTGTTCGCGGCCATGACGACCTGGCTCCACGACAGCTCCTGGCTGCGCCGCATGGCCAGACCCTCTTCGACGATGGACCGCCACGGTGTTCCCGACAGCTTCTTGAACGCGAGCGCGTTGCGGACCGCGCGCGGCAGGCTCGTGACGGGGCCGGTGTGCTCGAGTCGCTCGACGAGCTCGGTGCGAAGCACCCGGTGCGGCACCCCGTCGACCTGCGTGGTCACGACCGTGTCGTTCACCGTCTTCGCGAGGTACGCCTGTTTCACGACATCCGGCACCGTGCTGTCGCGTGTGAGGAGGAAACGGGTGCCCATGGCGATGCCCGCCGCGCCGTAGGCCAGCGCGGCGACGAGCCCCCGGCCGTCGAAGAACCCGCCCGCGGCGACCACCGGGATGTCGACGGTGTCGACGACCTGGGGCAGCAACAGCGTGGTGGGGACGGGCCCCGTGTGGCCGCCGCCCTCGCCGCCCTGCACGATGAGCGCGTCCACACCCCACTCCGCGACCTTCTGCGCGTGACGCTTCGCGCCGATCGACGGCATGACGACGACGCCGGCCTGCTTCAACTTCTCGATCAGCGCCTGCTTGGGCGCGAGCGCGAACGACGCGACCTTGACCTGCTGCTCGATCAGCAGGTCGATACGCGCCTCGGCGTCGGGCGCGTCGGAGCGGATGTTGACGCCGAACGGCTTGCTCGTGCGCTGCTTCGTCTCCGCGATGGCGGCGCGCAGCTGAGCGAAGTCCATGGTGCTCGCGGCGAGGATCCCCAGCCCGCCCGCGTTTGCCGTCGCCGCCGCCAACCTCGGGCCCGCGACCCATCCCATGCCCGTCTGCACGATCGGGTACTCGATGCCGACGAGCTCACACAGCCGCGTGTTGAGCGTCGGGTGGGTCACGGCAGTACTCCGGCGTCGTCTTGGTACCGAGACGGTGCGCAAGTGACGCCGAAACGACTCGTCATCCCTTCACCTCGGCGTCGCGGAGGTTCTGCGGGTCGAGCACGTCGCGGATGAGGTGCAACTCTTCGTCGGTGGGGAGCCGGGTCTGGGCCACGTCGTCGGGGATCACGAGAGGAAAACCCGTGTTCTCGACGATGTCGTCGACCGTCACACCCGGATGCACTGACCGGAGGCGCATCGAATGGTCCGGGGTCTCGAAGTCGAACACGCCCTTGTTCGACACGACCCGGCGGATCTCGTGGAACTCCGACGCCGTCGGGCCCGCCGCCGCGGCCCGGTCGTAGCCGACGCCCGACACGCAGTCGACCCGTTCGACGAACACGCGACTCGTGTGGTTCGGCACCCAGTAGCTCGTGGGGTGGTTCACGGTGTTGCCGGGCGCACCCCGCACACCGAGCAGTTGGGCCTTCGGCTTCTCCCACGGGCCGATGCACGCAATGTTCTGGTTGCCGAACCGGTCGACCTGGGTGGCACCCATCATCACGTGCCGCTTGCCCGACCACACCACGTCGAACACGTTGCGGAACGGCATCCACCCGTCGACGAGCTTCGGCGTGTCGGCGGGTGCCCCGACCGGAATCGGCGCGCCCAGCAGGAACGCGTCACCGTCGGTGTAGAGCAGGTCGGGTTCGAACGTCGACGCCGCGAGCCGAACCGCGATCATCGGCACGGTGCCGATGGGACTGGCGAGGATCTCGCCGTCGCCCCGCCACACCTCCGCACACGCGACGACACAGATCTCGGCCAGCGTGGCTTCGGTGATCACGCTCATGCCCATGGCTCCCTCGCACTCATTCCGATACTCCGATGACGCGGCGGTAGTCCGACTCGGGGAGGTCGACGTACTTCGCACGGAAGGCCTTCCATGCGTCAGGGTCCTTCGCCGTGGCCGCGTACTCACGCTGCACGGCTTCGTCGCGTTCGTAGTCGGGGATGCAGTGCGTGAAGTGGGCGCCGTACGGCGCCTCGATCACGCCGTCGGTCATCATCCGGTTGATCTTCAGCGTCTGCTCCGACCCTTCCTTCAGGAACTCCTCGGTGTCGACGACGCGCTCACAGCTCATGAAGCGTCGCTTCGCGGCCATGCAGAACAGGTCGTCGAAGTACCAGTCGGGGCCGAGGTACTGCCCATTTCCACGCGAGTCGGCCCGGTTGGCGTGAATGATCGCGACGTCGAGCGCCAGCGCCGGCATGGCTACCAACACCTGCCCGTCGTACGGCGACTCCACCGTTCGGAGCTCGGGATTGACCTCCATGATCGCGGAGCCGAGGCCGGCTCGGCACGGCAGGAACGACACCCGCATCGCCGCAGCACGAAGCCCCCACTGCAGCATGCCCTCGTCGAGCTCCATCGCCTGAATGGTGCCCTGCTCGCGCGCGGCGCGGAAGTGCGGCTCGAGCGGGATCGAGTCGAGCGACACGAACCCGTAGACGGCCTTGCGCACCTTGCCCGCAGTGCACAACATGCCGACGTCCGGCCCTCCGTACGCGACGATTGTCAGGTCGCGCAGATCCGAGCGCAGGATCTCGCGCACGATCGACATGGGCTTGCGACGCGACCCCCAGCCACCTATGCCGATCGTCATGCCGTCGCGCAGCTCGCCGACCACGTCGGCTTCGGTCATGCGCTTGTCCATGGGCGCGGATCCTCCGGTTCAGCGCGTGGCGATGATGCAGCTGCCGTGACCGAAGAGGCCCTGGTTGATAGCGAGGCCGACACGCGCGTTCTCGACCTGGCGGGCACCGGCCGTGCCGCGCAGCTGCCACGTCACTTCGCACAGCTGTGCGATCGCCTGAGCGGGGATCGCCTCGCCGAAACATGCAAGGCCGCCGCTCGGATTGACGGGCACCCGTCCGCCGAGCGTGGTGTCGCCTTCGCGCAGCAGCTTCTCGGCCTCGCCCGGGCCACACAGCCCGATGTTCTCGTACCAGTCGAGCTCCAGCGCGGTTGAAAGGTCGTACACCTCGGCGAAGCTCACGTCGTCGGGGCCGGCGCCGGCCTCCTCGTAGGCCGCGGCCGCGATGCTGTCGCGGTACGACAACGCGGGCGGGTCCACCGCGGCGGCGGAATCCGTGCCGATGTCGGGCATGTCGACGTACGTGTTCGGATACGTCGGCGTGACAGTGGACACTCCGATCACCCGTACCGGTGCGTCGACGTCGCGGGAGCGCGCGTAGTCGCGGCTCGAGAGCACGACGGCCGCGGCGCCGTCGCTCGTCGCGCAGATGTCGACGAGGCGCAACGGGTCGGCAACGACCGGTGACGCGCTGATTTCCTCGAGCGTGAACTCCTTGCGGTAGCGCGCGTTCGGGTTCTGCGCGCCGTGACGGCTGTTCTTCACCTTCACTGCGGCGAAGTCGTCGAGCGTCGCGCCGTGCAGTTCCATGCGGCGGCGGGCGTACAGCCCGAAGTACGTCGGGTTCGTGGCGCCGAGCACCCGGAAGCGCAGCCAGTCGGGATCGTTCCAGCGCTCCCCCGGCGCGGGTCCGAAGAAGCCCTGCGGCGCGGTGTCGGCCCCCACCACGAGCGCGACGTCGCAGAATCCGGCGAGGATCTGCGCGCGAGCGGCCTGGATCGCCATCGCGCCCGACGCGCACGCGCCGTACGCGCTCGACACGGGCACACCCGTCCATCCGAGGGCCTGCGCGAACGTCGCGCCCGCGACATAGCCCTGATAGCCGTTGCGCATCGTGTCGCCACCCGCGATGAACTGCACGTCGTCGAGGGTGATACCCGCGTCGGCAAGTGCGGCCCGGGCCGCGACGACGCCGTACTCGACGAAGCTGCGCCCCCACTTCCCGTACGGATGCATGCCGACGCCGATGACCGCCACATCGCGCTCGCGCTCGCTCCTGCTCATGGCACCGGCCTCCACTTCCACACGGTGTGTGTTGCGTCGCCGGATTCGTAGAACGGCTCGATGACGACCTCGACCTCGTCGCCGATCCGCAACGCGGCCGGGTCCGCGTCGCGCACGAGATGGCCGAGGACGACCATCCTCTCGGCCGGCAGCTCCACCGCGACGACGGTGTACGGCTCGAACGGCTCACGCGCGGGATATGGCGGCGGAGGCGCGAAGTGGTTCGTCGTCGACGACCACACTCTCCCCCGCCGGCTGAGCGGCACCTCGTCGAGCTCGGTGCTGCCACACCGCGGGTTGCGGCAGGCGAACGTCTGCTTCGGGAAGAAGTACGAGCCGCACGCCGTGCAGCGCGAGCCGACCAGATAGGCACCGTCGGAGTCGGAGCCGAACCAACCCTCGACCTCGACGACCTCGGGCTTCGCGGTCATTGTCCAGCCCTTCCGAGCTCGGCGTCGTTCATGGCTCCCTCCGCTCCGCCCTCCCGGGCGTCCGGCCGCCGCTGCGCTCCGACCGCACCTCCCGCTTCTCCACGAAGGCCTGGCGGAGCTCGTCGGAGTCGCCCCAGAGGTTCAGCTCGAAGGTGAAGCCCTGCTCGAACCGGTAGCTGCGCTTCACGTCCACCGGGTCGATCGCGTTGAGCGATTCCTTCGCGCGCCGGATGACGATCGGGCTCTTCTTCGCGATCACCTGCGCGATGTCGCGCGCCGCGTCCATCAACTGGTCGCGCGGCACGACGCGCTCGACGGTACCGAACGCCAGCAGCTCCTGCGCGCTGATCATCGAACCGGTGAAGAACAGCGCCCGCATCTTGTGCTGCGGGACGAGGCGGCTCAGATGCGTGGCGGCGCCGAGCGCGCCGCGGTCGACCTCGGGCAGGCCGAACGTCGCGTCGTCGGACGCGACGACGATGTCCGCGTTGCCGGCGATGCCGATGCCGCCTCCGAGGCAGAACCCGTGCACGGCGGCAATGACCGGCACCTCGCAGTCGTACACCGCCGCGAAGGTCTCCCAGCATCCGCGGTTCACGCCGATCAGCGATTCGTTCGTCGGGTCGGCGGCGAGCTCCTTGATGTCGACGCCGGCCTGGAAGCCCTTGATGTTCGGGTCGGCCGCGATGATGACGGCCCGCACGTCGGGATCGCGCCCGAGCTCGCGAATCGTGTCGGCGAGCCGGAACCAGCCGGCCACGGGCAGCGCGTTCACGGGCGGATTGGCGATCACGACCTCGCCGACGTGGTCGCGCACCTCCGAGCGGATCATCGCGGTGAGGCTATCCGACGCCCCGTCAGATATGCCGGGCGAGGCAGCCGGAGTCGCTCCCATGAGGTGGTAGAACCACGCCCATGCCGGACCCATCCGAGTTCACGGGCCCGCTCGACTTCTCGGGAAGGGTCGCGGTCGTCACCGGTGGATGCCGGGGCGTCGGCGCGGGGATCGCGCGCCGGTTCCTCGAGGCGGGCGCCGGCGTGGCGATCTGCTGCCGCCACGCACCCGACGACGTGCCGGCGGCGCGCGGCCGTACCGCCGCGTTCGTCGAGGCCGACGTGCGCGACCCGGAGCAGGTCGACAACGTGATCGCGTTCACGCTCGAGCAGTTCGGACGACTCGACGTGCTCGTCAACAACGCCGGCGGCGCTCCGCCGGCCGACAGCGCGACGTCGTCACCGAAGTTCAACACCGCCATCATCACGCTCAATCTGATCGCGCCGCTCGTGTTCGCGCAGCGTGCGAACGCGGTCATGCAGAGCCAGGACGGCGGCGGCGCGATCGTCAACATCGCGAGTGTCAGCGGGATGCGCCCGTCGCCCAACAGCGCGGCGTACGGTGCGGCGAAGGCGGGGCTCATCAACCTCACCGAGACCCTTGCGGTCGAGTGGGGGCCGAAGGTGCGCGTCAACTGCGTCACCGCCGGGCTCATCCGCACGGAGCAGGCGCACCTGTACTACGGCGACGACGACGGCATCGCCGCGGTGGGCGACACGATCCCGATGCGACGGATGGGCGAGCCGGCCGACGTCGCCGACGCCTGCTTGTACCTCGCGTCGCCGTTGGCGCGCTATGTCAGCGGCAGCAACCTGGTCGTGCACGGCGGTGGTGAGCGCCCCGCGTACCTCGACGCCGCCAACGCCGACCGCCCAAACCCCTGATTCCGTGCGCGGTCGTCAAGGGTGCTGGCTGCTTACGGAGACGACCTCGCCGGTCATGTACGTCGAGTAGTCGCTGGCGAGGAACACGATGACGTTCGCGACCTCCCACGGCTCCGCCGACCGGCCGAACGCCTCGCGCTGGGTCAGATCGGCGAGGAGCTCGTCGCTCGTGACCTTCGACAGGAACGGGTGCATCGCCAGGCTGGGTGCGACCGCGTTGATGCGCACACCGAACGCCGCGGCCTCGATCGCCGCGCAACGTGTCAGTGCCATCACCCCGGCCTTGGCCGCCGCGTAGTGGCACTGCCCCGCCTGGGCCCTCCAGCCCACGACCGACGCGTTGTTGACGATCACACCCGAGCCTTGAGCCTGCATCAGCCGCAGCGCGGCACGGGTGCACCGGAACGTGCCGTTGAGCGTCACGTCGAGGACCACGCCCCACTGCTCGTCGGTCATGTCGACGAGCGCGGCGGTGCCACCGAGGCCGGCGTTGTTCACCAGCACGTCGAGCCGCCCGTGCGCGGCCACCGTCGCCGCGAACAGCGCCTGCACCGATGCCTCGTCGGTGACGTCGCACGGCAGCGCCAGGGCACGCTCGCCGGAGAGCTCACTGAGCCGTGCGGCGGCCTCCTCCAGCCGGCGCTCGTGCTTGTCGCTCACGACGACCGTGGCACCCTCCTCGACGCAGCGCTTGGCGGTCGCGAACCCGATGCCGGTGCCGGCTGCCGCGGTGACGAGCACGACCTTCCCCTGGAGGAGACGATGGCCTTCCGGATAGTTCGGTGGGGTCGTCATGGGCTCGCCTTCGGCTCGCGGGGCAGCGCGAGCGCCCGCTCACCGATCTGGTTGCGCTGGATCTGGTTGGATCCGCCGTAGATCGTGTCGGCGCGCGTCCACAGGAACAATCGTTGCGCAGCGCCGAGCTCGTACGGTGGACGCTCGGCCACCATGGCGTCCGGGCCCAGCACGTCGATCGCCAGCTCACCCAGACGCCGGTGGAAGGTGGCCCAGTACAGCTTGGTGATCAGGCCCTCGCGGCTGAGCTGCGCGTCATCGGCTCGGGCGAGGCCGCGGAGCGCGTTGTAGCGCATGATCTGCAGATCGATCCACGCGCGCGCGAGCCGCTGGCGCACGACCGGGTCGTTCGATCGCCCGTTCCGACGAGCTGCGTCGAAGACGGCGAGCAGCTCGTTCTCGAAGCTCAGTTGCTGCCCGAGGGTGGAGACGCCCCGCTCGAACGCGAGCGTCCCCATCGCCACCTTCCAGCCGTCGTTGACGTCGCCGACGACGTTGCCGAGCGGCGTGCGCGCGCCGTCGAAGAACACCTCGTTGAATTCCGACGTTCCGGTGATCTGGACGATCGGTCGGATCTCGATGCCGGGCTGGCGCATGGGCACGAGCAGGTACGACAAACCGCGGTGCTTCGGCGCGTCGCGGTCGGTGCGACACAGCACGAAGCACCACTGGGCCCACTGCGCGAGCGAGGTCCACACCTTCTGGCCCGAGACCACCCACTCGTCGCCGTCGCGCTCGGCCCGGGTCTGCACGTTGGCGAGGTCGGAACCGGCATTGGGCTCCGAGTAGCCCTGACACCACAGCTCGGTGCCCTTGACGATCCCGGGCAGAAACCGGCGCTTCTGCTCCTCGGTGCCAAACGCGAGCAGGGTCGGCCCGAGGAGGCCCTCGCCGACGATGCCGACGCGGGCCGGTGCACGCGCGCGTGCGTATTCCTCGAAGTAGATGACCTGTTGCGTGATGCTCAGGCCCCGGCCGCCGTACTCCTCCGGGAACGCGACGCACGTCCAGCCGTTCGCTCCGAGGTGCTGCTCCCAACGCAGCCTGCCCTCGAAGTGCTCGTGCTCGGCGCCGGGGCCGCCCGCACCGCGCAGCTCGTCGAATTCACCGACGAGATTCGCGTCCAACCAGCCGCGGATCTCGGCCCGGAACGCCTCGTCGCTCGCGCGCGCCACAGAATTACGCGTTCGGCTTCTCACCCGACGCCGCGGCCTGCCGCATCGCCTCGAGACGGTCGATCATCGCCATGCGCTCCTGGCCGACGGTCGAGTCGATCCGGGCTGCGATCTCGTCGGGCGTCCAGCGCCCGTCCTTGTACATCGCGCGCACCTCGCGCGGCTGGTTCCACACCGCGATCTTGCCGCCGACGGCCGTGTAGACCTGGCCGGTGATGTGACGGGCGGCATCGGACAGCAGGTACGCCACCATCGGCGCGACGTCTTCCGGCTCGCCGTTCTCGGCCAGCTCCATCGGGACGTTGGCCGACATCCGTGTGCGCGCGATCGGAGCGATGCAGTTCGCGGTGACGTTGTAGCGGTGCATACCCACCGCGGCGCTGCGCACGAGCGACACGATGCCGCCCTTGGCCGCGCTGTAGTTCGCCTGCGCCACGCTGCCCGCGAACGCACCGGACGTGAACCCGATCAGCGTGCCCGACTGTTGTTGCTTCATCGCGGCCGCGGCGGCACGGAACACGGTGAACGTGCCCTTCAGGTGGGTCTCCACGACCGGGTCCCACTCGTCTTCGGCCATGTTGAACAGCATCCGCTCGCGCAGGATGCCCGCGACACACACGACGCCGTCGATGCGACCCCAGTTGTCGATCGCCGTCTGTACGATGCGTGCGCCACCTTCCATCGACGTGACGGTGTCGGCCACGGCGACCGCGGTTCCGCCCGCGTCGGCGATCTCCTTGACGACCGCGTCGGCGACCTCGCTCGTCGGGTCCTCGCCGGCCATGCCGACGCCATAGTCGGCAACGACGACGTTGGCACCCTCGGCCGCGCAGAGCAGCGCGACGGCGCGGCCGATGCCACGGCCTGCGCCCGTGATCGCGATCGACTTGCCCTTGAGAAATTCCGCCACGTATACCTCGCTGACGTCGCGCCCCGAAATCTGACGGGACGTTAGCAAAGGGCCTCCGGCTACCGTCCGGGCCGTGATCACGCCGTTCGCAAGTCGGTGGCCGGCGTGACGGCGCAGTTCTGTCCCGTCTGCGGCGGCCCGCTCGTCACGCTCGGCGCATGCGATGCGTGCCGAACGCCGAGCGCCGAATTCCCGTGGCCGTCAAGCCTGCCGATCGACGCCGACGAAGTCCGCTACGACCTCTCCGACTGGGAACCGCTGCACCGGGCCGCGCTCACGGACGTCCTTCGCGATGACGGCATCGCGTACCGGTTCGAGTCGGGGCTCGTGCTCGTCGTCGCGGCGACCGACGAGGAACGCGTCGACGACGCGCTCGAGGAGCTCGACGCGCCGACGGAGGAGGAGCTCGCGCTGGCCGAGAGCGACGACGAGGAGCAGATCGAGTCCGACGAGGCCGCGATGGAGGCGCTGGGCGTCCTGTACACGACGGCCGACCGCCTCGTTCGCCAACCCGACAGCTCGCACGCGGCCGAGGAGTTCGACGAGGCGGCCGCCATCGTGACCTCCGGCGCGCCACCGTGGGGATTCGACGACGGGATCTGGACCCGGATCGGCGAGGCGGCCACTGCGCTACGCGAGGACCTCGCCGCCGGGACGCTGGGCGACGTGATCCTCGCGGCCGAGACGCTGCGGGACCTCGTGCGCGGCCACATCTGAATCCTCGTACGCTTCCGCCATGGCCCGCATCGACATCCCCAAGGGTGAAGGCAGCGACGCGGCGATGGTGTGGACGATGCGACCGGAGCTCGGCGCCGCGGTGGGCCAGCTCGTCGACGCCGCGTACAAGAAGAGTCGCCTGCCCGCTCGTGAGCGTGAAGCCGCCCGCATGCGGATCGCGCAGCTCAACGACTGCCCCATCTGACTGAACTACCGCGCTGCATCGTTGGTGCGGCAGGGCGTGACACCGGAGCTGTACGAACACGTCGCCGAGTACCGCGAGCGCGGCGGCTACACCGAACGGGAAAAGCTCGCGATCGAGTACGCGGAGCGGTTCGTGCTCGGACATCTCGCCATCGACGACGAGTTCTTCGCCCGTCTGCGCGCCGCCTTCGCGGACGACGAGGTGCTCGACCTCACGATCTGCGTCAGCACGTTCCTCGCGGTCGGGCGTCTGTTGCAGGTGCTGCGGATCGACGAACGCTAGGGCGGTTACGCCTCGACGAACTTCGCCTGCTCGTCGAGCACCGGGAGCACGGCGTCCGTGGGACCGGCTGGGATGCGCAGCACCACTTCGTCGATGCCCAACGACGCGTAGTAGTCGAGCTTGCCGGGGTCCGGGAGCACACCGAACGGCACGACGCGCAGTGTCGCCGGGTCGCGGCCGACGGCCTCGGCCGCGCGGTGCAGATCCGGCAGGGCGGCGCGCACACCGCCGCCGCCGATCGGTATCCAACCGTCGGCGTATTCGCCGATCGCGGCGAAGAGCTTCGGGCCCGGCGCGCCACCGATCAGCACCGGCGGCCCGGGACGTTGCACCGGCTTCGGCCACGCCCAGCTCGGCTCGAAGCGCACGAACTCGCCGTCGAAGCTGGCGACGTCGTCGACCCACAGGCGCCGCATGGCCAGGACGTGCTCGCGCACGAGCTCGCGACGGCGCGGCACGTCGATCCCGTGGTCCTCCATCTCCTCGACGTTCCACCCGAAGCCGATGCCGAGCACGAACCGTCCACGCGACAGCGTGTCGAGGGTCGCGATCGTCTTCGCGGTGACGATCGGCTCGTGCTGCGCGAGGACACACACGCCCGTGCCGAGCGTGATCCGGTTGGTGCACGCGGCGGCCGCCGCGAGCGCGACGAACGGATCCAGCGTTCGCCGGTATTCGTCGGCGAGCTCTGCGCCGCCGGTCGGTGACGGCGTGCGCCGGCTGACCGGGATGTGGGTGTGCTCCGGGAGATAGAGCGAAGAGAACCCGCGCTCCTCCGCCGCCTGCGCGAGCTCGGCCGGGCCCATCGTCCGGTCGGTCATGAACATCGTGATCCCGAATCGCACCGCAGCACCGTAACGTGTCACCCGGTGAGAACCGTGCGGACGGAGCGGAGCTCTGCTCGGCGCAGCCCCCTCGAGCGTGAGCGGAGGGAGCCATGAGAACCATACGGAACACGGAAGCGGGGATCGAGGTGGTCGATGTCGCGCCGCCCGAAGGCGACGGCGCGCGCGTCCGGATCCGTGCCTCGGGCATCTGCGGCAGCGATCTCATGATGATCGGCATGGGGCCGATCCCCGTGACGCTCGGGCACGAGAGCTCGGGGGAGTTGCCCGACGGCACACCCGTGGCGATCGATCCGAGCCAGCCGTGCGGCACTTGCGACCAGTGCTCGAGCGGACGGCCCCATCTGTGCCGCACCGGCGCGCAACGGACACTCGGCGTCAGCATCGACGGTGGAATGGCCGACGAGGTGCTCGTGCCGCCGAACGCCTTGGTGCCGCTGCCGCACGGGCTCGGCGTGGAGGACGCGTGCCTGGTCGAACCGCTCGCGGTCGGCGTGCACGGTCTGCGCATCGCCGGCGTCGACGGCGGCGCCCGGGTCGCGGTCGTCGGCGGCGGCACCATCGGCCTGCTCGCGGTAGCGGCCGCGGTGGCCGCCGGTTGCGAGGTCGGACTGGTCGCGCGTCACGAACGTCAGGTCGCGGCCGGCGAAGCCCTCGGGGCGTCGGCCGCCGAGGGCGAGTACGACG
Organism: Acidimicrobiia bacterium; assembly: GCA_024281095.1. Lineage (GTDB taxonomy): Bacteria > Actinomycetota > Acidimicrobiia > IMCC26256 > JAMXLJ01 > JAMXLJ01. Next base: position 12,796 of record JAMXLJ010000176.1, on the reverse strand, counting down.
TGGTGGTGGACGCGGCGGGGAGCGAGACCGCGCTCCGGCGAGTTGCGGAGCTGAGCTGCCCCGGCGCGACCGTCGTCGTGCTCAGCACCCACTTCGGGCTGGTGCCGGTTCCGGGGATCGCGAGCCTCATGAAGGAACTGCGTTATCAGTGGGCGTACACCTACGGCGCACACGCGGGTGGCCGCGACGTCGACACCGCGGCGATGATGCTCGCCCGCCGGCCCGAGATCGCGCGCGAGGTCATCACTCATCGCTTCCCGCTCGAGGATGCGCGGGAGGCCTTCCGGGTGGCGGCGGACCGCGCGTCGGGGGCCATCAAGGTCGTGCTGGAGCCCGGCTGATACGACGCATTCACCGAGAGATCGGAAGGACATGGATCTTCACGAGGCGCTCTACACCACGCGGGCGATGCGTCGGGTGCGACCCGATCCGATACCGCTCGACGTGCAGGCCCGCATCCTCGATGCGGCGATCCGCGCGCCGAGCGGCGGCAACACACAGGACTGGCGCTTCCTGCTCGTCGACGATCCGGGCGTCAAGGCGAAGATCGGGCCGCTGTACCGCGACAGCATCGATCAGCTCTGGAAGACGATCTACGCGCAGCGGATCGCCGACGCCCAGGCGAATCCCGGCGATCCCGAGTCGGTGCAGACGATGAAGGTGATCCGCTCCGCGCAGCATCTCGCGGATCATTTCGAAGACGTGCCGCTGTACCTGTTCGGCTTCGTCCGCCTGGATCCGAGCGGCGGATCGATCTTCCCCGCGATCTGGAGCGCGCAGCTCGCGGCGAGAGCCGCCGGCGTCGGCAGCGCCCTCACGTCGGTTCTCGGTGTCTTCCATGGCCCCGAGACGCTCGAGATTCTCGGCGTTCCCGCCGACGAGCACTGGATCATGGCGTGTTGCGTGTCGTTCGGGTTTCCGACCGGGCGGTGGGACGTGGCCGCGCGGCGGCCGGTGCACGAGGTGTCGTACCGCAACCAGTGGGGCGGTGACCCCGGCTTCGAGGTGCCCGAGCCGCTGTGGCCGAACGGCTGACCATGGCTCCGGCGTCGTTTTGGTGCCGCCGCGGCACCGACACGACGCCAGATGGTCGGGGCTACGTGCGACGCATCAGGCCGGCGGTCGAGCCGCCGTCGAGGACGAACTCGGAGCCCGTTGAGTAACTCGACTCGTCGGACGCGAGGAACAGGGCCATGGCCGCGACCTCGTCGGGGCGTCCGACACGGCCCAGCGGGAGCTGACGGAAACGCGCGTCCAGCTCCTGTGCGGTGGTGCCCGCGCCCCGCACCATCGGTGTGTCGACGCCGCCCGGATGCACCGAGTTGACTCTGATGCCGGACGGACCGAGCTCGATCGCCGCGACTTTGGTCATGCCCCGGATCGCGAACTTCGACGCGGTGTACGCGACCAGCCCGTTCACACCGACGAGGCCGGAGACCGACGACGTGTTGACGATCGACCCTCCACCGGCCATCCGCATCGCCTCGATCACGGCGCGCATCCCGAGGAAGCAGCCGATCTGGTTCACCTGCACGACACGCAGGAAGTCGCCGAGGTCGTGGCCTTCGAGCGGATGCGAGTGGACAATCCCGGCGTTGTTCACCAGCACGTTCAGCACGCCGAAGCGCTGCTTCGCGATGTCGACCGCACGGTCCCAGTCGGCCGGCTCGGTCACGTCGAGATGGACGTACGCGGCCGCGGCGTCGCCGATGCCCGCGGCAACGGCCTGACCCTCGCGGTCGAGCACGTCTCCGAGCACGACCTTGGCGCCCTCACGCGCGAACAGGCGGGCCTGGGCTTCGCCCTGACCACGCGCCGCGCCCGAGATGATCGCCACCTTCCCGTCGAGTCGACCCACAGAAGCCTCCACGAACATGACACCAGTACCGTCCCCATCATGCGCAAAGTCGTCGCCATCGTGCACGGGCCGGCGGATCGTCGCGACCGAGCACGTCGTCGTGCCACGGCCACCGCATACGATCCCCGCGTGAGCCTTCCTCTCGATCCGCGCCGCGTCTACATCACCGAGGATCCCGCCGAGGACACGCCGCGCGCCCGCAAGCATGCGTTGGTGCGCGAGACGAAGCGGGTGATCGAGCACGTCGCGCTGCTCGACGTGCACAACGTGACCGACGCCGACCTCGTCGACCTCATCGACCGCACGAGAGCGCTCGCCGACGCGCTCGAGCGTCAGCCGCGCTTCCACGGGCTCGCCGATCTTCCTTCACCCGACAGCGCGCTGCTCGAGCGCAGCGGGATCAGCGGCCGGTCGAACCCGCTCGCCCCGCCGTTGCAGATGCATATGGACGAGCACGGGGTCACCCACGGTGAAGCCGTGTACGGCATGGCGTACGAGGGGCCCACCGGGTGTCTTCACGGCGGCTTCGTCGCCGCCGCGTTCGACGAACTGCTCGGCTTCGCGCAAACTGCGTCGGGACAGGCGGGATACACGGGCACGTTGACGATCCGCATGCGCCGTCCGACGCCGTTGAAGGAACGGATCCGCTACGAGGCGCGGGTCGAGCGCGTGGAAGGGCGCAAGATCTTCTGCACCGCGTGCTCGTGGCACGACGACACGCTGCTGTGCGAGGCCGAGATCGTGATGATCGCCCCGGCCGACGGCACCCGCCCGCGCTGAGCTCCTCCGTTCAGGACTTCGCGGGGCGCCAGAACGGCACGCCGAGGCCCTCTTCGGCCTCGACCATGTAGACCTCGACGGGCATGCCGATCTGCACGTCGTCGGCCTCGATGTCGGTGACGTTGCCCATCACCATCGGGCCTTCTTCGAGCTCGATCATCGCGACGACGTACGGCAGCAGGTCGCGGAACGGCTTCGCGTAGTTCTGCCGGATGATCGTGAAGGTGTGGACGGTGCCGCGCCCGGAAGCCTGTTCCCATTCCGGGCTCTCGCCGCACGCGGTGCACACCGCGCGCGGGTACCACTGCCGGTTCCCGCACGACGGGCAGTGCTGGATCAGCAGCTCACCTCGGGCCGCGGCCTCCCAGTACGGCGTGGACACCGGGTCCTTCGCCGGCTTCGGTCGCAGCCACTCCTCGCCACGAACGACCTCTGTACTCGTCACGGGTGCTCCTTGCCGAGGATGGCGACGCCGATGGCGCTGAGCCAGCCGCCCGAGCCCGCCGCGAGGGCGACATTGCAGTCGGGGACCTGGACCTCGCCGGCCTGACCGCGCAGCTGGCGCACGGCCTCGATGATGAGAAAGATCCCCCGCATCCCCGGGTGGCACGACGACAGCCCGCCGCCGTCGGTGTTGAGCGGCAGCTTGCCGCCCCGCTTCAAGTGGCCCTCGGCGACGAACGGGCCGCCTTCGCCACGCTTGCAGAAGCCGACGCTCTCGAGCAGCAACAGCACCGTGATCGTGAAGCTGTCGTAGAACATGATCATGTCGACGTCGTCGGGCGTGAGGCCCGCGCGCGCGAACGCCTCGGGGCCGGCCTTGGCGCCCGCGGTTGTCGTGTAGTCGGGCATCTGGGAGATGTTCCAGTGCGTCTGCGCACCCGCGGCGCCGAGCACGTAGACGGGCGGCTGGGCGAGGTCGCGGGCGCGCTCCGCGGTCGTCATGATGAACGCACCGCCGCCGTCGGTGATCGCGCAGCAGTCGAGCTTGTGGAGCGGATCGGCGATCATCCGTGAGTTGACGACGTCGTCGACCGTGATCGGATCGCGGTAGATGGCCTTCGGGTTCAGCGTCGCGAATTCACGGACGCCCACGGCGATCTCGGCGAGCTGCTCCGACGTCGTGCCGAACTCGTGCATGTGGCGGCGGGCCGCCATCGCGTACGCACCGACGAGCGAGTTGCCGTAGGGCGCCTCGTACTGCATCGGGCCGGCCACGCGTGAACCGCCCCGCTGGAAGCCACCGGTGCCGAGCATCCGTCCCATGCGCGACAGCTGGTCGGAACCGTACGTGACGAGAATCGTGTCGCACGCGCCGTCACGAATGGCGGCCGCGCCGTGCTGCACGTGGAACTCGAAGCTCGACCCGCCCGTCATCGTGGAGTCGACGTAGCGATGGTCGATGCGGAGGTACTCGGACATGGTGACCGCGTCGTCGACCATCATCCCGCCGCTGCCGCCGGCGCAGATGTAGCCGTCGATCTCGCGCTTCGGGATCCCGCAGTCAGCCAGCGCGCGCTGCATGGCGAGGGAATGGTGCTGCACCGCGTCGAGGTCGGGCGCCTTCGGATACTCGGAGAGGCCCACCCCGACGATCACGGGAGTTCGGTCCATGGGGCCGAAGTAGAACAGACGCCACTTCCGGCTGTCCAAGACGCGCCGCAGCCCAGACGCACTGACCGGCGGCGAGAACGTGTTCTAACCTTCGGCGCCATGGAGTACAACCTGGCCGACCTCTTCGAGCACGCCGCCGACCACTTCGGCGACCGCGAGTACCTCGTCGCGGAGGGCAAGCGCCGGACGTACGCCGAGATGGAAGAGCGGGCCAACCGGCTCGCACACCATTTGCTGGCGCAGGGCGTCAAGCCCGGCGACCACGTCGGTATCTACGCGTACAACTGTGTCGAGTGGGTCGAGACGCTCTGGGCCGTCTTCAAGATCCGCGCGGTGTGGGTCAACATCAACTACCGCTACGTCGAAGACGAGTTGCGTTACATCTTCGACAACGCGGACCTCGTCGCGTTGGTGCACCAGAAGGAGTTCTCGCCGCGGATCGCCGCCGTACGCGACATGCTGCCGCAGCTGCGCCACTCCATCGTCATGGACTCCGCCACGCCCGAGGAGCTCGCCGGGCTCGACTCCATCCCCTATGAGGACGCGCTCGCGGCCGCCGCGCCTGATCGCGACTTCGGCCCGCGCAGCCCGGACGATCGATACATCCTGTACACCGGCGGCACCACGGGCATGCCGAAGGGCGTCGTGTGGCGTCAGGAAGACGTGTTCTTCGCGCTCGGGGGAGGAATCGACCCGGTCACCAACACCCGCATCGAGCGTCCCGAGGACATGGTGGCGAAAGGTCTCGCCAACCCGGGCCAGATCACGATGATGCCCATCGCGCCGCTGATGCACGGCGCCACCCAGTGGGGCGTCATGGGTGGCAGCTTCACGGGCAACAAGGTGGTGCTCACGGCGAAGTTCGACCCGCACCGGGTGTTCGAGCTCGTCGAGCAAGAGCACGTGAACGGCATCATGATCACAGGTGACGCGATGGCCCGTCCGATGCTCGAGGCCTTGTCGGACCCGGCCGTGAAGTACGACCTGTCGTCGTGGGCCGCGCTCAGCAGCACCGCCGCGCTGTTCTCGCCGTCGGTCAAGGACGAGTTCCTACGCCGGTTCCCGAACCTCATCGTGACGGAGGCGATCGGCGCGTCGGAGAGCGGTTCCAACGGCTACACGATGATCGAGGCGGGAAAGACTGCGATGAAGGGCGGCCCGACGGTGCGCGCGATCCGCGACACCGTCGTGCTCGACGACGACTTCAAGCCGATCGAAGCGGGCTCGGGCACGGTCGGTCGCCTCGCGCGCAAGGGGAACATCCCGCTCGAGTACTACAAGGATCCGGAGAAGACCGCGGCGACGTTCGTCACGGGGCCCGACGGCACCCGCTATTCGATCCCGGGTGACTTCGCGACGGTCGAGGCCGACGGCACGATCACCTTGCTCGGTCGCGGCTCGGTCTCGATCAACTCGGGCGGCGAGAAGATCTTCCCCGAAGAGGTCGAAGGCGCGGTGAAGTCGCACCCCGACGTCTACGACGTGACGGTCGTCGGTGTGCCCGACGAGCGATGGGGTTCGCGCGTGTGCGCGGTGGTCGAGCCGCGACCGGGCGCGAAGCCGACGCTCGAGGAGATCCAGGAGCACTGCCGCACGAAGATCGCGGGCTACAAGGTTCCGCGCGAGCTGCACCTCGTCGACAAGATCGAGCGTTCGCCGAGCGGCAAGCCCGATTACCGGTGGGCCAAGGGCGTCGCCACGTCTTCAGCCCCCGCCTGAACACCTTCAGTTGGGACGATTTCCCGGTGTACAGAGGGAAAATCGTCCCAACTGGGGGCGATCTCGAGGAGCTCTCAGAGGGGGAGGCCGAGGCCGGCGGAGTGGCCGCCGTCGACGACGAACTCGGCGCCGCTGCAGAAGGAGCTCTCATCGGACGCGAGGAACAGCGCGACCTCGGCGACGTCGTCGGGCACGCCGACGCGCTGAGCCGGAATGTGCCGCACCGGGAAGCGTTCGACCACTCCTGCGATCATGGGCGTGTCGATCACGCCCGGGTGGATGGAGTTCACGCGGATGCCGGCTGGGCCCAGCTCGAGCGCGGCCACCTTCGTCATGCCGCGCACCGCGAACTTGGAGGCGACGTACGCGACCGCGCCGGGTTGGCCGCTCAACCCCGCGAGCGACGAGATGTTCACGATCGAACCTCCGCCGCCCCGGGTCATCCCCGGCGCGACGGCGCGCATGCCCAGGAACACGCCGATCTGATTGACCTCGACGACCTGTCGGTATGCATCGAGCGTGAGATCGACGAGCGGCGTCCCGAACCGGTAGATCGCCGCGTTGTTGACGAGGACGTCGACACGGCCGAACGTCCCGACGACTTCCTCCACGACGCGGGCCCAGGCGGCCTCGTCGGTGACGTCGAGTGTGACTGCGTACCCGTGGTCGCCGAGCTCGTCGGCCACGGCCTTGACGTCGTCGAGCACGTCGGCCAGCACCACGCGCGCCCCCTCCCCCGCGAAGCGGCGGGCCTCGGCGGCGCCCTGCCCTCGGGCCGCGCCGGTGACGATTGCAACCTTGCCGTCGAGCCGTCCCATCAGTGCTCCTTGCCGTCGCGCCGTCGCCGGACCGGTCGCAGAGGGGATACAACATTCCACGCGACAACGCCACCCTGCCCCGCACGGAGGTCGACGTGCAGTTCTCGATGATCTTCGAAGCTCAGATGGCCGATCCCACCGCCGAGCACGAGCGCGAGGTGCTGCGCGAGTGCGTCGAGCAGGCGTTGTTCGCCGAGCAGATGGGCTTCGACCGTGTCTGGGCCGTCGAACACCATGCGCTGCGCCGGTACGCGCACATGAGCGCGCCCGAGATCTTCCTGACGTGGGTCGCGGCGAAGACTTCGCGCATCCGCGTCGGGCACGGCGTGGTGTGTATGCCGTTCAACTACAACCACCCGGTGCGGGTGGGTGAACGTGCCGCCATGCTCGACAACTTGTCCGGTGGTCGCCTCGACCTCGGCGCGGGCCGCGGCGCGACGCTGCAGGAGATGTCGCTGTGCGGCGTGGATCCGCAGCGCACGTACCAGGAGGTCGAAGAAGCACTGCGAATGATCGGACACATGTGGCAGGCGGACACGTTCGAGTGGCACGGCGATCTCATCGACATCGAGCCCGCGGCCATCCACGGCGCCCATCACGTGTTGCCGCGACCGATCCAGCGCCCGCACCCGCCGCTGTTCCTTGCGTGCACGAAGCGCGACACGGTCGCACTCGCCGCCGAGTACGGCATCGGCTCACTCGTGCTCGGCTTCGCCGGCATCGAGGAGGTCGCCGGGCTGCGGAAGATCTACGACGAGGCCATCGCCACACGCACCGGTGAGCGGTTCGTGTCCACCGTCGTCAACGACCACTTCGCGGCCCTGTGCCCGACGACCGTGCTCGACGACGGCGACGAGGCGCTGCGCGTCGGTGCCCGCGGTCAACGCTTCTTCGCTGAGGCGATCGCGCATTGGTACGGGGGTGGACCGCCGCCCGCCGAAGACACGGAGCACGACGACAACGTCGCCGCGATCGAGCGCGACAAGGAACAGCTCGTCGCGAAGCTGCACGAGGCCAACATCCCGGTGAACCCGAACTCGACCGCGACGTTCAACATCGACCACGCGTACGGCACTGCCGAGCGTGCGATCGCCTACGTCGAACAGCTCGAGGAGGTCGGCGCGGACGAGATCATGTGCCTGGTCCAGATGGGGACGATCCCACAGGCCGCGTGCATGGAGACCATCCGGCAGTGGGGCCAGAAGGTGATCCCGCACTTCCGGGCCGGGCACCGCGCGAGGCCGCGCACGTAGCCTCGAGGTCCTTTCGACATCCGAGCGAGCAAAGGGAGCCCGCGTGCCTCTTCATCCTGCGGCCAAGGCCATGCTCGACGCGCTCGCCGGCGCGGAAGCGCCGCGACTCTGGGAGGTGCCGATCGAGGAGGCGCGCGAACAGGGGGCCGCCTTCGCCGCGGTCGGTGCCGGCGACCCGGTGCCGGTCGACATGGTGGACGACCGACTCGTTCCCGGCCCGCACGGTGACATCCCGGTGCGCGTCTACACGCCCCTTCCGGCCGACGCCCTGTCACCGCGCGGCGCGGTCGTGTACCTGCACGGCGGCGGGTGGGTCTTCATGGGGATCGAGACCCACGACACCATCTGCCGGCGGCTCACGGCGGCGTCGGGCTGCGTGGTGGTCAGCGTCGACTACCGCCTCGCCCCGGAGCACCCCTTTCCTGTTCCGCTCGACGACTCCTACGCGGTCGCATGCTGGGTCGCGCAGCACGCGGCCGACCTCGGCACGCAGCCGGACCTGCTCGCGGTGATGGGCGACAGCGCCGGCGGCAACCTCGCGGCCGCGGTCGCGTTGAGGGCACGCGACCACGGCGCGCCGGAGCTGGCCGCGCAGGTACTCGTGTACCCGGCGCTCGACCCGGCCCGCGACACGCCGTCCTACGTCGAGAACGGCTCCGGCTACCTGCTCGACGACCCGGGCATGGAGTGGTTCTGGCGGCAGTACCTGCAGTCCGACGAGCACGCGCAGAACCCGCACGCCGCGCCGGCTCGCGCGTCCGACCTGCGCGGCCTTCCCCCGGCCACCGTCATCACCGCGGAGTTCGACCCATTGCGCGACGAAGGCGAGGCCTATGCCGCCCGTCTCACCGCCGCGGGCGTGCCGACGACCAGCCGCCGGATGGCCGGCATGCTGCACGGGTTCCTCGGCATGCCGGAGATGTTCGGTGAAGCCGACGAAGCGATCGAGATCGCGGCCCGCGCGCTGCGCGAGGCGATCGGCACCGCAGGGTAAACGACGCGAGAAGTTCACCGGCGGCCGTCATCCATGGCGGCCGACAGCTGCGAACACCGCTGACGAGGCAACGACCTTGGGGCAACAGACCTTGGCGCAACAGACCTTGGGGCGGCGGTGGAAGCAACGGCGCGCGACACGTCGGGGACCACGCGTTCGAAGCAGCTGCTTCGCGACGGGGTCGTCGTCGCGGCCGCGCTCGTCTTGGGCTTCGGCGTGTCGGCTCTCGTCAACACGGTTCGCGATCGCGGGGGTCGGAGTCAGGCGTCGGCGGGGCGTTCGTCGCTGGGCGCGAAGTCGGGTCGCAACGCCGCGGCCCGATACCAGCCACCCGCGACCGCAGCGGACGCCTCGCCGCGCTTTCCGTCTCCGGACAACGCTCCGGCCCCCGCCGCACCGACGCCGCACGCCGCGGTCAGCACGTTCCTCGACCACGAGGTCGTGCAGGACTTCGCCGGCTCGTTCGGCTACCTCGCCGGCCCCGACCGAACCACGCAACGAACGCGGTCCGAGTGGGTCGCGAACCATGAACACCTTCCCCCGATCACGGGGTACACCATCACCGGCGTCGACGGCACCAACGCCCGCGTCGATCTCACACTGCGCGCCGGGCTCGACTTCGTCCACGGACTGACGCCGGCGAACGCGACCGCGACATTCGCAACGTCGTTCGAAGACGGCGGCTACCGCGTTGCCTATGCGTCGAGTGTCGTGACACCCGTGTACCTGTCCGACGCGGGCGCGCCCGACACGGCGCGGCAATGGGTCGTCGCCCGTCAAGCATGTCAACATCCGCCGGAGCTGGCCGGCGGCGTCCTCGGAGCCACCTACCTCGTCGATGGTCTGTGTCGCGCACCCGGCGCGGTCACCGTGGGCGGTGCGGGAATGCTCCCCGACTCACCTGCGGTCGAGCCGTTCCTCGCCGCGTTCGGACCCGATGTCACACGCTGGGCGCGCCTCGTGCCCGTGTCGTCACCCGTCGGGATGAGTGTCGTCACCGCCCCGGTCGGCGAGAGCTGGCTCGTCATCGGGGTGCTCGCAGCGTCGCCGGGAGCCGGCACCTAGCTCCCGGGACGGTTGGGGCGTGGCGTCGCGCCACCGCTCCCGTCGAACACCCTGATGAAGGAGGAACCATGCGAACGAGGCGAAAGCTCCTGTCGAGAGCACTGGTGGTGCTTGTGGCAGGGGCGTCCGTCGCGCTCGGGGGCCTGGTGGGAGCGAACGCCTCGAGCCACCGTGAGGCACCGCTGATCAGCCAGGACCCTGTTGCGGACAACACCGACACCTACGCGTTCGTGAGCCCTGATCGGCCCGACACGGTGACGCTGATCGCGAACTGGATCCCGTTCGAATCGCCGCAAGGCGGCCCGAACTTCTACCGGTTCGGCGACGACGTGCTCTACGCCATCAACGTCAGCACCACCGGGCGCGCCGTTCCCGACATCACCTACTACTTCCGGTTCCACACGACCGTGAAGAGCGGCAACACGTTCCTGTACAACACCGGGCCGGTCACGTCGCTCAACGATCCCCACCTCAACATCGTGCAGACCTACAGCATCACCGAGGTCCGCAACGGTGTGGCCCGTGAGATCGCTGACGACCTTCCCGTGGCGCCGGCCAACATCGGGCCGCGCTCGACGCCCAACTACAGCGCGCTGTTCCACAGCGCGGTCCGGGAACTCCCGAACGAGATGAAGGTCTTCGCGGGACCGGTCGACGACCCGTTCTTCGTCGATCTTGGTTCCGTGTTCGACCTGCTGGGTCTGCGGCCTCTCAACGGCGCTCACAAGATCCCGCTGCCGGCGGCGAAGGGCCGTGACGGTCTCGCGGGATTCAACGTGCACACCATCGCGTTGCAGGTCCCGAAGTCGCTCCTCGTGAAGAACGACCCGGTCATCAGCGTCTGGTCGACGACGTACCGACGTCGTACGCGGTTCTTCACCAACGGCGGCGCGAACCTCGTCAACAGTGGCGACTGGGTCCAGATCTCACGTCTCGGGATGCCGCTCGTGAACGAGGTCGTGATCCCGCTGGGCGAGAAGGACAAGTTCAACGCGTCGAAGCCGGCCGACGACGCGCAGTTCCTGGCTCATGTACAGAACCCCGAGCCGGCGCAGCTCATCCCCGCGCTGTATCCCGGTGTGACGGTGCCGCCGGCACCGCGCAATGACCTCGTGTCGATCTTCCTGACCGGGATACCGGGGCTCAACCAGCCGGCGAACGTGGCGCCATCGGAGATGATCCGCCTCAACACGTCCGTCCCGCCGACACCATGGGCCCAACAGGACCGACTCGGTCTGTTGGCGGGCCAGAACGACGGGTTCCCGAACGGGCGTCGGCTCGGTGACGACGTCGTCGACATCGAGTTGCGCGCGCTCGCCGGTGGCACGCCGTTTACACCGGCGTTCAACAAGTCACCGAACAACGCGCTCACTGACGGCGTCGACCACAACGACGTTCCGTTCCAGGCGCACTTCCCCTATCTGGCCCAGCCCCACCAGGGCTACGAGCACTGACATGACGACGACGACCGCCGCCGCCGGAACACGCGCCGAGGAGCGGCGCGGTCGCGGTCACGACGACGGGAACGGGGCGCGCACGCGGCCCCGTTCCCGCACGTCGCGCACTGCGTTGCTGGCATTCGTCGCAGTCGCCATCGGCTTCGGCATCGGCGGCGTCGTCACCGTCACGACTCACACTTCGGCAACGTCGCCGTCGATCGGCGCGCCGGCCGTCGACACGGAAGCCATTCCGCAGCTCGAGCAGACTGCTCAGCGGAACCCGGCTGACATCTCCACGTGGCAGAAGCTCGGGCTCGCGTACCTGCACCGGGCGGTGGCGACCTACAACCCTGACGACTACGACTTGTCCCAACGCGCCTTCGATCGTGCTGATGCGCTCACGCCCGATCAGGACGAGACGCTGCTCGGCCGCGGTGCACTTGCTCTCTCGCGCCACCAGTTCGCGCAAGCGCTGCAGCTCGGTGCACGCGTGAGCTCCCGGAATCCGTTCCAGTCCGACGCCCTCGCAATCGTGGTCGACGCGAACGTCGAGCTCGGCCACTACGACCAGGCCCAGCGCGTGCTGCAAGACCTGATCGACCGCCGCCCCGGACTCCCCGCCTACTCGCGCGCGTCGTACCTCCTCGAGCTCCACGGCGACAACGCCGCCGCGCTGCAGGCGATGCGTCAGGCGGAGATAGCGGGGAGCACGTCGGCCTACGACGTCGCGACGGTCGTCACGTTCCAGGGCGACATCGAGCTCGCGCGCGGCCGATACGACGCAGCCGCGCAGCGCTACGACACCGCGTTGCGGCTGCAGCCCGACCACGTGAACGCCACAGTCGGCCGGGCGCGGGTATCAGCGGTGCAGGGACAGCTTGCTCGGGCCGTCGACAGCCTCACCACGCTCACGCAACGCGTTCCCCTGCCGGCGGCCGTCATCCTGCTCGGCGACCTGCAGGCGATGCAGGGCCGCTCCGCCGACGCCGCGCAGTCGTACGCGCTCGTGCGCGCGATCAACCGGCTACAGCAGAGCGCCGGTCAGGTGACCGACCTCGAGATGGCCGTGTTCGAAGCCGACCATGGCGATCCCGCTACCGCCCTCGACCTTGCCCGTCGCGCGTATGTCGAACGGCCCGACAACGTCTACGTCGACGATGCACTCGCGTGGTCGCTGTTGCGCAGCGGAGACGTTGCTTCCGCGCGGTCCGAGATCGCGCGCGCGGAGCGGCTCGGCACCGCGGACCCGATGATCC
>JAMXLJ010000175.1 GCA_024281095.1 Acidimicrobiia bacterium | reverse complement strand
GCGGAAGACCGAGCAGACGCTCGGCGATCACGTTGCGCTGGATCTCGTTCGTGCCCGCGTAGATCGGCCCCGCGAGTGAGAACAGGAAGCCCTTCATCCACGGCGAATCGGCCCGTTCACCCTCAGTACCGAGGAGCCGGACGCCGGCCTCCTGCAGCGCGACGTCCATCTCCGACCAGAACACCTTGTTGAGGCTCGACTCGGGCCCGATCCGGCCGCCGTCGGCGAGCCGCGTGACGGTCTGGAGCGTGTTGAGGCGGTAGGCCTCGGTGTCCATCCACGCGCGGACGGCGGCGTCGCGCAGCGTCGCATCGCCACCGTCGCCACGTTCGCGGTAGAGCTCGACCAGACGCGCGGCCTCCGCCGAGAAGCGACCCGGGCTGCGGAGGCTGAGGCCCCGCTCCGATCCCGTGGTCGCCATCGCGACCTCCCAGCCGCGGTTCACCTCGCCGAGGACGTCGGCGTCGGGGACGAACACGCCGTCGAGGAACACCTCCGCGAAGGCGGCGTCACCGTCGAGCACGTCGACCGGGCGCACCGTGACTCCGGACGCGTCGAGCGGGAGCAGGAAGTAGGTCATGCCGCGATGGCGTTCCGCTTCGGGATCGGTGCGGAACAACCCGAAGAGGTGGGTGCAGAAGGCGCCACGCGACGTCCACGTCTTCTGCCCGGTGAGGCGCCAACCGCCGCGCTCCTCGTCGCGCGCCGCGCGGCTCGAGATGCCCGCGAGGTCGCTACCCGCGTTGGGCTCCGACCAACCCTGCGCCCACACGTCTTCCACCGCGGCCATACGCGGAAGGATGCGGTCGCGCTGCTCCGGCGTCGCGAACTCGAACACCGTCGGCGCCAGCAGGAAGATGCCGTTCTGCGCGACACGTTGCGGCAGTCCGGCCCGGTAGTACTCCTCTTCGAAGATCAGCCACTCGAACAGCGTCGCGTCACGTCCGCCGTACTGCGCGGGCCACGACACGACCGCCCAGCCGGCGTCGAACAGCCGGCGCTCCCACTCGCGGTTGACCGCGAACCCCTCGGCGGTGTTTCCCGACGGGAGCGGGTCGCGGGGCTTGTTGGCCTCGAGCCACGCGCGGGCCTCGGCGCGGAAGGCGGCTTCCCCCTCGGTGTCGGTGAGGTCCATGCCCGGCATCGCGCGGGCACCCTATCTGATTGACCGTCAGGCGCCGGCAGCCCGCGAACCGGCGTCGCTTGGCGCGCACTCTGCGCTCGAAATGACGCCAGAACCGTCGTGGGTGCGCCGCGCATGCTCCGCGAGTGACGCCCGCACGATGGGGCACTCGGCAACGCTGCGGTGACGGCAGTACAGGAGATGGCGCAGCGCGGTGCGAGCCCGCTCGATCGACCGGATCTGCTCGTCGAGCGACTCGAGGCGACGCTGGGCAACGGCGCGCCACCCGAAGTCCTCGTCCTGGTGGACCACCGCGGCGATCTCGCGAACGGTGAGACCGGCGCGCTGGCAGAGATCGACGAAGGCGATCCGCTCGAGGATCGAGGAGTCGTAGCAGCGTTGACCACTCCGCCGGCCACTGGGCGCGACGAGGCCCTGGCGCTCGTAGAACCGCAGGGCCGACGATGCGACGCCGGTCAGCCGTACGACGTCGGAGATCAACAGGGCGTCGGGCCGAGGTCGTGTGGATTCGGGCATTGACTTGAACCGTAGTTCAAGTTGTTTGCTCTGGGCCATGCCTTCCCGGACACAGCACACATTCCAAGGACCCGTCGGGACGCTGGCCGCGAAGGTCATGGCCCGCATGAACCGGGACGCCGAGCTCGCCGCGATCGAGACGCTCGCGCCCGGGCCCGACGACACGGTCCTCGCCATCGGTTTTGGCCCCGGCGTCGGCATCGGCCTCCTCGCCGCCCGGCTTTCGTCTGGACGAGTGATCGGCATCGACCCATCCGACGCAATGGTCAAGGAAGCGAGCCGGAGAAACGCCCGCTTCCTGCACGACGGCAAGGTGGAGCTGCACCAGGCCCGAGTCGAGCACATCCCTCTCGAAGACGCGACCTGCCACGGCGCCATCGCGGTGAACTCCGCCCAACTCTGGACCCCCTTCGCGGCAGGCGTCGCCGAACTCGCCCGCGTCCTACGCCCAGGAGGCCGCCTCGTGACCCTGACCCACGACTGGGCCCTCGAACGCACCGCCGCCGCCAACGTAGGAACCTGGCTCGAAGAAGCCCGCGCAACACTCGAACATCACGCCTTCGAGAACATCGACACGTGGCGAGCCCAAGCCGACCGCGGCCACTCAGTAGCCCTGTGCGCCCGCAAGACCGAGTCTTGAAAGCGGTGGGGACCCGCTTCTGCGGAACGTTCGCTCGTGACTCCCTCACCAGCCCAACGTGACGATCTTCGAGCAGCGAAGAGCAAAGCGGCGGGGGACCGCCTCCTGCGGAACGTTCGCTCGTGAGCGCCTGGAGCAGGAGGCGGTCCCCCGCCGCCCCGCCCCCGGCGCCCCGCCTACAGCCGCTCGATGATCGTCACGTTGGCCATCCCGCCGCCTTCGCACATCGTCTGCAACCCGTACCGCCCACCGGTGCGCTCGAGCTCGTTGAGCAGTGTGGTCATGAGCCGTGCGCCGGTGGCACCGAGCGGGTGGCCGAGCGCGATGGCGCCGCCGTTCACGTTCACCTTGGCGAGGTCGAAGCCGGTTTCCTGTTGCCACGCGAGGACGACGGACGCGAACGCCTCGTTGATCTCGACCAGGTCGATGTCGTCGGGTGTGAGCCCGGTCTTCTCGAGCGCGTACCGCGTCGCGGGGATGGGCCCCGTGAGCATGATCACCGGGTCGTCGCCGCGCACGCTGAGATGATGAATGCGCGCGCGAGGTGTGAGCCCGTGGTCCTTCAGCGCCTGCTCCGACGCGATCAGCATCGCCACGCCCGCGTCGGAGATCTGGCTCGAAACCGCCGCGGTCAGCCGGCCGCCTTCGACGAGCGCCGGCAACTTCGCCATCTTCTCGAGCGACGTGTCGCGCCGCGGCCCTTCGTCCGAAGTGACTCCTTCCAGCGGCACGATCTCGCGCTCGAACCGACCCTCGTCGATGGCCCGAGCCGCGCGGCGGTGGCTCTCGAGCGCGTACCGCTCCATGTCTTCACGCGAGATGTTCCACCGCTCGGCAATCATCTCCGCGCCGCGGAACTGCGAGATCTCCTGGTCGCCGTAGCGCTTGGCCCAACCCGGTGATGTGCTGAACGGATCGGGGAAGCCGTACGGCTGGCCGGCGAGCATCGCCGCGGTGATCGGGATCGCGCTCATGTTCTGCACGCCTCCGGCCACGATGAGCTCGCTCGTGCCGCTCATGACGGCCTGGGCCGCGAAGTGCACCGCCTGCTGCGACGAGCCGCACTGACGGTCGACGGTCGTGCCGGGGATGGCCTCGGGCATGCCCGCGGTGAGCCAGCACGTGCGCGCGATGCAGCCGGCCTGTGGTCCGATGGAATCGACGTTGCCGAAGATCACGTCGTCGACCGCGTTCGGGTCGATCCCGGTGCGCTCCACCAGGGCGACGATCGGGTGCGCGCCGAGATCGGCCGGGTGCACCTGCGAAAGCCCGCCGCCCCGGCGGCCGACCGGCGTGCGTACGGCGTCGACGATGTAGGCCTCGGGCATGGTTCAGCACCTCCGGGTGGGGCGGGGCATTTCGCAGTGTACGGCAGCCTTCACGAACGCCGATCGGGCAGAAACGGGAAGCGCTTGCGTGTGGCCCGCACTGTCTCGGGGTCGACGTCGGCGAGCACCAGCGTCTCCGTGCGCGACGCGCTCGCGAGCACTTCGCCGGTCGGGTCGATCACGGCGGAATCGCCGACGTACGTGAGCCGTCCGCCTTCGCCGACCCGGTTCACGCCCAGCACGTACGCCTGGTTCTCGATCGCACGGGCGCGCAGCAGCACCTGCCAGTGCAGACGCCGGCTCTCGGGCCAGTTCGCGACGACGACGTACAGATCCGTGCGCTCAGCGAGGGCCCAGAACTCGTCGGCGAAGCGAAGGTCGTAGCACACGAAGAGGCTCACCGAAACGTCGTCCACCGTGACGGTGAGGAAGTCGCTTCCCGCCGCGTAGTGCTCTTGTTCGCCCGCGTACGTGAACGGATGGATCTTCTCGTAGTGGTGCAACGATCCGTCGGGTGCCGCGAGGACGAGCCGGTTGTACGGCTTGTCCGCGCCCGGATCGCGCTCCGCGATCGAGCCGCAGATCCACACGTGGTGGAGCCGTGCCTGCTCCACGAGGAAGCGCGAGCTGGGACCGCCGGCCGGTTCCGCGATGCGCTCGGCGTCGAGCGAGAACCCGGTCGAGAACATCTCCGTGAGCGCGATCAGGCGTGCGCCCGCATGTGCGGCCGCCGTAATCTGAGACGCGAGCCGCCCGAAGTTCGCGTCGCGATCTTCCCAGACGATGTCGTGCTGCACTCCCGCGACGCGTATCACCGCGCGATTCCCTTCAGCCGCCGGACCGCCTCGTCGAGCACTTCGTCGCGCTTGCAGAACGCGAACCGCACCAGATGCCGGCCCTCGTCGCGGTTCGTGTAGAAGACAGCGTTCGGCACGGCTACAACGCCGCACCGCTCCGGGAGGAGGCGGCAGAACGCGAGACCGTCGTGCCAGCCGAGTGGCCGGATGTCGGCGGTCACGAAGTACGTGCCGGCCGGCGGGAAGACGTCGAGGCCTGCTTCGGTGAGCCCGCCGCACAATCGGTCGCGCTTGTGCCGAAGCTCCCGGGCGATGGTGGAGAAGTACGCCTCGGGGAGCGCGAGCCCGGCGGCGATCCCGTACTGGAACGGACCGCTGCTGACGTAGGTCAGAAACTGCTTGGCCGTGCGGATCGCTTCGATGAGCTCCGGCGTGGAGCACGCCCAGCCGACCTTCCACCCGGTGAAGGAGAACGTCTTGCCGCCCGACGAGATCGTGACGGTGCGGTCACGCATACCCGGGAACGACGCGAGCGGCACATGGTCGCCTTCGAACACCAGGTGCTCGTAGACCTCGTCTGTCACCGCGACGAGATCGTGCGCCACGCACACACGCGCGATCTCTTCGAGCTCGTCGCGCGAGAACACCTTTCCGGTCGGGTTGTGCGGTGAGTTCAGGAGCACGAGGCGCGTCTTCGGTGTGACCGCCGCGCGCAGCTCCGTGGAGTGGAACGTGTAATCGGGCGGCCGCAGGGTGACGACGCGCAGGGTCGCGCCGGCCATCGCTGCACACGCGCCGTACGAGTCGTAGGTCGGTTCGAAGGTGAGCACCTCGTCACCCACGTCACAGAGCGCGAGCAGGCTGGCCGCGATCGCCTCGGTCGCGCCGGCAGTGACGAGGACCTCGAGATCCGGGTCGTAGTCGAGGTCCCAGAACTGGCTCTGGTGGACGGCCACCGCGTGGCGCAGTTCACGGACACCGATGCCCGGCGGGTACTGGTTGTGCCCGGCCCGGATGGCAGCCACCGCGGCGTCGGCCACTTCGCCCGGCCCGTCGACGTCGGGAAATCCCTGGCCCAGGTTGATGGCGCCGGTCCGCAGCGCCAACGCCGACATTTCGGCGAAGATCGTCTCGCCGAAGCCCTGCAGGCGCGACGTCAGATATGGCGCGCGTTCCACCACTCGCTCATCCCTTGACGTACGAGAACTTCTCGGCGATCCGGCCGTCGCGGGCGCGCATCACGTCGACACCGCGGATATGGCCGTCGCCCCAGCTGTACGTCCACGTGGTGACGATGCGATCACCCGCGCAGACGAGGTCCTCGGTGTCGAAATGCGACTGCGTGTCGTCGAAGATGGCCTTCCACGCGGTGCGCACGGCCTCGCGGCCGGCGTGACGCTCGCCGTCGGGCGCGGGGCCCGTGCTCTCGAACACACAGTCGTCGGTGACGAGGCCCATGGCCCGGTCCAGATCGTGATCGTTCCAGGCCTGTCCGAACTCGTCGGCGAGGGCCTTCAGTTCCTGCTCGCTCATCTCACCCCTCCACGGGCTCGGCGACTTCACGCGGATCCCAATACTCGCGCCACCAGGCGATGCGCCCGTCGCCGTCGATCCGGGCCACGCTCATGCCGTGCCAGCGGAACAACGCCCGGTCGTCGCGGCGGCGGGCCGCGATGGTCCACTCCGCCATCACGACGTCTCCGTTCACCGCGAGATGATGGAACTCGAAGGACTCCGGCGCGGCCCAACGAAAGGATCGGGCGACGACCTCGGCGTAGCGATCGCGCCCGCGCACCGGCTCGGGGCGGCCCGGCATCCAGATCTCGAGGTCCTTCGCGAACAGTTCGAGGTACGCGTCGAGATCGGCCGCGAGCCACGCTCGCCGGCGACGATCGAACAACGCGTGCGCGCTGTCGAGCGTCAATTCACTCATCGCAGGCAGTCGTAGAGCGCCGCGACCAACGTTTCGGAACGGCGGTCGCCCGTGAGCCCGAGCTGCATCTGATTCATCACGTACCCGAACGCGACGCCGGCCTCGGGGTCGGCGAAGCCGAGCGAGCCGCCCGCGCCCGGGTGACCGAACGCGGCAGGGCCGACGGCCGGTGAGAGCATCGGCGGAAGCGCGAAGCCGAGCCCGAATCGGGTCGGCATGCCGAGCACGGCGTCGGTGCCGCGCGACTGCTCCTCGGACGCGCGCCGGATCGTCGCTTCGTCGAGCAGGCGCACACCGTCGACGCCGCCGATGCACGCGGCGTAGAGCCGGGCGACGGCACGCGCGTTCGCGATCCCGTTCGACGACGGCATCTCCGCCGCATGCAGCTCGCGGCGATTCCACATGTCGTCGTAGTGGAACAAGCCCGACGGCCCGGTCATCGCCCGGCCGAGCAGGTCCCCGCTCTCCATGAACGCGTCGTACACCTTCTTGGCCTCGGGATCGAGCAGCTCGAGCGGCGGCAGCAGCCGGGCGACCCGCGGCTCGACCGCTTCGGGGAGACCGATCCACAGGTCGAGCCGCAAGGGCGCCGCGAGCTCGCGAGCGACGAACGCGCCCATCGACATCCCGGTGATCCGGCGCACCACCTCACCCAGCAGCCACCCGTAGGAACGCACGTGGTAGCCGTGCTTCTCGCCGGGCGTCCAGATCGGAGCCTGCGCGGCGAGTGCCTCGACCACCGGATCCCATGCGAGCACCTCGTCGAGGGTGAGGTCGGCAGTGACGTCGGCCAAGCCGGCCCG
>JAMXLJ010000174.1 GCA_024281095.1 Acidimicrobiia bacterium | reverse complement strand
AGCATGTCGGACAGCGACTTGAGCGCGCGGTTGCCGGGGCCCGTGACGGGGCGACCGCGGCGGCCGTTGTCGAAGAGCGCGTCGACCGCCTCCTGCAGCATCCGCTTCTCGTTGTTGATGATGATCTCGGGTGCACCGAGGTCGAGCAGGCGCTTGAGCCTGTTGTTCCGGTTGATCACACGGCGGTACAGGTCGTTCAGGTCGGAGGTCGCGAACCGGCCACCGTCGAGCTGCACCATCGGCCGAAGGTCGGGCGGGATCACCGGGACCGCGTCGAGCACCATGCCCATCGGCGAGTTGATCGGACGCCCGTCCTCACCGCGGCGGTTGAACGCGGAGACGACCTTCAGACGCTTGATCGCCTTGGCCTTGCGCTGGCCCTTGGCGGTGGCGATGACCTCCTTGAGGGTGTTCTCCTCCTCCGCGAGGTCGAGACGGGAGATGAGGTCCTTGACCGCCTCCGCGCCCATGCCACCGCTGAAGTAGTCGCCGAAGCGGTCCTGGAGCTCGCGCCACACGCGCTCGTCGTCGACGAGCTTCTTGGGTTCGAGGCCGCGGAAGGTGTCCCACACCGCCTTCAGCTGGTCGGCCTCGGCGTCGGAACGCTCGCGGAGGTCGGCGACCTCCTTCTCCGCCGCCTTGCGGATGCGGTTCAGCTCGTTGTCCTTCGCCCCGCGCTCCTCGGCTTCCGCCAGCTCGCGCTCGAGCTCCTGGAACCGGGCCTCGATCCGCAGGTCGCGATCGTGCTCGATCTCGCCGATCTCCGCGCGCACGTCACCTTCGAGCTTCGAGAGCTCCTTGTGCCGCTTCTCCTGGTCGACCCAGGTAATGAGGTGCGCGGCGAAGTAGATGACCTTCTCGAGACTCTTCGGCGGGATGTCGAGCAGGTAACCGAGCCGGCTCGGGACGCCCTTGAAGTACCAGATGTGCGTGACCGGGGCGGCGAGCTCGATGTGGCCCATCCGCTCGCGCCGCACCTTCGAGCGCGTGACCTCCACGCCACAGCGCTCGCAGATGATGCCCTTGAAGCGGACGCGCTTGTACTTGCCGCAGTAGCACTCCCAGTCCTTGGTCGGACCGAAGATCTTCTCGCAGAACAAGCCGTCCTTCTCGGGCTTGAGCGTGCGGTAGTTGATCGTCTCCGGCTTCTTCACCTCGCCGTTCGACCAGGTTCGGATCTGATCCGCGGTCGCAAGGGAGATGGACAGCCGGTCGGAGTCGTTGACGTCGAGCACGGGGCCTCCGTCGAGAATTCGTGTGTGGATCGTTGTCGCCTGTGTTGTGTTCGTGTCGTCGTCGGTTGCGGTCAGAAGGTCGCGCCCTCGCGGCGCCGCTCGTCTTCCTCGTCGGTGCCCCGCTCGGGACGGGACAGGTCGATGCCGAGCGACTCGGTGGTGCGGAACGCGTCCTCGTCGAGCTCGCGGATCTGCACCTCTTCACCCGCGGCGTTGATCACGCGCACGTTGAGGCACAGGGCCTGCATCTCCTTGATGAGCACCTTGAACGACTCGGGGATGCCCGGCTCGGGGATGTTCTCGCCCTTGACGATGGCCTCGTAGACCTTCACCCGGCCGAGCACGTCGTCGGACTTGATGGTGAGGATCTCCTGCAGGGCGTAGGCGGCGCCGTACGCCTCGAGGGCCCACACCTCCATCTCACCGAACCGCTGGCCGCCGAACTGCGCCTTCCCACCCAGCGGCTGCTGCGTGATCATCGAGTACGGACCGGTCGACCGGGCGTGGATCTTGTCGTCGACGAGGTGCGAAAGCTTCAGGATGTAGACGTAGCCGACCGTGACCGGCTGGTCGTACGGCTCGCCGGTACGACCGTCGTAGAGCGTCGCCTTGCCGTCGGACGCGACCAGGCGCTCACCATGCGCGCCGTCGGCGTGCATCCGGTTGAACAGGTCCTCGATCGTCCCGTGAGCACCGGCCTCTTCGCGCTCGTCCCAGTGCGCACCGTCGAACACCGGGCTCGACAGCCAGACCGCGGGCGCGGTGACCGTGCTCGTCTTGCGGTGACCGTTGGGCGCCGGCTGCGTGCCTTCCCACCCGTGGCGGGCGGCGTAGCCGAGATGGGCCTCGAGCACCTGGCCGACGTTCATCCGGCTCGGCACACCCAGCGGGTTGAGCACGATGTCGACGGGCGTGCCGTCGGCGAGGTGCGGCATGTCCTCGACCGGCAGGATCTTGGAGATCACACCCTTGTTGCCGTGGCGGCCGGCGAGCTTGTCGCCCTCGCTGATCTTGCGCTTCTGGGCGACGTAGACCCGCACGAGCTGGTTGACGCCCGGCGGCAACTCGTCGCCGTCTTCGCGCGAGAACACGCGGACGTCGATGACCTTGCCCGTCTCGCCGTGCGGCACCTTCAGCGACGTGTCGCGCACTTCGCGGGCCTTCTCACCGAAGATCGCGCGCAGCAGGCGCTCCTCCGGCGTGAGCTCGGTCTCGCCCTTGGGCGTGACCTTGCCCACGAGGACGTCGCCCGCACCGACCTCGGCACCGATGCGGATGATGCCCCGCTCGTCGAGGTCCTTCAGGATGTCTTCCGAGAGGTTCGGGATGTCCCGCGTGATCTCCTCGGCGCCGAGCTTCGTGTCGCGCGCGTCGATCTCGTGCTCCTCGATGTGGATCGACGTGAGCACGTCGTCCTTCACGAGTCGCTCGGAGATGACGATCGCATCCTCGTAGTTGTGGCCCTTCCACGGCATGAACGCGACGAGCAGGTTCTTGCCGAGCGCAAGCTCGCCCTGGTGGGTCGACGGTCCGTCGGCGAGCACCTCGCCGGCAGTCACCGTGTCGCCCTCGTCGACGAGCGGCTTCTGGTTGATGCACGTTCCCTGATTGGACCGGCGGAACTTCGCGAGGCGGTACGTCTTGCGGCCCGCCTTCTTGTAGTCGACGACGATCACGTCGCCCGAGACCTCGGTGACGGTGCCGTCGTCCTCCGCGACGACGAGGTCACCGGCGTCGCGTGCCGCGCGCCCCTCGACACCGGTGCCGATGTACGGCGCGGTGGCACGCAGGAGCGGGACGGCCTGGCGCTGCATGTTGGCGCCCATGAGCGCGCGGTTGGCGTCATCGTGCTCGAGGAACGGGATGAGTGACGTCGCGACCGACACGATCTGCTTCGGCGAGACGTCCATGTAGTCGACTTCGTTCGGCTCGACGTAGGCGAGCTCACCCCGGCGGGCCCGGACGAGCACCCGCTCGTCGAGGAAGCGGCCGTTGTCGTCGATGTGGGCGTTGGCCTGCGCGATGACGTGACGGTCTTCGTCGTCGGCGGCGAGGTACTCGATCTCGTCGGTGGCCACGCCGTCGCGCACCTTGCGGTACGGCGTCTCGATGAACCCGAACTTGTTGATGCGCGCGTAGGTCGACAGATAGCCGATGAGGCCGATGTTCGGGCCTTCCGGCGTCTCGATCGGGCACATGCGGCCGTAGTGGCTCGGGTGCACGTCGCGGACCTCGAAGCCGGCACGCTCGCGGGAGAGACCACCCGGGCCCAGCGCGGACAGACGGCGCTTGTGCGTGAGGCCGGCCAGCGGGTTCGTCTGGTCCATGAACTGGCTCAGCTGGCTCGACCCGAAGAACTCCTTGATCGCCGCCACGACGGGCCGGATGTTGATGAGGGTCTGCGGGGTGATGGCCTCGACGTCCTGCGTGGTCATGCGCTCGCGCACGACACGCTCCATGCGCGACAGACCGACGCGGACCTGGTTCTGGATCAGCTCGCCGACGGAACGCACGCGGCGGTTGCCGAAGTGGTCGATGTCGTCGGGGTAGTAGTCCGGCTCGTTGGCGTGCAGCTTCAGGAGGTACGACACCGTGGCCAGGATGTCGGCGCGTGACAGCGTGAAGTCGACCGGGCCGGCCTCCGGGTCCGCGTTCGGTACCTCGAGGTCGAAGCGTGACAACGGGAGCTTGTCGTACTCGTCGCGCAGCTTCTTCGACACCTTGTGGCGACCGACCTTGGCGAGGTCGTAGCGCTTGGGGTTGAAGAACAGGCTCTCGAGCAGGTTGCGCGCCGTGTCGGGCGTCGGGGGCTCACCCGGGCGGAGCTTCCGGTAGATGTCGATGAAGGCCGCGTCCGCGTTCTCGGTGTGGTCCTTGTCGAGCGTGTTGCGCATCGACGCGTAGGGCTCGCCGCGGTCGTCGAGAATCAGCGACAGCAGCTCCTCTTCCGACTCGCCGAAGCCGAGCGCCTTGAGCAGGACGGTGACGGGCTGCTTGCGCTTGCGATCGATGCGGACGTACGCGGTGTCCTTCTTGTCCACCTCGAACTCGAGCCACGCGCCACGACCCGGGATCATCTTCGCCCCGACGACGTCCTTCTCTGGCGCGGTCTTGTCGGGCGCGATGTCGAAGTAGACGCCCGGTGAACGCACGAGCTGCGACACCACGATGCGCTCGGTGCCGTTGATGATGAACGTGCCGCGGTCGGTCATCATCGGGAAGTCGCCCATGAAGACCGTCTGTTCCTTGATCTCGCCCGTCTGCGAGTTCATGAAGCGCGCGGTCACGAACAACGGACGGGCGAACGTCATGTCGCGCTCGCGGCACTCGTCCTCGGAGTGCTTCGGCGGGTCGAAGACGTGGTCGGCGAGCTCGAGCTTGAGCGTGCCGGTGAAGTCCTCGATCGGCGAGATGTCGCGCAACACCTCGGCGACGCCTTCACTGAGGAACCACTCGAACGACTCGCGCTGGACCGCGATGAGATCGGGTAGCGCGAGGACTTCACGAAGCTTGCCGAAGGAGAGGCGTTCGCGGGCAGCGAGACGAGCCAAGGTCACTCCTCGAAGAGTTGGGCACCGATGGAGACAGGGCCGCGCGCAGGGGTCTCGCGACGCGTCGCGACGGGGCGCAGGCGCGCGCGGGCCAAGGCCAGGAAGGTCAGCTGAGGCACGGGCGGGCAGACACGGCTCTCCGAATATTAGACCGCGTCAGGCCAAACTGCCAAGAAGAGCACGCGAGCGCCAAGGGCGCCCTCGCCGGCTCCGTCACCGCGCCCTCTTTGGGCGCCCGAAGTCCCGCGGAGGATACGACGAGCCTCCCGGAGGGTCAACGTTCTTTTGGCCCCCGCCTGCCCGGCGCCCGGCCACCGCGACGGCACCCGGCCTGCGTCGCGCCGAATCGACAGACGATTCGGCGCGACGAAAGGGCAGGTCAGGATGGTCTCGTGCCGCGACGGGACCGGACGCGGGTGCGGAGCTACTTCAGCTCGACGGTGGCGCCGGCCCCCTCGAGCTGGGCCTTCGCCTTCTCGGCGTCCTCCTTGGACACCTTCTCGAGCACCGGCTTCGGCGCGCTGTCGACCAGGTCCTTGGCCTCCTTCAGGCCGAGGCTCGTCAGCGAGCGCACCTCCTTGATCACCTGAATCTTCTTGTCACCCGCGGCCTGGAGGACGACGTCGAACTCGTCCTTCTCCTCGGCCTGCGAGCCCTGGCCATCGCCTGCGCCCGCGGACGGCGCGGCCGCGACCGCGACCGGTGCCGCCGCCGTGACGCCGAACTCCTCCTCGAACGCCTTGAGGAACTCGTTGAGCTCGAGCACGGTCATGTTCTTGAAAACGTCCAGGAGCTCTTCGGTGCTCAGCTGCTGGGCCATGGTGCGGTCACTCTCCTTCGGACTCGACGGCCGCCTCGGCCGCCGCAGGGACTTCTGCCTCCGCCGCAGCCGGCGGGGCGTCGGGTTCGGCTGGGCTTTCGGGTTGCGACGGCGGAGCCGCCTCGCCGCCGGCCACGCGCTGGTCGATGAGCGCCTTCACGCCGTAGGCCAGGCCGCGTGGCAGGGCCTGGAAGAGCCCCGCCGCCTTCGTGAGCGGGGCTTGGAACGCACCGGCGAGCCGGGCGAGCAGCACCTCGCGGGGCTCGATCTCGGCCAGCGCGGCGACGTCGGCCGCGGACACGACCCGGCCGGCGAGCAGGCCGCCCTTCACGACGAGCGCGGGTGCGTTCCGACCGAAGTCGCGCAGCGCCCTGGCCGCAGCCACCGCGTCACCAGACACGAAGGCGATCGCAACCGGCCCTTCGAGCAACGGGACGAGCTCGGTCAGCCCCGTCTCCTCCACCGCCCGACGGGCCAGTGTGTTCTTGAAGACCTTGTACTCGGTGGCCGCGGGACGAAGCGCGGCGCGCAGCGCCGCGAGCTCCTGGACGGTCAGGCCGCGGTACTCGGTCAGCACCGCCGCGTCGGCCGCCGCCAGCTTGGTGCGGACCTCTTCGACTACCGCGACCTTTTCGGGTCTGGCCATCGGCTCCTCACGCGAGGACGGGGCGTCGCAGCACGCGAGACGCCCCGTGGTGAGGAGTCGCCTCGTCCGGCCGGGCGAGCCTGGGGGCTCGGGCCCGATTACCTCGAGAGAGACCGGAGGTCTGCGGCGCAGATCGGTTGGAAGACCGGTGAGCGTACTACACGGCCGGTTCGAGCAGGTCCCGCGTCTTCGTGGGGTCGATCCGCACGCCGGGCCCCATGGTGGACGCGACCGACACGCCCTTGAGGTAGCGGCCCTTCGCGGCCGCGGGCTTGGCCCTGATGAGCTCGTCGAGCACCGCCTGGTAGTTCTGCACGAGCGCGGCCGTGTCGAAGCTCGCCTTGCCGATGGGCACGTGCACGTTGCCGTACCGGTCGGTGCGGTACTCCACCTTGCCCGCCTTGAACTCCTGCACCGCCCGGCCGACGTCGGGCGTGACCGTGCCAGTCTTGGGGTTCGGCATCAGCCCGCGGGGCCCGAGCACCCGGCCCAGGCGTCCGACCTGGCCCATCAGATCCGGTGTCGCGATCGCGACGTCGAAGTCGAGGAAGTTCTCGTTCTGGATCCGGGCGACGAGATCGTCGGCGCCCACGATGTCGGCTCCGGCCTGCTGGGCCTCGCGTGCCGCATCACCGGTTGCGAACACTGCGACCCGTACCGCCTTGCCGGTGCCGTTGGGCAACGAGACGGTGCCCCGGATCATCTGGTCGGCCTTGCGGGGATCGACACCGAGGCGGAACGCGGCCTCGACGGTCTCGTCGAAGTTGTGCTTCGCGATCGACTTCACGACCTCGACGCCCTCCGCCGGCGCGTGCAGGTGCTGGCGATCGAAGCGGCGGGTGGCGTCGATGTACTTCTTCCCGTGCCGAGGCATGTGCGTGTCTCCGTCTCGTATCTCGTGATCGCGCCCGCTGCTCGGCGGGATACCCGCCTCGCAGGGGCTCGCCGCTCCGTGATGTCAGGCGACGTCGATGCCCATCGAACGCGCCGTGCCTCGAACCTGCGCCATCGCGCCCTCGAGGTCGACCGCGTTGAGGTCGGGCATCTTCGTCTCGGCGATCTGGCGCAGCTGGTCCTCGGTGATGCGCCCGACCTTGTCGCGACGCGGGCTCGCCGAACCCTTGTCGATACCTGCCGCCTGGCGGAGCAGCACCGGAGTCGGCGGGGTCTTCGTGACGAACGTGAACGTGCGGTCCTCGAAGATCGAGATCTCCGCGGGCACGATCGTGCCGCGCTGGCCCTCCGTCGCGGCGTTGTACGCCTTGCAGAAGTCCATGATGTTGATGCCGTGTGGGCCGAGGGCCGTGCCGACGGGCGGCGCCGGCGTCGCCTGCCCGGCCGGGATCTGGATCCTGACCACCGCGGCCAGTCGTTTCTTCGCCATGTCTGTCTCGCTCGCTCCTTGCGTCGCTCGCTGGCGAGCTCGCTTCGCACCCTTCGGGCTGCTGCGCTCGCCGCGCGGCAGTGTTTCTCAGTTCGCGCGCCGGGTGATTCGGCAGTCTTCGCCGACGTGTGCGCGGTTACAACTTGGCTACCTGGCCGAACTCGAGCTCGACGGGTGTCTCGCGACCGAAGATGTTCACGAGCACCTTCAGCTTCGAGCGGTCGACGTCGATCTCGCTGATCGCACCGTTGAACTCGGCGAACGGGCCGGCGACCACGCGAACCTGCTCGCCCTCTTCGAACTCCAGCCGCGGCCGCACGGGCTTCGGAGCCGCGCCGACCGGCTTGACCCCGAGGATGTCTTCGACCTCGCGCCGTGAGAGGGGCGTCGGCTTCGCCCCGCTGCCGACGAACCCCGTCACCCCGGGCGTGTTGCGCACGACGTACCAGGAATCGTCGTCGAGGTCCATGCGGACGAGGAGGTAACCGGGGAACACCTTCTTCTGCACGACCACCTTGCGGCCGCCCTTGAACTCGATGACGTCTTCCATGGGGATGACGACCTCGAAGATGCGCTCCTCGACGTTCATGGACCGCACCCGGCTCGCGAGGTTCTGCTTCACCTTGTTCTCGTAGCCGGCGTAGGTGTGGACGACGTACCACTGACCGGGCCGGTCGTACGGGCTCGGTTCGGGCGCCTCCTCGTCCTCGTCGACGACGTCGTACAACTCGGCGTCCTCGAGCACGGCCTCGCCCTCGACCGGCGCGCGCAGGCGCGCCGCGTCGGCGTCTTCGTCCGGTGCGAGGTCGGGCGTGCGTTCGTCCTCGAGCGCCTCGTAGTCGGCGCCCTCGGCGACGACGGCCTCGTCGGGTTGGTTCTCTCGGTCGTACTCGGAAGTGGTCATCAGCCGAACAGGAAGAGGGTGAACTTCGCGGACAGGTAGTCGAAGCCGAAGATGAGCAGGGACATGAAGATCACGGCGATCAGGACGACGACGGTCGAGTTGATCACCTCTTGGCGGCTGGGCCACGCAACCTTGCGCAGCTCGCCCCGGACCTCGGACAGGAACTCCCGCGGTGACGTGCGCTCGCGAACCGGTGCCGTCGCGGGTCGCCGCTCGGGCGCGCGGACGCGGTCGCCGCCCTGGCGCTGCATCATCCGCTTCGTCTGTCGGTTCACGGCAACCGCCTCGGTTCAGGGACGTCGGTCGCTGCAGGGCAGGAGGGACTCGAACCCCCAACCGCCGGTTTTGGAGACCGGAGCTCTGCCAAATTGAGCTACTGCCCTCCGTTTTCCCCCGCCACGCCTCGACGTGCGGCGAGGAACAGGCGCGCCGGGACCTCGGAGCACTTGAGAATAGCAGCCCACCCGTGCTGCTCTCCGCGGCCCCGACGACGCCGGGGCAGCCCGATCAGCCCGCCAGCTGCATGCCGCGGCGGCGCGATCGGGCGACGATCACGGCCGTCGCCGCGGCCCCCGCCGCGACGGCCGCACCACCGATCGCGCCGGCGTACGCGAGGCGCCGCCCGGTCACGATCGATCGCACCGCCCGTTGCTCACCGGCTTCCTCGAGCGACGCGAGGGTCTGCGCGAGAAGCCCCGGCGCAGGTTCGAGGTATCGCGTGCGCAGCAGCTGCAGGGCTCGCAACAACCGCCGGTACCGGGCCAGCTCGGCCTGGCAGCGCAGGCAGGTCTCGACGTGCGCCTGCGCGTCCGTGGGAAGGGGTGCCCCGACAGTCGCGTCGACCGTGTCGGGGAGCATCCGCGCGACGTCTTCACACCGCACGGCTCGCCCGCTTGGTGTCGTCGAGCCACGTTTCCTGCAGCCGCCGCCGCGCTCGGTGGAGTCGCACCTTTGCGGCCGAGACCGAGATGCCGAGCTCTTCGGCGATCGCCTCGTGCGACAGCCCGTAGACGTCCTTGAGCACGACGCAGACCCGCAGCTTCGGTGGGAGGTCGGCTACCGCGGCCGCGAGGCGCTCGAGCGTCGCGGCCGACTCGGTGGCGGCCTCCGGCTGGAGCGCGGCACGCTCCTCGGCCGGCTCCGCGACGGTCTCGAGCGGCTCGCTGCGGTGCCGGCGCCGGCGGGTGACGTGGGTCGAGGCGGTGTTCGCGGTGATCCGGTACAGCCAGGTGGTCAGCTGCGCGTCACCACGAAATCGGCCGATCCCCTTCCACGCCCGGAGGTAGACCTCCTGCACCACGTCCCTCGCGTCCTCCTCGTTGGCAGTCAGCCGAAGGGCGAGGGTGTACGTGTCGACATAGGTCGCCCGCACGATCTCCTCGAAGGCCAAGCGGTCGCCGGCCTTGGCCGCCGCGACGAGCTGAGCCCAGTCGTCGGTTGCTGCCGTCCAGTCCGTGGGCATTGGACTCATCGGACCTGACGGAGGTTACGCACCGGTAGGTTCGGGCTCACGGGTCAATCGCCTCCCGCCCTGCCCTGGGCCATCGGTTCGAAGATGCTCCGGTTTGCCGGAATTATCGGGTCTCGCGATGCACGGTGTGACGCCGATCGAATCGACAGTACTTCTTCATCTCGATCCGCTCGCGATCATTGAGCCGGTTCTTCACCGTGATGTAGTTCCGGCGCTTGCACTCTTCGCATGCGAGCGTGACCTTCACCCGCTTGTCGGAAGCCATCTCTTGTCGCTCGCTCTCTACTTGACGATCTTGGTGACGCGGCCGGCGCCGACGGTGCGGCCACCCTCACGGATCGCGAACCGCAACCCTTCTTCCATCGCGATCGGCGCGATCAACTCCACCACCATCTCGGTGTTGTCACCCGGCA
>JAMXLJ010000173.1 GCA_024281095.1 Acidimicrobiia bacterium | reverse complement strand
TCGCCGAACCTCGCCGCCGACTCCTCGGGGCTCATGGCCGTGTCGGCGCTCTCGTCGGTGCAGATCAGGAGCATGTATCGCATCGGGTCCTCCTTGCCGGGTGTGTTCCACCCCCACGACGAACGGGCCATGCTGGAATCGACATCGTGCCCCAGAAGATCTCCCGCTGACGGCAGCATGTCGGCGACACTCACGAGAGCAGGCCTGTGAAGCTCGATCCGCGCATCATCGCGACGGTCTTCCCGCTGATCCTCGTCGGGGAGCTCCCCGACAAGACGATGTTCGCGAGCTTGCTGTTGTCCACGCGGGGCCGCCCTCTGTCGGTGTGGCTCGGTGCCGCGGGCGCCTTCCTGCTCCACGTCGCGATCGCCACGACCGTCGGCGTCGGACTGTTCCATCTGTTGCCACACCGGGTGGTCGAGGTCTTCGTCGCGGCGCTGTTCCTGTTCGGCGCGGTATACGCCTGGCGCGAGGGCGCGAAGCAAGAGGCCGAGCTGATCGAGCACGAGGCGGCCGCGCACACGGTGCTCACAACCGCGTTCATCGTCATCTTCCTCGCCGAGTGGGGCGATCTCACCCAGATCCTCACCGCGAACTTCGCCGCGCGCTATCACTCGCCGCTCTCGGTCGCGATCGGTTCGACGCTCGCTTTGTGGACCGTCGCGGCCGCCGCGGTCGCCGGCGGGCAGGGGATCCTGCGTTGGATACCCGTCACCGTCGTCCGCAAGTTCACCGCGGCCGTGTTGCTCGTGCTCGCGGGTTCGAGCCTCTGGCTCGCGCTGCGCTGACGTGCCGCAAGCTCCGTGCGCGGCCGGGTGCGTCGCGGGGTACGGTCACCTTGTGCACGAGTTGTCCGTGTGCCAGGCGATCGTCGACACGGTCACTGCACACGCTTCCGGACGGCAGGTCCGGCGGGTCACCGTGCGCATCGGCCATCTACGCCAGGTCGTGCCCGACTCCCTGTCGTTCGCGTGGGAGGTGCTCACAGAGGGCACCGAGCTCGCCGGGTCGGAGCTCGTCGTCGAGCACGTCCCGGCCGTCGTCGAGTGCGCCGCGTGCGGCGAGCGCACCACGCTCGACTGGCCGGTGCTCGTGTGCGCGGCGTGCGGTGCAGTCGACGTACGGCTCGTCAGCGGTGAAGAGTTCCAGATCGCGTCGATGGACGTCGCGGAGGAGGTCCCGTAATGGGCCGCTTCCACCGGCATACCGACGGCACCGTGCACGAGCACGAGCACCCGGACGTCCGGCACGACGTCGGTGACCACACCGGCTACCGCGAGAGCGGAACGGTGCGCGTCGAGGTGCTCGAGAACCTGCTCGCCGAGAACGACCGCGTCGCGGCGGCGAACCGGCTCGACCTCGAGCGCGCCGGCGTTCGGTGCGTCAACCTCATGTCGTCGCCGGGAGCAGGAAAGACCACCCTGCTGCGCCGCACCATCACGGCACTGTCAGGAACGCTTCAGCTCGGCGTGCTCGAAGGCGACATCGCGACGAGTCTCGACGCGGACGAGCTCGCCTCGCTCGGGGCGCCGGTGTCGTTGGTCAACACGAGCGCGGGATTCGGCGGCGAATGTCACCTCGACGCGGTGATGGTGCGCTCGGGTCTCGGCCGCCTCGCGCTCTCTGATCTCGACCTGCTCGTGGTCGAGAACGTCGGCAACCTCGTGTGCCCGGCGGAGTTCGACGTCGGCGAGGACGCTCGCGCAATGGTCTACGCGGTCACCGAGGGCGAGGAGAAGCCGCTCAAGTACCCGGTGATGTTCCGCGCCGCCGACGTCATCGTGGTGAACAAGGTCGACCTGCTCCCCCACCTCGACTTCCGTATGGACCGCTTCCTCGGTCACCTGCGCGACGTGAACCCGCACGCGCGGGTCATCCACGCGAGTGCGCGCACCGGTGAGGGTGTCGACGAATGGTGTGCGTGGCTCCTCCATGTGCACGGCACCCCGACCCAACGGGGATGATCTTCCGCTCATACGACGGAAAAGTGACCCAACCGGTGGTCGCGCGCCCAACTGACGGCGCGTTCGCCGGGGCGTAACGTGACGGTGTGGCCCACCCGCGGATGTACCGCGACGACGATCCATTCCTCGCGGACCTTCGCGAGGTCTGCCTCGCGCTGCCGGAGAGCAGCGAGGTGGAAGCGTGGGGCAGGCCGACGTTCCGGGCCGGCAAGAAGCTGTTCGCGGTCTTCACCGGAAGCAAGGAAGACGGCTACTCGGTCATCTTCAAGCCCGAGCCCGACGAGCGACCGGCGCTGCTCGCCGACGAGCGCTTCTTCGTGCCGCCGTACTTCGGGCCCGGTGGATGGCTGGCGCTCGACTTCGGTGCCGGCCCGGTGGAGTGGGACGAGGTCGCGGAGTTGATGGAGAGCTCCTATCGTCAGGTCGCCCTGAAGCGCATGTTGAAGACGCTCGACGAGCAGGCACCGTCGTAGCGTGCGCAAAGGAATTGCGCCGAAAGGGATTGTGCCGAAAGGGATTGTGCCGAAAGGATCGTGATGGACTCGTTCGCTGGCCGCATCGCCGTCGTCACTGGTGGCGGTTCTGGTATGGGCCGTGAGTTGGTGCTGCAGCTGGCCGCGCAGGGCTGCTCCGTCGCCACGTGCGACGTCAACGCCGATGGTCTCACCGAGACGGCGCGGCGGGCGCAGAAGGAAGCGCCGGATGGCACCCGCGTCACGACGCACCTGTGCGACGTGTCCGACGAGACTCAGGTGACACGTTTTCGCGACGAGGTGGTCGAGCAACACGAGACCGACCACGTGCATCTCGTGTTCAACAACGCGGGAATCGGCGGCGGCGCGAGCTTCGTGACCGGCGACCGCGAGGAATGGGATCGCACGTTCGCAGTGTGCTGGGGCGGTGTCTACAACTGCAGCCGAGCGTTCGTCCCGCTGCTCGTCGCGAGCGACGACGGGTATCTGGTGAACACCAGCAGCGTCAACGGCTTCTGGGCGACGCTCGGCCCCGGCTTCCCGCACACCGCGTACAGCACGGCGAAGTTCGCAGTGAAGGGCTTCTCGGAAGCGCTGCTCGAGGACTTCCGCATCTATGCACCGCACGTCAAGGTCGCGGTCGTGATGCCCGGACACATCGGGACCGACATCGTCACCAACTCTCGACGTCTGCACGGCCAACCCGATCCCGATCGGATGAGCGACGCGGAGCTCGACGAGATGCGCGCGGACCTCGCGCGTCGAGGACTCGCGATGGAGCTCGCCGACCACGAACTGCGCGGGTTCATGAAGATGGTGGGCGAAGGGTTCCGCGAGAACGCGCCCACCAGTGCGGCCGAAGCGGCGACGATCATCCTGGAAGGCGTGCTGGCCGGCGAGTGGCGGATCCTCGTCGGTGACGACGCGCATCGCATCGACGCCGAGGTACGGGCCGATCCCGAAGGGATCTACCGAAGCTCCAAACCGCTGCTCGCCCCGCCCGTCTGACCAGTCGGCTCTCGCGGCCACCCCGCCCTCGACGTCCGTTGCACTTCCGACACCGGCGGGCAGGTACCGCGTGATGGAACGCGCCCTGGAGAGAGGAGCGGTCGTGGACTACCGGACCTTCGTCACTACGGTCGAACGCGAGGCCGGCATCACCGACGACGAGGAGGCGGGCCGGGCCGCCTGCCTGACCCTGCACACACTGGCCCGACGGATCTCCTCCGGCGAAGCCGAGGACCTCGCCGAGCGACTGCCCGAGGAGTTGCGCGGCTGTGTGGCGCCGGACGGCCCGGTGGAGCGCTTCGACGTCGACGAGTTCATCCGTCGGATCGAGTCGGAGCTGCACGCCGACCGGTCGACCGCCGAGCGCACGGCTCGCGGTGTGCTGGCCGCGTTGTGGGCTGCGGTGGGCGCCGACGAGTTCGACGACATGCGCGCGCAGTTGCCGAAGGACTTCGGCCCGCTCCTCGACGACGCCGTCGCCCACGCGCCCAGACCGACCGACGGCGACACCTCGATGGTCACCGTAGGGTACGACGAGTTCCTCGACCGGGTCGCGCAGCGCACGGGCCTCGACCGCGAGGGCGCCGCACGCGCTGCCGATGCGGTGCTCGAGGTCCTGGCGAAGCGGATCACTGCCGGACAGGTCGAGGATCTCGAGCCACTGCTGCCACCGGAATTGCGGCCCGCGATCCGCCGGGGCATCCACCGGACCACGCACAGCAAGGTGCGAACGATGTCCGTCGACGAGTTCGTCGATTGGGTGGCCAAGCTCGAAGGGGTCGATCGCGCGACCGCGACGCAACACGCGCGTGCAGTGCTGAAGGTGGTGCGCGAGGCCGTCGGCGAGAAGGAGTGGCACGACACGGTCGCGCAGCTTCCAGGCGAGTACCGCATCCTCCTGCGGGAGGGCTAGAACCGCCCTCGATGGAACCGCGCCTGCGCGGCGCGCGAGATGGTCCACCGCGCCCAACGCAGACGGACCACGAGCCAACTCGTTGTTGCGCCGCGATAACTGTCACACCGCCGTCGTATGTTGAACGCATGTTGGGCGGGTCGGTGGAGGTGCTCGAGTTGCTCGCGGAGCGCGAGCGCATCGAAGCGCAGTTGCTCCAGAAGTTCGGCGCGTTCGCGGCGTCGGGTGAGTGGGCCGCCGACGGGGTCCACAACCCGACCCGGTGGCTGATCCACCACGGCCGGCTCAGCCCGCTCGACGCCGCCCGCCTCGTCCGCAACGCACGCCTCGTCCACCACCACGACCGCACCGCCAAACTGCTCGACAGCGGCGACATCACCAGCGCACACGTCGACGTCATCGCCCGCGCCGCACGCCACCGCGAGGAATGTTTCGACGAACACGAAGACACCCTCCTCGACGCGGCGAGCACCCTGCCGGTCGAAGGGTTCCGTACCGTCGCCCGCCGTTGGCGTGTCCTGGCCGACGACGTCCTCGCCGATCGCGACGCCACCCACGCGTTCGCCCGCCGCCGGCTGCACTGCTCGGTCACCTTCCGCGGCACCGTACGCATCGACGGCGAACTCGACCCCCACGGCGGCGCGCTCGTCCTCGCCGCCCTCGACGCCCATAGCGAACGCGACGGCACCCGACCCGCCGCCCAACGCCGCGCCGACGCCCTCGTCCGCCTCGCCGCCGGTGAGCACGCCACCGTCACCATCGACGTGCTCGTCGACGCCGACACCCTCACCGGCGAGTTCCCCGGCGACCTCACCACCGCCCGCTGCGACCTCCCCCGGGTCGGGCCCGTCGCGCCCAACACCATCCGCCGCCTCGCCTGCGACGCCCTCCTCGGCCGCATCCTGCGTTCCGGCTCCGAAATCCTCGACGTCGGCCGCCGCCAGCGCCGCCTCGCCACCCCCGCCCAGCGCCGGGCCGTGCTCGCCCGCGACGGCGGCTGCATCATCCCCGGCTGTGGCGCACCGCCCGAATGGTGCGACATCCACCACCACGACCCCTGGCATCACGGTGGTGAGACCAACCTCGACAACCTCTACGCCCTGTGCCGCCCCGACCACGTCGCCGTCCACGAAGGCAAATGGAAACTCCAACGCAAACCCGACGGCACCATCCAAGCCATCCCGCCGTAGCGGCCGCACCGGTGCTCGCTGTCGGCCAACCTATGAGCTGCCAATGAACCCTGCCGGCCGGCGAAAGGGGCGCGGATGAAGGGCGATCGGGTCGAGGTGCTCGTCGACGTCGGCGACGGTGTGCGCCAGTTCGTGATCGTCGCCACCAAGGCCGGGCGCCGGGTCGACGTGACGCTCGCGCGCGGCACGCTCGAGGTCACCGAGGTGACCCGCAGCGGCACACCCGTCCGTACCGCGCGCTTCTTGGCGAACCGCGTCGTCGCCGTCGTCGAACACCCAAGTGAGGAGAAGGAATAGCGCGGCATCGCGGGTTTCCGCATCGTTCACGAAACCGCCACGCGGCCGTTCCCGAGCGCCGGGCCGCAGGGTGCCACCCTGTCGCCCGAGGATGCGCACGACC
Source organism: Acidimicrobiia bacterium (assembly GCA_024281095.1). Classification (GTDB taxonomy): domain Bacteria; phylum Actinomycetota; class Acidimicrobiia; order IMCC26256; family JAMXLJ01; genus JAMXLJ01. Next base: position 4,264 of record JAMXLJ010000173.1, on the reverse strand, counting down.
CCATGAGCTCGCGAACGAACACTGCGCCGCGCTCGCGCCCCGTTCCCCCGAAGCGATTCCGCCATCCGCGTTCATGGAAGCTCTTGGCCGGCGCCGCGATCGTGGTCGTGTCGGGGTTCGCGATCGCTGCCGTCGCGCGCGGGAGCGCGGACACTTCCCGGTCGCCGACGACGGCCGCCTCGTTGGCGGCGAAGCTCGCCGCGATCCCAGCCGGAACGTTCCACGCGGTCGGCCCGGGATCGACCGTGGCATTCCCGTTGGAGGTCGACGGGCCGCCGCTCACCAGGGACGGCAAGCCGCGGGTCCTCTACATGGGCGCCGAGTACTGCCCTTACTGCGCGACGGAGCGGTGGGCGATCATCACCGCGCTGTCGCGATTTGGCCGATTCCAAGGGCTCCACCTGACGCACTCCGCGTTCGACGACACCTTCCCGAACACGCAGACGTTCACGTTCCACGCCTCGCGGTACAACAGCACCTACGTGAGCTTCGAGACCGTGGAGATGATGACCAACCAACCTGCGGCCGGTTCGTACACGAAGCTCGAGACGCCGACGCTTGAACAGCGACAGCTGATGTCGACCTACGGCGGCCCGCCGTATTTCCCGCCGTCGGCCACCGGCGGCATTCCGTTCCTCGACATCGCCGGCCGGTATGCCGTCTCGGGCGCGTCGTACGACCCGACCGTCCTACAAGGGAAGAGCGCGGCCGAGATCGTGAGAGAAATCACCAATCCCGCGACCGCGGTGTCGCGCGGTGCGATCGGCACCGCCAACGCACTCACCGCGGCAATTTGTGACGCCACCGGCAACGTCCCCGCGTCGGTGTGCTCCGATCCCGTGCTCGCACACATCACGCCGCGCTTCAGGTAGTTGGCTCACCGCTCGCCGCGGCGCGGAACCGGAGCGCGCATACGACGCCTGACGTAGACGGAGCGCGTACGCGTTCGTACGCAAGTGGCCACGCGTACGCCGGCGGTGGTACGCCAGGTACCGAGCCCCGGCCGACGACAGGATCGGCTGCAGTCGTCACCATCGGTTCGATGTCTCCCACCGGAGGTCCACTGATGACGACGACAACGCGCCTGTCCGCGTCCGCGGCGACCGCGCACCGGATCACGAAGATCTACGGGTCCGGCGCCGCGGGGATCCGCGCCCTCGACGACGTGACACTCGAGATACCCGCTCGCCGCCTGACGGCGATCATGGGGCCGTCCGGTTCCGGCAAGTCGACGCTGATGCACTGCATGGCCGGCCTCGACACGGTTTCGTCGGGGCGGGTGTGCGTCGGTCCGCACGACCTCGGCGCATTGTCCGAGCGCGACCTCACCTCGCTGCGCCGGGACCACATCGGCTTCGTGTTCCAGGCGTACAACCTGGTGCCGACGCTCACCGCGGTCGACAACGTGACGCTGCCGCTGACCCTCGCCGGTCGGCGCCCCGACCCGGCCTGGCTGCGCCAGATCGTCGAGACGGTCGGGCTGGCGGACCGGCTCGACCACCGGCCGAGCGAGCTGTCGGGCGGCCAGCAGCAGCGGGTCGCAGTGGCGCGCGCCTTGGTGAGCCGGCCCGAGATCGTGTTCGCCGACGAACCGACCGGAAACCTCGACTCACGTTCGAGCGCGGAGATCCTCGGATTCCTCCGCCGCGCCGTCGACGAGTTCGATCAGACGGTCGCGATGGTCACCCACGATCCCGTGGCGGCCTCGTACGCGGACGCGGTCGTGTTCCTCGCCGACGGACGCATCGTCGATCACATGACCGACCCGAGCGCGCCGCGCGTGCTGGACCGCATGAAGGCGTTCGGAGGCTGACATGGTGAAGCTCAGCGTTCTCTCCGTATGGCAGCGACGGCGCCGGCTCGCAAGCATCGCGATCGCGGTGACGCTCGGCGTGTCGTTCCTCACTGGCACCCTCGTCCTCGGCGACACACTCAAGGCCAACTTCGACCGGCTGTTCGCCGAGGTGTCGGCGGGCACGAGCGTGGTCGTGCGCAACCAGGTTGCGGTCGACAGCCCGAGGAGCGGCGCCGACAACGCGCGCGGCCTCGTCGACGAGTCGCTGGTGTCGACCATCCGCGGTGTACCCGGGGTCGCGGACGCGCAGGGTCAGATCACCGGGTACGGCGCGCTCCTCGGTCGCGACGGCACCGCGATCGGCGGGAATGGGCCGCCGCGTCAAGCCGGGAGTTGGATCACCGACGCGACGCTGAACCCGTACCGGCTCGTCGCCGGGCGCGCGCCCGTCGCGCCGGACGAGGTGGTGGTCAATCGCACCACCGCCGAAACCGGCTCCCTGCACATCGGCGACCGTACGACCCTCCAGACGCCCCAGCCGGTGAGCGTGCGCATCGTCGGCATCGCCAGCTTCGGGAGCGCGGGTGGGTTCGGACAGGCCACGTTCACCGCCTTCACCCTCGCCGGCGCGCAGGCCAACGTGACCCGCCTCCCGGGGCGGGTGACCTCCATCGTGGTGCGGGCCGCACCCGGGGTGAGCAGCGACACCCTGCGAGACCGGGTCCGCGCCGTGCTCCCTCCCGGTGTCGAGGCGATCACGGGCCGGCAACTGACGCAGGAGCGCATCGACAACGTGTCGAGCACGTTCCTCACCATGTTGCGGGCGTTCCTCGTCGTGTTCGCAGCGATCGCGCTCGTCGTCGCGACGTTGAGCATCAACAACACGTTCGCCATCACCGTCGCGCAACGCACGCGTGAACTGGCACTGCTGCGCGCGGTCGGCGCCACGCGCCGCCAGGTGCGCGCAACCGTCACGTTCGAGGCACTCACGATCGGCATCGTGGCCGCGGCCCTCGGCGCGGCCGGAGGTCTCGCCGTGGCCGGCCTCCTCAAGGGCATGTTCGACGCCTTCGGCTTCGCTCTGCCTGCCGGCGGTCTCACGGTGCACGCATCGTCGCTGCTGATCGGTGCGGCGGCGGGCATCGCGGCGACAGTGGCCGCCGCGCAGCTTCCGGCGCGCCGGGCGTCCGCCATCGCGCCCATCAGCGCGCTGCGCGAGACCGAGACCGAGCCGCGCACCGTGACCCCGCGACGCACGCTCACGGGAGTGACCCTGGCAGTTGTGGGCGGCGCGGTCTCGGTCGCCGGCGCGGCGGCGGGATCCGCCGCGTTGGCCGCTCCCGGTGCGCTCGCGCTCGTGGTCGGCGCGCTCGTGCTGGCACCCGTGGCCATCGTGCCGTCGACCCGCCTGCTCGGTGCGCTCCTCGAGCGCGTGCGTCCGGTCACCGGCAAGCTCGCGGAGGAGAACGCCCGGCGCAACCCGCGCCGTACCGCCGCCACCGCGACCGCGCTGGCGATCGGCGTCGCCGTCGTCTCGATGTTCACCTTGTTCACCGCGTCCCTCAAGGCGACGGCCGACGGCCAGGTGCGCAACGGTGTCACGGCCGACGTCGTCATCAGCTCGCCGTCGTTCGGTGGAGGTCGCCTCAACCCGCAGCTGGTCGACGAGCTCGGCCGCTCACCGCTCGTCGAACGCGCCGTCGGCCTCGGCGGCGGCCCGGTCAAGATCGGGCCCGACGCGACGACGGTCTCCGCGACCGATACCGCGCAGGTGTCGAAGGTGTTGCGCTTCGACACCGTCGCCGGCGCATTGCGCGCGCTGGGCCCGGACGGAATCGCGGTGAGCAAGTCGCTGGCATCGAAGCGGCACTGGACCCTCGGAACGCAAGTGCCGTTCACGTTCGCGGGCGGCTCGACGGTTCCGACAACAGTGCGCGCGATCTACGACAACGCGGACCTCCTCGACGACATCACGATGTCGGCTGCGCTCTATGACGCGCACACGGTGCAGCCCACCGACATGGTGGTCCTCGTCACGACCAAGCCGGGTGTCACACTCACGACGGCGCGTACTGCGCTCACCCCGCTGGCGCGTGCGAACGGTGCGACGGGGGTCGACAACGTCTCGCAGTTCGCGACGTCGTCGACGTCCGCGCTCAACACGCTGCTCGGCATCGTGTACGTGATGCTCGCCCTCGCGGTGCTCATCGCGCTCCTGGGCATCGCCAACACACTCGGCCTCGCGGTCTACGAGCGACGCCGTGAGCTCGGTTTGCTCCGTGCGGTCGGCGAGTCGCGCCGGCAGGTGCGGTCGGTACTACGACTCGAGTCTCTCATTGTGTCGACGTTCGGGACGGCGTTGGGGCTCGTGCTGGGCGCGTTCCTCGCGTGGGTCTTCTCGGCGACCGCAGGCACCGCGCGGTTCGCGTTCCCGATCACGCAGCTGGCCGTCATCGCGATTCTCGGCGC
>JAMXLJ010000172.1 GCA_024281095.1 Acidimicrobiia bacterium | reverse complement strand
TCACGCCGGTATCTCGGTGATCGACACGACGCTCGACGGCGCGCTCGCGCAGCTGTTCCAGGGCAAGCCGCCCCCGACCATCGCCGAGCTGTCGAGCCAGCCCACCACGACGCCGACCTCGACGCCGCCGACGAGCGCGCCCCCGTCGGCCAGCTCGACGACCACGACGACGGCCGGCCCGCCGCCCGCCAACGCGACCGTGGCCCAGCTCCTGCAGCAGGCGAGTGCCTTCTACGACCAGGCGCAGGCCGCGCTCCGCCAGGGAAATCTCGCCGCATACCAGGCCGCGGTGGACCAGATGGCGGACCGGCTCCGCCGGGCCGAGGCCGCCTCGGGCGGATCCGGAACGACGCCGTCCAGCGCACCCGGCACGCCCTCCTCGTCGACCGCGCCCTCGACCTGACCGGCGCCGCCCTTGGCCGCGCTGCCCCGGGATTGTTACTATCTGCGTAGTGGAAATACCTCGTTCGCCGGCACCGGCCGGTGTGGGCGAGGAGACCGGGCCCCAGGGGTATGGACCCCGGGTACAGGCACCGGTCCCACACCCGACGCAGCGCCGCGGAGGCGACGACCCATGGCAGTGACCGGCATCGATCTCGGCAAGTACAAGCTCGGCTGGTCCGACGCGGAGAGCTACGTCTACAAGCCCGCGAAGGGCCTCAACGAACAGGTCGTCCGCGACATCTCCTGGCACAAGTCGGAGCCGGAGTGGATGACGAAGTTCCGCCTCAATGCGCTGAAGCGGTTCGAACGCAAGCCGATGCTCGAATGGTTCGCGCGCAACATGCCCGACATCGACTTCGACAACATCTACTACTACATCAAGCCCACCGAGAAGCAGGTCTCCGACTGGGACATGCTTCCCGAGGCGATGAAGGCCACATACGAGAAGCTCGGTATCCCGGAAGCCGAGCGGAAGTTCCTCGCCGGCGTGACGGCCCAGTACGAGTCCGAGGTCGTGTACCACAAGAATCGCGAGGACCTCGAGAAGCTCGGCGTGCTCTTCGCGGACATGGACACCGCGGTGCGCGAGTGGCCCGACATCGTGAAGCAGCACCTCGGCACGGTGATCCCGCCGGGCGACAACAAGTTCGCCGCGCTCAACTCTTCGGTGTGGAGCGGCGGGAGCTTCATCTACGTGCCGCCGGGCGTGCACGTCGACATGCCGCTGCAGGCCTACTTCCGCATCAACGCGGAGAATGCCGGCCAATTCGAGCGCACGTTGATCATTGCCGACGAGGGCTCGTCGGTGCACTACGTGGAAGGCTGCTCCGCACCGATCTACTCGTCGGACTCGCTGCACTCCGCCGTGGTGGAGCTGATCGCGAAGCCCGGTGCCCGCATCCGCTACACGACCATCCAGAACTGGTCGCCCAACGTCTACAACCTGGTCACGAAGCGGGCCAGGGCCGAGACCGAGGCCACGGTGGAGTGGATCGACGGCAACCTCGGGTCGAAGCTCACGATGAAGTACCCGGCGGTCGTGATGACGGGGCCGAAAGCGCACGGCGAAGTGCTCTCGGTCGCGTACGCGGGCCATGGCCAGCATCAGGATGCCGGGGCGAAGATGACGCACGCCGCACCCGAGACGACGTCGATCATCGACTCGAAGTCGATCTCCAAGGACGGCGGGCGCACGACGTATCGCGGCCTCGTGAAGGTCAACGAAGGCGCGCACGGCGTGAAGAGCCATGTGCGTTGCGACGCACTCATGCTGGACGACCAGAGCCGCTCCGACACCTACCCGACGATGGAGATCGAGGAGAAGGGCGCCCGTATCGGCCACGAGGCGACGGTCTCGAAGGTCGGCGACGACCAGATCTTCTACCTGATGAGCCGGGGGCTCTCGGAGCAGCAGGCAACCGCGATGATCGTCAACGGGTTCATCGAGCCGATCACCAAGACCCTGCCGATGGAGTACGCCGTCGAGCTGTCGCGGCTGATCGAGCTCAACATGGAAGGCTCGGTCGGCTAGCAACGCCGGCCGCTAGCGAGGCACGCATGGCTCACGGCTTCACGGTCGACGCGGCGCGCGCCCTGACCGGCCCCGAGTGGTTGGCGGCGCGCCGGGTCGCCGCGGCCGAGCGTCTGGTGGACGCGCCGTGGCCGACGGCCGGCGAGAACCTGTGGCGCTTCAGCCCGATCGAACGCTTCGACCCGCAGCGTTACCGCCCCGAACGGACGCCGCCGCCACAGTGGCACGGCTTGGATCCTTCGCTCGCTTCCAAGGGCGTCGTCGTCGGCGGCTTCGGCGACCTCGACGACGGGCGCTTCCGCGATCTGCTGGGCTCGGTCGCGGCCGCATCCGAAGACGTGTTCACGGTGCTGCACGATGCGTTCCTGACCGACGGCGCGTTCGTTCATGTGCCCGCGGGGGTCGTCGTCGACGCGCCGATCGTGGTCGAGCACGGCGCCGGCACCGAAGGGACGGCCGTCTTCCCGCACACGCTCGTCGTGATCGAGGAAGGCGCCGAGGCGACCGTCCTCGAGCGCGTCGTGAGCGATGACGCCACTCGCCTCGTCGTGCCGGTCGTCGAACTGGTCATCGGCGACGGGGCGAACCTGCGATATGCGTCGGTGCAACAGCACGGCTCGGGCACGTGGCAGGTCGCGCTCCAGCGTGCGCACCTCGGGCGTGACGCGACGCTGCGGGCCTCGGCGGTGGCGCTGGGAGGCGACTACGCGCGCCTGCGCAGCGAAGCGCGCCTCGAGGGCGAGGGCGCCGACAGCGACCTGCTCGCGGTCTATTTCGGCGACGGCGAGCAGACCCTCGACTTCCGCACCCTGCAGGACCACGCCGCGCCGCGCACGCGCAGCAACCTGCTGTTCAAGGGGGCCGTCGAGGAGCGGGCACGCTCGGTGTACTCGGGGCTCATTCACATCCGGCCGAAGGCCCAACGGTCCGACGCCTTCCAGACGAACCGCAACCTCGTCCTGACGGAAGGCGCGGGCGCGGAGTCGATTCCGAACCTCGAGATCGAGGCCAACGACGTGCGCTGCTCCCACGCATCCACGGTCGGGCCGATCGACGAGGAGCAGCTGTACTACCTCGAGACGCGCGGCGTGCCGCCGGCGGAGGCCGAGCGGCTCATCGTGCTGGGCTTCTTCGACGACGTGTTCGACCGGCTCGCAGTGCCCGCGCTCGTCGAGCCTCTGCGGGCCGAGGTCGACCAGAAGGTCGGGAGGTTGAGCTCGGGTGCCTGACGTGCGCGTGTGCTCGCGCGACGACATCGAGCCGGGGAGCTCGAAGCGCTTCGATGTCGAGGGTCATCGGGTCGCGGTCGTGCGCATCGGTGACGACTTCTACGCGATCGGTGACCGCTGTTCGCACGAGGACTATTCACTCGCCGAGGGTGATGTGTGGGAAGACGAGTGCGAGATCGAGTGCCCGAAGCACGGCTCGATGTTCTCGTTGAAGACCGGGGAGCCGTTGACGTTGCCGGCAACCGAACCGGTGCCGGTGTACGACGTGAGCGTGGACGGCAACGACGTGATCGTGCGCACGGAGCGGAACCCCGGGCGGATGCACGGCGACGGTGGAGCATAGGGAGCCATGAAGGTCGTCTCGCTGCCATGAGCACCTCGTCGCACACCCTCGAGATCCGCGACCTGCACGCGTCGGTCGACGGGCACGAGATCCTTTGTGGCGTCGATCTCGAGGTTCGTTCCGGTGAGGTCCACGCGTTGATGGGTCCGAACGGCTCGGGGAAGTCCACGCTGTCGCACTCGATCATGGGACGTCCCGACTACACGATCACGTCCGGGTCGGTGCGCCTCGACGGCGAGGAGCTGCTCGGTCTCCCCACGTGGGAGCGCGCCGCCAAGGGATTGTTCCTGGCGATGCAGTATCCCGTCGAGGTCGACGGTGTCCGCGTGAGCGACGTCCTCGAGTCCGCGTTGCACGCACGCGGCGAGCGGGCCGACGATCTGGGCCGCCGGCTTCACGTCGAAGCTGAGCGCCTCGCGGTCGCCGGTGAGTTCCTCGACCGTGGCGTCAACGTCGAGTTCTCCGGCGGCGAGAAGAAGCGGGCCGAGACACTCCAGCTCGCGGTGTTGCGACCGCGGTTCGCCATCCTCGACGAGATCGACTCCGGCCTCGACGTCGACGCGCTACGCGACGTCGCCCGTCGCATCGAGGCGATGACCGCCGAAGACCATCTCGGTGTGCTCGCGATCACGCACTACGCGCGGTTGCTCACCGAGCTGCGGCCCGACCGGGTGCACGTCCTCATGGGCGGCCGCATCGTTGCGAGCGGCGGCCCGGAGCTCGCCGACACGCTCGAAGAAGCCGGCTACGACGGCCTCGCGCGGGAGCTCGGCGTCGAATCGCTCGCGGTCGCCGCCGTCGAGGCGCCGGTCGACCCGTTCGCCGACCCCGGCTTCTGAGTCGGCGCGTCGACGGTCGGGACGACCCGTCCTATCGGGGAAGGTCTGGCCGACTCGAGCTGCAGTCAGGGCTTCTTCGTCGTCGCGGTCGTGGGCGGTGCAGTACTCGGGGGCGGTGTCGACGGTCCGGGCGCGCCGGGTGGCGGGACCGGTGCGGCGGTCGTCGGGGGCGGCAACGGCGTGTACGTGACCCGGCCCGGGCCGTCGGTTCCGCCGAAGACGTACACCGGATCGCCCTTGTTCACGAGCGTGTGGAAGTACTGCGAGATCGTCATCGGGATTCGCACGCACCCGTGCGACGCGGGCGACGACGGCACGCTCGGGTATCCGTGCACCGCGATACCACCGTTGAAGTAGAAGGGGTTGTACAGGTGCCCGAGCGGTGACTCGTCCCAGCCGCTCACGAAGCGGTTGTACGAGTACTTCCCCGACGGGGTGTAGGCGTTCTCACACACCCGCACCGGCCGGTACTTGTCGGTGTAGCAGTAGTACTCGCCGCTGCCCGTCGAGGCGGTCGTGATCAGGCGCACCTGGTTGTTCTGGTAGAGCGTGAGCACCTGCTTGCCGACGTCGATCTCGGTGCGGTTCGGCTCACCGTCGGGCGCGAGCGGCGGCGGGTACCGGAAACCGGCGAGCGCCATCGCCTCGGCGTCGCCGAGCCTTCCGGTGCGCGGGAGCCCGTAGATCTTCTGGAGCGCGGTGACCGCGTAGGCCATGTCGCCGCCGTAGTGGCCGTCGACGCCACCCGGATCGAAGTGGAGATCGACGAGCCGCTGCTGGTACGCGGCGACCACCGGCCCGCTCGCGCCGACCCGCAGGCCGTTGGGCGGCAGCGGCGGCAACGCCGCGAACGGCGGCTGCGCGAGTCCGGTGGTCGTGGTCGTGCTCGGGGCCGCGGTGGTGGGAGCGGTGTTCCCGGGTGACACGACATTGCGGGCCGGCTTCGACGGCGAGCTCGCGTGATGGGACGAGGGCGCGTTCCGGAGCAGGGCACCGGCGACCGCCGCGCTCGCGAGCAGCCCCAGCGCGGCGCCGATCGACACGAGCACGCGGGGACGGAGGATCTGCTTGAGGAACACCTGCCTCTTCCTGCGCGACGGGGAGTCGGAACATCGTACCGACACGTCTGGCGCGCACTCGCGCACCACTCGCAGCAGGTCACGCGACGTGGCGGGCCGGTGACGGATGTGCGCGCCGGCGGAACGAAACGCGCGCAACCGGCGCCACGGAGTTGCGTGGTCGGCTCGGGATGTTGCGCGCGTCCGGCGCGAGCGCGCGCGGTGCGAGTGTCAGCCCCGGGCGGGCTCGGGGGTGAGGAGCTCCTCCAACGGGTCGCCGTCCTCGAGCAACGCGAGCCGCAGGTCGAGCAGGAGGTCGGTCACCTCAGAGGCCGAGACCAGGTCACGTCCTGCGAAGCGCTCGAGCGCCTCGTCCACCATCGTCGTGAGCCGGGTCTGCTGGTCCATCGAGCTCCTCCCTGATCCCGGCGGTCCGTGATTGCGTCCACCGTACCCGCCGGCGCCTTCCTGCCCCATGCAGCCTCGCGTGAATCCCGCGTTACCGGAGTGCGGACGCAGCTGCGGCCTGGGCGGATGCCCGGGAGGCCGCAGCGAGGGAGCCGGAGGGAACAGTGCGGTCGCAGCTGCGGCCTGGGCGGATGCCCGGGAGGCCGCAGCGAGGGAGGAACCGAACCACGGTCTGACCTGCACGGGCAGCGATCTGCCCGATTCGCCGGGATCTCAGCCGGCGGGGCTCGGCGTCGCGACCTCGTCGAGTCCCTGCTGGAGGGTGTTCCAGGCGAGCGTGGCGCACTTGATCCGCACGGGGAACTTCACGACCCCCTGGAGCGCCTCGAGGTCGCCCAGGCGGACGTCGTCGAGGGCGGCGTTCCCGTCGGCGCCGTCGGGAGCGAGGCCGTCCTCGTCGAGACCACCGCCGTCGCCCTCGAGCTTGGACTCGTGGATCGACATCAGCGCCTTGAACGCCCGGATGAGCTTGCGCACTTCCGAGAGGGGCTTGCCCTTCACTGCGGCGCTCATCATCGACGTGGACGCCTGGCTGATCGAGCAGCCCTGTCCCGAGACTCGGACGTCACGGACCTGGCCGTTGCCGGCGTCGACGTCGAGGTACAGCACGACCTCGTCACCGCACAGCGGGTTGAACCCCTCGACCTTGTGCGCGGGTGGGACGGGCAGCTCGCCACGGTTCCTCGGCGAGCGGTAGTGGTCGAGGATGATCTCGCGGTACAGGTCTTCGAGGCCGGGCATCTCTCGTATTCCTCGTTCGCTTACAGGGCGAAGAACTTCTCGGCTCGTACGAGTGAGTCGACGAGCGCGTCCGCGTCGGACTCGTCGTTGTACACGTAGAACGACGCGCGCGTCGTAGCGGGGACACCGAGCGTACGCATCAAGGGCTTCGCGCAGTGGTGCCCGGCCCGTACGCACACCGCGTCCTCGTCGAGGACCTGTGAGATGTCGTGGGCGTGGATCCCGTCGAACAGGAAGGACACCGCGCCGCCGCGCACCTCGGGGTCGAGCGGTCCGTAGAGGTGCAGCCGGCCCTCGAAGCGCTCTTCGAGGGCGCGCAGCGCATACGCGGTGACCGTCTTTTCGTGCTCGCGCACGGCGTCCATGCCGAGGCCGTCGAGATAGTCGATCGCGGCGTGCCAACCGACCGCCTCGGCGATCGCCGGTGTGCCCGCCTCGAATTTCCAGGGGACCTCGTTCGGGGTGAACCCGTCGAGGCGCACGTCACGGATCATCTCGCCGCCGCCGAGGAACGGCGGCATCGCCTCGAGCAGCTCGCGGCGCGCCCACAGCGCGCCGATACCGGTGGGGCCGAGCATCTTGTGTGACGACATCGCCACGAAGTCGGCGTCCCAGGCCCGCACGTCGGTCGGAAGGTGGGGAACGGACTGGCAGGCGTCGACGAGCACGTGGGCGCCCGCCGCGTGGGCCGCGTCCGCAAGCGGCCTCACGTCGTTGATCGTGCCGAGCACGTTCGACATCGCGCTGACCGCCAGCAGCCGCGCGCCGTCGACGAGACGCTCGAGCTCGGCGACGTCGAGGCGGTAGTCGGGTGTGAGCCGGACCCAGCGCAGCTCGACGCCGCGCTCGGCGGCGAGGATGTGCCACGGGACGATGTTCGCGTGGTGCTCCATCTCGGTGAGCACGATCGCGTCGCCTTCGCTCAGGTTCTTGCGGGCCCAGCTGTACGCGACGAGGTTGATCGCCTCGGTGGCGTTGCGCACGAACACGATCTCTTCCGGCGCGGTGGCACCGATGAACCGAGCGACACGGGCCCGCGCGGCCTCGAAGGCGCTCGTCGCCTCCTCGGCGATCGTGTACACGCCACGGTGCACGTTCGCGTACGAGTTGCGGTAGACGCGGTCCATTGCATCGAGGACGGCGCTCGGCTTCTGCGACGACGACGCCGAATCGAGGTAGACGAGGCGCTTGCCGTGCACCTCGCGGCCGAGGATGGGGAAGTCGGCCTTGATGCGCGTGACGTCGAGCATCGTCGTCAACCTCGTGATTCTTCGAGGGCCCGGAACGCGTCGAACCCTTCCGCCTCGACCCGAGACGCCAGCTCGGGACCGCCCGACGCGACGATGCGTCCGTCGAGCAGCACGTGCACGACGTCAGGCGTGAGGTACCGCAGGATCCGCTGGTAGTGCGTGATCATGAGGATGCCCATCGCGGGCCGCGTGCTCCGGACCTCTTCGACACCGCGGGCGACGACGCGCAGCGCGTCGATGTCGAGGCCGGAGTCGGTCTCGTCGAGCACCGCGAGGTCGGGCTCCATCAGTGCCATCTGGAGCACCTCGTTGCGCTTCTTCTCGCCGCCGGAGAACCCTTCGTTGAGGTAGCGCTCGGTGAAGCGGTCGTCCATCCCGAGGCGTTTCGTCCACTCGATGATCGCCATGCGCACCTCGAGCACCGACAGGTCCTCGATGCCCTTCCTCACCGCCATGGCCTGACGGAGGAAGTTCAGGACGCTCACGCCCGGGATCTCCTCGGGATGCTGGAAACCGAGGAACAGGCCGCGGGCGGCCCGGGCGTCGGTAGGGAGCGCCGTGATGTCCTCGCTCTTGAAGCGCACGCGGCCGCGTGTGACGTCGTACGCCCCGTTGCCGAGCAGCACGTTCGCCAGGGTCGACTTGCCCGATCCGTTGGGCCCCATGAGCGTGTGGATCTCGCCCGGGCCCACGGTGAGGTCGACGCCGCGGAGGATCTCCTCGCCGTCGACCGCGGCGTGCAGGTCGTCGATCTCGAGGACCGGCTCGGGCGCCGGACCGGAAACGGCGGAAGGAGCCATGGCGTGAGTGTAATAACACTACGCAGATAGTGGAAATCCCGGCGCGGCCGACACGGGCGTTCCTGCGGGGGCAGGCGGGTAGCGTCCGAGCGACGTGTCCTCGTCGGCCGTCGGCCACAGCCTCCCGACTCTCGCGGAGTTGCAGGTGGGAAGCCCCTGGACCAGCAGTGCGAGCACGTCGCTCGGCGCCGACACATCGAGCATCACCCTCGTGGAGGGGCCGGCGTTCTGCATCAGCTCGCACGCCGGCGACATCCTTCCCGGCCTTCCGCACGGCCTGTTCTTCCGTGACACCCGCTTCCTGTCCGAGCTGCGTCTCCGGCTCAACGGCACGTGGCCCGAGGCGCTCGCGGCCACGACCATGGACCCGTTCAGCGCGACCTTCGTCCTGCGGGACCAGCCGGGGCCGGGTCGGGCCGACTCGAGCCTCATGGTGTTCCGGAACCGCTACGTCGGGCGCGGGATGCGCGAGGACCTCGTCGTGCGCAACTTCAGCGACGAGGCCACGTTCTGCACCGTCGAGATCCTCGTCGGCTGCGACTTCGCCGATTTGTTCGAAGTCAAGGAGGGCCGGATCGAGAAGGTCGGCGAGGTGCGGACGGCCGAGTCCGACGGCTCGGTGGAGTTCAGCTATCGCCGGGGCACGTTTCGCCGCGGCGCGCGGCTGACGCTGTCGGAGCCGCCCCAGATGAGCGCCGAGATCATCACCTACAAGATCGCGGTGCCCCCGCGCGGCGAGTGGCAGACGTGCATGCAGCTCACGCCGGTGATCGAGGACCAACCGATCACGCCCCGCCATCTCTGCGGCCGGCCGGTCGAGCGGTCCACGCCGCTCGCGAGGCTCGAAGCGTGGCGGCGCCGCCTCCCGGTGCTGACGACCGGCCACGACGGCTTCAAGGCCCTGCTCGCGCGCTCGACGGAGGATCTCGCGGCCCTGCGCATCTTCGACCCGGAGCATCCCGACCGGGCGGTCGTCGCCGCGGGCGCACCGTGGTTCATGACCTTGTTCGGCCGTGACTCGCTCATCACCTCGTGGATGGCGATGCTCGCCGACTCCGATCTCGCGCTCGGAACGTTGCAGACACTCGCGCGCTTCCAGGGTGTCGGCACGAACGCGATCACCGAGGAGGAGCCGGGGCGGATCCTCCACGAGATGCGTTTCGGCGAGAGCGCGGAGCTGTCGCTCGGCGGGGGACGCATCTACTACGGCACCGCCGACGCCACGCCCTTGTTCGTCATGTTGCTCGGTGAGCTCGCCCGGTGGGGCAACCGGCGTGACGAGGTCGACGCGTTGATCCCCGCCGCCGACCGGGCCCTGACATGGATCCGCGAATGTGGCGACCGCGACGGCGACGGTTATGTCGAGTACCAGCGCACCACGGACCGGGGCTTGCAGAACCAGGGCTGGAAGGACTCATGGGACGGCGTGCAGTTCGCCGACGGCACGATCGCGCACGCGCCGATCGCGCTGTGCGAGGTTCAGGCGTACGTGTACGCGGCGTTGCGCGCACGTTCGCACATCGCGACGGAGCACGGCGACCACGACCTGGCGCGGTCGTTGTGTGAACGCGCGGCCGAGCTGAAGCGCTGCTTCAACCGCGACTTCTGGGTCGACGAGCACGGCTGGTTCGCGATCGGCCTCGATCGCGACAAGCGCCCCATCGACTCGCTCACGTCGAACATCGGACATTGCCTGTGGACGGGCATCGTCGACACGGACAAGGCCGCGGTCGTCGCGAGGCACCTCGTCGGTGACGCGTGCTTCTCCGGTTGGGGGGTCCGCACGCTCGCGGACTCGATGGGCGGCTACAACCCGATCAGCTATCACAACGGAAGCGTGTGGCCGCACGACAACGCGATCTGTGCCGCGGGTCTGATGCGGTACGGCTTCGTGGAGGAGGCGCACCGCGTGATGGAGGGACAGGTCGCGGCCGGCGCTCACTTCGACAACCGACTGCCGGAGCTGTTCTCGGGCCTCGCGCGTTCACAGACGCAGTTCCCCGTGCCGTACCCCACTGCCTGCGCGCCGCAGGCATGGGCTGCCGCGAGCCCGTTGCTGTTCCTGCGGACGATGCTCCGCTTCGAGCCCGACATCCGCAACGAGGAGCTCCACCTCGCGCCGGTGGTGCCCGACTGGATCGGCGAGCTGCGCCTGGAGCGGATCCCGCTCAAGGACGGCTTCCTGTCGATCGAGGTCCACGGCGACCGCCTTCGCACCACGTCGGTGCCGCGGGGTCTCACGATCGTACGGACCCCGCGCCGGCCCACCGTCTGAGGCGGCGCGCCCGACTCGGTGCCGTTACGCGGGGAACGACAGGGAAAGCGCGAAGTCGCCGGCGGGATCGGTCCACCAGTGCCGCAGCTCGAGACCGGCGTCGCGCAGCTCCTCCTCGATGCGTTCCCGTCGGAACTTCGCACTGATCTCGGTGCGCATGTCCTCGCCCGCCGAGAACACAGCCCGGAGGCCGAGGTCCCGCACCTCCACGACATGGTCGACGGTCGATCGCAGCCGCATCTCGATCCATTCCTGCTCGGCGTCCCATCGAGCGACATGTTCGAAGCGCCCCGGCACGAAGTCCGCCCGCAGCTCCCGGTTGACGACCTCGAGCACGTTGCGGTTGAACGCCGCAGTGACCCCCGCCGCATCGTCGTACGCGCGCACGAGGCGGTCGACGTCCTTCACGAGATCGGTGCCGAGCAGGAATGCATCGCCTGGCCCAAGGCCGGCGGCGAGATCGCGCAGAAAGTCGTGTCGCGCCTTGGGAGCGAGATTGCCGATCGTTCCGCCGAGGAACATGACGAGCCGATCGCCGTCACGCGGGATCGTGGCGAGGTGCCGTTCGAAGTCGCCGACGACCGCGTGCACTGCGACGGGCGCGTACTCTGCGGCCACGGCTTCGGCTGCGGCGCGCAGTGTCGCTTCGCTGACGTCGAACGGAACGAACCGCCGGAGCTGATCGCGTCGCGCGAACGCGTCGAGCAGTAGGCGGGTCTTCTCCGAGGTGCCCGAGCCCAGTTCGACCAGCGTGTCGGCGTTGCTCAGCGCCGCGATCTCGAGCGCGTGCGCCACGAGGATCGCACGTTCGCAGCGCGTCGGGTAGTACTCCGGCAACCGCGTGATCTCGTCGAAGAGCTGTGATCCGCGATCGTCGTAGAACCACTTTGGTGGGAGATCCTTCGGGACTGCGCGCAGGCCCGACGCGACGTCCTCACGCAACGCGGCGCGCAGCTCCTCTGGCGTCAGGTGCACGTCGACGCGTACGTCCGCTGTCATGGGGGGCTTCGACATCGGTCTCCTTCGGCCGGGCATCACAGGGACACAGAAATCACAGGGGGACAAGCGATCACGGGGTTCACAGCGGCCGGACGTCGTGGTGCCCGGCGGTCGCCTCGACGATGCTGCCCTCGGGCACGGCGTTCCATCCGGGGAGTGCGTCGAGTGGTTCCGACGCGACGACCGTCGCGTCCGGGCGGCTGCAGACGAACAGACTGTTCCCGAGGGCCGTCGCCACGAGTTGACAGCCGTCGGTCAGGAGCAGGTTCAGCCGGCCACCGGCGCGGTCGTGCACCGACGTCGCGACGGACGCGACGGCGCTCACAAGTGGGTCGCCATGTGCAAGCCGGTCGAGCGTCAGCGCCAGGAGCACTTCCGAGTCGGAGTCTCCTTCGAGCTCGCGAGTTCGGTCGGTGCGCAGCTCGCTACGAAGCGCCTCACCGACGCCGTCGCGAAAACCGGCGACGAAGCCGTTGAGCGAGAACACCAATTCGTCGTGCACGAACGGGGCGTTGTTGCGCACGTCGATGCGCGACCCGGGAGACGCCGAACGCACGGCCGCAACGAGCGCGCCCGTCATCTTGCCGCCGTGATCCGGAAGGAACCGCGTGTCGTCCCAGACAGGAACCGCGGTTCGGTAGCGATGCGGCCGCGCGCGGCCCGCCGCGTACCACGCGACTCCCCAGCCGTCGGGGTTCGTCGGCGTGGTCGTCTGGAGCGTGGGTGCGGCGGCCTGCTCGACGAGCCCGTGTGGGACCTCGAAGAGGAACGTACGCAGCACCACCTGCGGCCCGAGGTACGCAACGTGCCGGCACATCACGACGCGTGAATGATCGGCGTGATCACGCGATGACCCGTTGACGTGATCATGGGCGGGCGGCGTCGCGGGCGCAGCGGAAGCCGGCGAAGATCTGCCGCCGGATCGGATAGTCCCAGTTCCGAAACGTCGTGCGGATCGCGCTCGGATGCGTCGCCCACGAGCCGCCGCGAAGCACCTTGTACGACGGCCCGAAGAAGACCTCGGAGTATTCGCGGTACGGGAACGACGCGAACCGCGGGTACCCGACGAAGTCGCTCGCGGTCCACTCCCAGACGTCGCCGATCATCTGATGACATCCGAAGGCGCTGGTGCCCTGCGGATACGAGCCGACCGGGTCGGGCCCGAAGCGCCGCTGACCGACGTTGGCCTGTCCGTCGTCGGGCGGTTCGTCGCCCCAGGGGAAGCGTCGCTTCCTGTGGGTCGCCGGATCCCACGACGCCGCCTTCTCCCATTCCGCTTCGGTGGGGAGTCGCTTGCCGGCCCAGCGCGCGTACGCATCCGCTTCGAACCAGCACACGTGCTGCACGGGCTCGTGCACGGGCAGCGCTTCCGGTGTGCCGAAGCGGGTGCGGACCCATCCGCCCATGCCGTCGCGAGTCCAGAACTCAGGATGTCGGAGACCGGCCTCGTTGCGCCACGCCCAGCCTTCGGGCGTCCACCATTCGGATCGCTCGTATCCGCCGTCGTCGATGAACGCGGCGTACGCCGCGTTGGTGACGGGCGCGGTGTCGATCCAGAACGCGTCGACGTCCACCACGTGCGCCGGGCGCTCGTTGTCGTAGGCCCACGGCTCGAGATCGGTTCCCATGACGAACGGGCCGCCCTCCACGAGCACTTCGCCCACGACACGGGGATCTCCGGCCGGTTGGGGCGGCTCGAGCCTCGGATACCGCGTGTCGCGCAGCTGGAGTGTCGCGAGCATCGTCTCGTCGTGCTGGTGTTCGTGCTGTACCACCATCCCGTACACGAACGCGTCGTGCAGGAGGTCCGTGCTGAGCTCGACCGCGTCGAGCACGTCGAGCGCCCGGGCGCGGACTTCGGTGACGAACGCGCGGGCATCCGTGGGCCCGAGGATCGGCAGCGACGGCCGCTCGCGTCTCGGATGCTTGAACGCGTCGTAGACGTCGTCGTAGAGCTCACACGTCGGAGGAGCGCCCGTGAGGTTGCGGATCAACCACAACTCCTCGTAGTGACCGACGTGCGCGAGGTCCCACACGAGCGGCGACATCAACGGGGAGTGCTGCGCACACAGGTCCTGATCGGGGAGCGGCTCGAGCAACGACAGCGAACGTCGCCGCGCCGCCTCGAGCTCGTCGGCGACGAGCTGTTTCACGTCCATGCGGGCTCCGGCGCCGGCCACCGTTCCGATGCGGCGGCGGACGCGGTGTCGGCGCGGGTGCCGGCCCACGCGGCGAGCTGGTCGTCGGCCGGGCATCGCCGCCGAGAGAGATACCGGTCGCGGTACTCGCCGACCAGGTCGCGGGTGACGCCGTCGACCCCGAGACGCGGCAACGCGTCGAGGGCGGCAGCGAAGCAATCTCGAGCCGATCTCGCGAGCTGCGGATGGTGCACCCCGTGACGGGCCGCCTCGTGCCACAACCCACTCGTGCGCCCCACCGCACGACGTGCCCGCTCGGCCGCCTCGTCGTCGTCGACGAGCGCGGTGGTGACCGCGACCGCGACCTGCCACCACGGGTCGGGGAGCGCGTCGATCATGCGGAGCTCGAGCCATCCGCGTGGCCGCACAGGGGGAAAGAGCGTGGTGAGGTGGTAGCGGAGGTCGTCGACGGTCGGATACCCGGCGTCGTCGTGCCCGTGCATCCAGTCGCGGAACGACAGCGCGTCCGTCATGGGGTCGTAGCAGTCGCTCGCGCGCCGCACGAGCATCACGCGTGAGTCGAGCACGTACCGCTCCCACGCATCAGGACCGGGAACACCCGATCCGACAGGTGCAGCCCGGCTCGCGTCGAGCGCGAACCAGATCGCGAGTCGTGTCGAACGCCATCCCGTGGGGCGGCCGTCCTGGATCGGAGAGTTCGCGAACGCGGCGGCGAGAGTCGGACCGAGGGCGTGGCACAGTCTCCAGCGCCGGTCGACGTCCGCCGCGAGGCCGACGTCGAGATTCACCTGGAGTGACGCGGTGCCGCACATCATCGACGCGCCCGCCGGCCACTCGTGCGCGAAGTAGCGCTCCATGGCGCGGTAACGCGGTGAGTCCACGACGCGCCGGCACGGCCGAAGCGGGTCCAGGCCGGTGCCGACCAGATCGAGCCCGTAGCGGGCGAGCGCGGCGCGGGCGACGGACGCGTCGTGCTGCACGGAACGACACGCCGCGTCGATTCCGACCCGCGCGCTCGAGCTGAGCTCGACCTGCCCGCCCGGTTCGAACGTGAGGCGGCATCCGTCGAGCTCGGGTTCGACGGACTCCAGCGCGTCCTGCACGGTCGGGAACGGCACCGGACGGCAGGGATCGTCGGAGGCGACGACGAGCCACTCGGCCTCCACCCCGACCCGGCCTTCGAACGAGGGCTGGAAGCATTCGTCGGTGACGGCCCGCACTTCGCGGGCCGTCAGGCTTGCCTCGGAGGCCGGCACCTTTACCGATGCCCGAAGTGCGCGGCGACCCATGTCATGTTGCGCACGGGTGCGAGCCAGACCCACAGCTCGGTTTCGTTCATCGTGCTTCTCCTCTCCGTCGCGGCCGTCCGCGCGGTCGTGACGTCGTTTCGTTCAGGGCGCTTCGTTCAGGGCGTTTCGAGCGATGCGGGCTCGGGTGTGGCGTCGACCGAGTTGCGCAGGGCCCGATGAATCGTGGTGGGTGTCAACACGCCGAGGAACCGGTCGCCGTCGATCACTGCGACACGGCCCGACTCGGTCAGCAGGGTCGCGGCGAGCGCCGCTTCGAGCGAGTCGTCGACGCTGATCCAGGCCTCGACGCGACGGGCGTGGTCGGACACGATGCCGGTGCCGTCAGCATCGTCCTCGGTGATCTCGCCTCTGAGCACGCCGTCGCCGTCGACGACCGCGAGCCAGTCGGTGTTCTCACGTGCCATCACCGCGCGCGCGGCTTCGAGCGTTGCCGACGGCGCGATCGTCGGTGGGACGGTCACGCCGTCGAGCGGGATCGGCGTCACCTTGAGCCGTTTCAGTGCCCTGTCGGCGCCCACGAAATCGGCGACCATGCGATTCGCCGGACGTGCGAGCACCTCGGCAGGCGTGTCGTACTGCTGCAGCACACCGCCCACCTCGAGGATCGCGATGCGGGTGCCGAGCTTGATCGCCTCTTCGACGTCGTGGGTCACGAAGACGACGGTCTTGTGCACCTCTCCCTGCAGCCGGAGGAACTCGTCCTGCAGCCGGCTACGCGTGACGGGATCGATCGCGCCGAACGGCTCGTCCATGAGCAGCACGGGCGGGTCCGCGGCGAGTGCGCGCGCGACACCGACGCGCTGGCGTTGGCCGCCGGACAGTTGCGCGGGATAGCGGCGGCGATACTCCGCGTCGAGACCGACGAGCTCCAACAGCTCGCCGACGCGGGCGCGCACCCTGGCACGATCCCAGCCGAGGAGTCGCGGCACGGTGGCGATGTTGGCCTCGATGGTCTCGTGCGGGAACAGACCCACCTGTTGGATCACGTACCCCATACGGCGCCGCAGGCGGATCGGATCGACCCGGGTCACGTCCTCGTCGTCGAGAAAGATACGGCCGCTCGTCGGCTCGATCAGCCGGTTGATCATCTTCAGGGTCGTGGTCTTGCCGCACCCTGACGGGCCGATCAGGATGCACGTCTCGCCGTCGGCCACCTCGAGCGACAGTCCGTTCACCGCGAGTTGGCCGTTGGGATACCGCTTGGTGACCGAGTCGAGACGGATCATGCTCGCGGTCCTCCCGCGGGCCGGCGGCGGCCCCAGCGTGGCAGGAGCGGGAGGCACGGGGGCACGGGCCTGCTCCTACCCGGTGACGGGGCGCGACGCTACCATCGGCGCTCTCGTGCGTTCCTCGCGCAAGTCCGGTACGTCTTCGCACGGCTGCCGAAACGGCTGTTCGGCGTGACCGCGTTGCTCGCCGCCGGCTACAGCGGCAACGCCTGGATCGACTGGTCGTGGGTCAGCGACCACACGACCGAGATCAGCACACGCCTGCGTGAGCACGTCGTGCTCGCACTGCTGGCGCTGCTGTACGGCCTGCTGATCGCACTACCGCTCGGCATCCTCGCGTCCCGGAAGCGCCGCCTGCTCGCCCCGATTCTCGGCATCACCGGCGCGCTCTACACCATCCCTTCGCTTGCTGCGTTTGCGTTCCTGCTGCCGTTCACGGGTTTGTCGCGCGACACCGCGCTGATCCCGCTCACCGCGTATTCGTTGTTGATCCTCGTGCGCAACATCGTCACGGGCCTCGACGGCGTCCCGCCGGAGGTGGTCGACGCGGCACGCGGAATGGGTTATTCGGCACCGCGACAACTCGTCCAGATCGAGTTGCCGCTCGCAGTCCCCGCGATCATCGCCGGCATTCGCATCGCCGCGGTCACGTTGATCGGGCTCGTGCCGGTCGCGGCCCTCATCGGCCAGGGTGGTTTGGGAGCCATGATGCTCGACGGCTTCCAACGCGCGTTCCGGACGCCTATCACGGTCGCAGGCGTCCTCGTCATCGCACTCGCCATCGTGACGGACGCGGTCCTGCTGTTGCTGCAACGGCTTCTGACACCCTGGGCCCGCCGCTCGAGGGTCGCCGCATGAGCTTCCTCGGTCAGGTCGTGGATTGGTTCGCCAACGGCGACCACTGGCGCGGTCGCGAAGGGATCCCGCGACTGGTGGCGCAGCACCTCGAGATCTCCGCGATCTCACTCGTGTGCGCGATGCTCATCGCACTGCCGATCGGCCTCGTCCTCGGCCATCTCCGACGGGGCGGCTTCGTGGCCGTCAACGTCTCCAACATCGGCCGCGCGTTGCCGAGCCTCGCCATCCTGCTGCTCGCGGTGCTCGCGTTCGGCGTGGGCTCCCCTCCCACGCTCTTCCGGACCGTGGGCATCGGTTCCATTCCGACGTTCATCGCACTCGTCGCGCTCGCGATACCTCCGGTGCTCACGAACACGTACGTCGGTATGGCGGGCGTCGACGCCGATCTGCGCGAAGCGGCACTCGGCATGGGCATGAACGGCCGGCAGATGCTGCGTCGCGTCGAGCTGCCCGTTGCCCTGCCGCTCATCATGGCGGGCGTCCGGACGAGCGCCGTTGCCGTCGTGGCGACCGCCACACTCGCCGCATACGTGGGATGGGGCGGCCTTGGCCGCTACATCATCGACGGGATCGCCATTTCCGACAACGTGCGGGTGTTCGCCGGCGCGTTGCTCGTCGCGGTGCTCTCGATAGTGGTCGAGCTCGCGCTCGGCGCGGTGCAGCGCATGGTGGTGTCCCCTGGGCTGCAGGTGCACGAACGACCGGCGGCCGTGGTCGTACCCCAGCCGGCGCCGACGGAGGCGTAACGTTCACGTCTTCGTCGCACACGCGACATTCCCCCTGGAGGTACCTGTGACCAGATCGAGGTTTCGCTCGAGCCGCCGGGCGATCGCGACGGTCGCGATCACGATGGCGATCGCAGTCGTGCTCGCGGCGTGCGGCAGCTCCAGCAAGTCGAAGCCCTCGGGCAGCACCACGACCGCGAAGAAGGCGGCGCTGACCGTCGGCTCGAAGAACTTCGGCGGTGCGCAGATCCTGAGCCAGGCGTACGGACAGGCGCTCGCCGCGAAGGGTTACCAGGTCACGTTCAAGGACAACATCGGTCCGAGCGAGATCGTCTACAAGGCGCTGACGAACGGCGACATCGACTTGTACGGCGAGTACCAGGGCACGCTGCTCGAAAGCGTGCTCAACGGCACGCCGACGTCGGATCGTCAGTCGACCTACGCCGCGTTGCAGCAGAAGCTCCCGCCGACGTTGTTCGCGACCACTCCTGCGCCCGCCGTCGACGTCAACGGCTTCTACGTATTGAGGGCGACCGCGGACAAGTACCACCTGACGACGTTGTCGAGCCTGAAGCCTGTGGCGAGCCAGCTCGTGTTCGGCGGACCGCCCGAGTGCTCGACCCGGCCACTGTGCCTCGGCGCCAAGGAACAGCAGCTCTACGGGTTGCAGTTCAAAGACGTCAAGAAGCTCGACGCGGGTGGACCCGTCACCGAGAAGGCGCTCGACGACGGGACGATCGACGTCGGTCTGCTGTTCACCGGCAGCAGCGTGATCAAGTCGAACTACGTGCTGTTGCAGGACGACAAGGGATTGCAGCCCGCTGACAACCCGATCGCACTGGTCCGCAAGAGTGTCGACACCCCCGAGATCAACGCGATCATCGACAAGGTGAACGCGGCGCTCACAACCGAGGAATACAACAAGCTCGCGTTGCAGGTACAGAACGACAAGCTCGACCCGAAGGATGTCGCGGCGTCGTTCCTCAAGCAGCAGGGCCTGGCCTGACGAACACCAGCTCGACGGAACGTGGGTGTCGGTTCGCCGGCACCCACGTTCGCGTTGCTCGTAGCCGCGGGTGATCCATTCGTCGAGGTGCGGACGCTCGATATGGTCGGTCGCCTCCGCACCTCTTGTCGTTGCTAGTAGCCGCGGGTGATCCATTCGTCGAGGTGCGGACGCTCGGTGCCGATCGTCGTGTCGAGGCCGTGGCCGGGAAGCACCAGCAGGTCGTCGGGCAATGTGAACAGCCGGCGGTCGATCGACCGGATGATCTGATCGAAGCTCGCGTTCGGGAAGCTCGTGTTGCCGGGGCCACCCGGGAAGAGGGTGTCGCCGCTGAACAGCAGCGGCTTGCCCTCGAGGAGGAAGCACGTCGAGCCCGGCGTGTGTCCCGGCGTGTGGATCGTGCGCAGCCGGAGGTCGCCCACCTCGATCACGTCGTCGTGCGGGATCGTGAAGTCGTACGACGGCAGCATCGACGCGTCCTCGCTCGCGATGCCCACGTCGATCCCCGCGTCGCGCACGGCGGTGACGGCCTGGATGTGGTCGAAGTGGCCGTGGGTCGTGAGCACCCGACGCACACCAGTGGCCCGGCTCACTTCGAGCAGGAGCTCGTGCTCGTTCGCCGCGTCGAGCAGCACGGCCTCACCGGTGTGCTTCGAGCGCACGACGAACACGTTGTTCTCGTACGGTCCGACCACCAGCTTGTCGACCCGCACGTCGGTGTCCTCGTAGTGGGCGGGCCGAGCCATCCGGCGAGGCTACCGAGTTTCTCGGCCGCACTCGTCGAGATCGCGCTCCTGCGAGCTAGAACTTGACCGAGCGGTCTAGTACGGTCGCCGGCCCATGGATTTTCGTGATTCCGGGGACGAAGCCGCGTTCCGCGACGAGGTGCGGGCCTGGCTAGCCGAGCACCTGACGGCCGAGTTCGCCGGCATCGGCGGTCGCGGCGGGCCTGCGGACGAGGACGCCTGGGACGTCCGCCTCGAGTGGGAGCGCCTCCTCGGCAAGGACCGCTGGCTCGGCATGGCGTGGCCCGAGGAGTACGGCGGCCGCAACGCCTCGATCGTCGAGCAGGTCATCTTCAACGAGGAGTACGCGAAGGCGAACGCGCCCGCACGGGTCAGCTTCTTCGGCGAGGGCCTGTTCGCCCCGACGTTGATCGCGTACGGCACCGAGGAACAGAAGCGGCGGTTCCTGCCGAAGATCCAGTCCGTCGACGAGCTCTGGTGCCAGGGCTCCTCCGAGCCCAACGCCGGCTCCGATCTCTCGAATGTGCAGACCCGGGGCGTGCTCGACGGCGACCAATGGGTCGTCAACGGCCAGAAGGTGTGGACGACCTTGGCCCACAGGGCCCACTGGTGCTTCGCGGTCGTGCGCACCGACCCGGACGCAGCTGCCCACCGCGGCATCTCCTACCTGCTGGTGCCGATGGATCAGCCCGGCGTCACGGTGCGCCCGCTGCGGCAGATGACCGGGACCGCCGAGTTCAACGAGGTGTTCTTCGACGACGCCCGCACCGAGCGCGAGAACGTCCTCGGTGACGTGAACGACGGTTGGAAGGTCGCAATGGCCACGCTCGGATTCGAGCGGGGCACCGCCTTCCTGTCCCAACAGCTCGGCTTCCAACGCGAGCTCACGGACGTCATCGAGGTCGCGCGCCGGCACGGCGCCACCGACGACGGGGTCACGCGCCAGCGACTGGCCGACGCGTGGATCGGCGTCCAGATCATGAAGTACAACGGGCTGCGGATGCTGTCCCGCCTCGTGCGGCACGGAGTCATCGGACCGGAGGCGAGCATCGGCAAGCTCTACTGGAGCACGTGGCATCGTCGTCTCGGCGAGCTCGCGATGGATGTGCTCGGCCCCGACTCGCAGATCCTGGAAGGTGCGGCCGGCGATCCGTACGCCCTCGACGAGCTGCAGCGCATCTTCATGTTCAGCCGCTCGGAGACCATCTACGCCGGTGCGAGCGAGATCCAGAAGAACATCCTCGGAGAACGCGTGCTGGGCCTGCCGAGGGAGCCCCGCTGACCGGACGGGCGTCCGCATGCACCGCGCAGGTACCCTGCGCGACGCTCGTGCGACGCCACCCACACTGAGACAGGAGACACCCGTGGACTTCGCCTTTTCCGAGGAGCAGGAAGAGCTGCGTCAGACGGTTCGTCGCTTCCTCGAGGACAAGTCGCCGTCGTCGGAGGTGCGTCGCCTCATGGAGACGACCGAGGGCTACGACGAAGGTGTCTGGAAGCAGATGGCCCAGGAGCTCGGCCTGCAGAGCCTGCACCTCCCGGAGGCCCACGGCGGGCAGGGGTTCACCTTCGTCGAGCTCGGCATCGTGCTCGAGGAGATGGGGCGGGTGCTGTTGTGCGCGCCGTACTTCTCGACGGTCGTGCTCGCGGCCGACGCGATCATGAACGCGGGAACCGACGAGGAGCAGGCGGCGTTGCTGCCGGGCATCGCCTCGGGCGAGACGATCGCCGCGCTCGCGTTCACCGAGCCCAACGGCCGGTGGGACGCGGCCGGCATCACGATGGAGGCCACCAAGCAGGGCGACAACTACGTGCTCGACGGCACGAAGATGTTCGTCATCGACGGGCACACCGCGAACCTCATCGTCGTCGTCGCCCGCACCCCCGGCACGACAGGTGAGGACGGCATCTCGTTCTTCACTGTCGAGGGCGATGCGAGAGGCCTCACCCGCACGCCGCTCGCCACGATGGACCAGACCCGCAAGCAGGCCAAGCTCGAGTTCTCCGGCGTGGAGGCGAAGCCACTCGGCGCGCCGGGCGAGGGCTGGGCCGCGTTGTCGAAGACGCTCGACCAGGCCGCAGTCGGTCTATCGAACGAGATGGTCGGGGGAGCGCAGCGCGTCCTCGACATGTCGGTCGAATACGCGAAGGTCCGGGTGCAGTTCGGCCGCCCGATCGGTTCGTTCCAGGCGATCAAGCACAAGTGCGCCGACATGTTGCTGGAGGTCGAGTCGGCGAAGTCGGCCGCGTACTACGCGGCCTGGGCGGCCGCGGAAGACAACGACGAGCTCCCGGTCGTCGCGAGCCTTGCCAAGGCCTACTGCTCCGACGCCTACTTCCACGCCGCCGCGGAGAACATCCAGATCCACGGAGGCATCGGCTTCACCTGGGAGCACGACGCGCACCTCTACTTCAAGCGGGCGAAGAGCTCCGAGATCCTGCTCGGTGACGCCACGTACCACCGCGAGCTCCTCGCGCAGCGCATCGGGATCTAGCTCGAGCTCCCGCGAGCGCGACCGAGACGCGTTCCCCGACGTGAGCCGTTTTTGGCAGGGCGTCGCCCTGACGCCCGCGGGGTTCGCGGCGCGCCGACTCCGTCGGCGGCACAGACCGTGATCGTCTTCGTCGGCTTCCTCGTGTTCGGCGTCGTGCTGGCGATCGCGGCCGCACTGGTCGTCCGCGAAGCCAATCGGATGTCCGCCGAGCCGCCGCCGGCGATCTTCGATCCCGACGAGGCGTTCGAGTGGGTGGTGCAGCACGTGCCCGACGACGTCGCAGCCACGCTCACGCCCGACGACGTACGCCGCATCCTCGACTTCCAGCTCGAGTACTTCCAGCGCCGCGGCGTCTCCGGGAACGGCAACTCGCCCCATCCGCCGGGACCCGTCGTGGTGGGTGGCTCGGAGACGGTCGACTACATCCTCGAACGGGCCGCCTCCACCGGCGAGGCCTATCTCCCGGAGCAGATCCACGCCGTCATCGAGACCCAGCTGACGTACCTGCGGGCCATCGGGGCTGTCGGCCCGCAGGCACCTCCGCCGCCGTCCGACCCCGACGCCCAGCAGTAAGGGGAAAGGCGCCCGCGGGGGCCTCCGGGCGTGATACCAATTTGTTCACCAGAGGAAGGAGGTGGTCCATACATGCATGATCAACGCGGGACCCTGGAGGTGCGCGGCCGCTAGGCCGTAGCGGCACCCGGGAACGGGTGCCATGGCTGGACCGCCTGGCGGAAGCCAACCGCCGCACCGTCGCCCACGCCGGACGGGAGTTGGTCCCACCCGTGTGTTCCGGAAGGCGATGCCTTTCAGCCCATTCTCGGTGGAGGGGGTGCGCGAGCACCCCCTCCACTCGCGTTGCGGAGCGCTCGCGTGCTCGTTCGGTAACCTCCGGCCAAACCGTAGGGGAGCCGTGTGATGACCGAGCTGGATCGCTTCGAGGGATACCGATACGTCGGCGACAAGCGGACCCAGGTCGTCTACGACCTCGAGAACCCCCCGCCCGCCGCGGTACTCGAAGACCTCGTGGCATCGGAGCAGTTCACGTGCTTCGGCCCCGACATGCTCCCGGAAGCCCGCAACCGCGGGTACCGGCCGCACCGCCTCGGCGCGATCGCCGAGCAGCTCGGCGCCGACCGCCCCACCGACTGACCGGCCCGACCGACCGGCCCCTACTGACTGATCGGTTCCGTCAGGCCGTGCGGCAGGGCGCCGACCACTCCCTTCAGGCGGGCGTCGAACGCGGTGTCGGACAACGCGGGCTCGCTCGGCAGCGACGCGGGATCGGCGGGGAGACCGGCGAGATCGACCCACGAGCTGCAACCGGCGTACTCGTCACGGAAGGGCGTACGCAGCGGCTCGACGAGGCGGTGGGCCCGCATCACGAGCACCCACAAGGGGTCACGTCGCTTCCACTGCAGCCGCGACGACGCGTAGTCGCCCGACCAGATGAGCTTCGAGTCGAGCGCCTCGAGATGCTCGGGCTCCGTGATCTTGGCGACGCCCACGACGTCGGCCCAACCGTCGATACGGATCTCGCCGTCGCGCGGGTCGGCCGTGCCGTCGACGCGGTGCCGGTACGCGGCCTTGAGGAGCTCGGGCTTCTGGTGCTCGACCGTCGGATACAGCCAGCAGCGCGTCGCCCGCAGCGCGAAGTGCCGCCCTTCCTCGCGGATGCCGCCCTTGCGGATGTCGACGATCTGCTCGCCCTCGAGGAGCGCGTCCACGATCACGGCCCACTCCTTGAACGCGGGGGCGGGCGCAGCGGGCGACATGCCGCCAAGGATAATGACCATCGCCCGGCAGGGACCGGGGGAGGCTGACGGACGGCGTGGACGACTCGATCACTTCGGCAGGGCTGCGGCTCGGTGCCCATCTCGCGCGCCCGCCCGGAAGCGGTCGGGTGCCCGGCCTCGTCCTGTGCCATGGCTTTCCGAGCGGTCCGCGCGGCGGAGCGACGTCGGGTGCCACCTTTCCCGAGCTGGCCGACCGGATCGCGCGCGAGGCCGGCTGGGCCGTGCTCACGTTCAACTTCCGAGGCACCGGCGCGTCGGAAGGCGACTTCTCGGTGGCGGGATGGCGGGCCGACCAGCGTGCCGCCGTGGACGCGTTGTGGCGCCGGGACGACGTCAGCGGCGTATGGATCGCGGGCACGAACCTCGGCGGCTCGCTCGCGCTGTGCAGCGCGGCCGACGACGAGCGCATCCGTGGCGTCGCCGTGTTCGCGGCGCCGGTGCACCTGCGTGAATGGGCGCGGGACCCGATCCGGTTCCTGGAGCACGCGCGGTCGATGGGCGTCATCCGCAACCCCGCGTTCCCCGTCGACGTGAACGCGTGGGCTCGCGGCTTCACCGACCTCGATCCGCTACGCGCGGCGGCGAAGCTGCCGCCGCGCCCGTTGCTGATCCTGCACGGCACCGACGACGACATCGTGCCGCTCGCGGACGCCCGCGCCCTGGCCGAAGCGGCCGCGCCGACCTCCGAACTGCGGGTCGTGCACGCGGCCGGACACCGCCTGCGCCACGATCCCCGTGCCGTCGCGGCGCTGCTCGGCTGGCTCGACCGCCAGATCCCCTGACGGGCGCGTTCGTGAGCGGGCGCCGCTACGCTTCCCGCCCGTGAAGGGCGTCATCCTGGCTGGAGGCCAGGGCACCCGGCTCGACCCACTCACGCGCATCACGAACAAACACCTCCTGCCCGTGTACGACCGTCCGATGGTGTCGTACGCGATCGACTCGCTGGTCCGGGCAGGCATCACCGACGTGATGCTCGTGACCGGCGGTACCCACGCGGGCGAGTTCCTGCGGCTACTGGGCAACGGACACGAGTGGGGCCTCGACCGCCTGCTCTACGCGTACCAGGCCCGGCCGAGCGGCATCGCCGACGCACTCTCGCTCGCGGAGCGCTTCGTGCAGGGCGACCGGGTCGTGGTGTTGCTCGCGGACAACGTCTTCGAGCGCTCGATCCGCACATCCGTCGAGCGGTTCCGCGAGCAGGAACAAGGTGCGCGGATCCTCCTCGCGGGCGTCGAGGATCCCGCCCACCTGCGGCATCTCGGTGTGCCGCGGCTCGTCGACGGCACGGTGCAGGAGATCCTCGAGAAGCCCGACGACCCTCCGAGCGCGTACGCGGTCACCGGCGTCTACTTCTACGACCCGTCGGTGTTCGAGGTGCTGCCCACGCTGCGCCCGTCCGGACGGGGCGAGCTCGAGATCACCGACGTCAACAACCACTTCGTGCGTTGCGGATTGATGGAGTACGACGTCATCGACGGGTTCTGGGGCGATGCCGGCGAATCCATCGACGCGTACTACATGGTGAACGACTTCGTACGGCAGTTCGGCGCGAACAAGTGAGCCGATAGGAAGCACCGGTCGCGCGCGCGGCCGGTCTATTGTCGGTGCGGATGCAGTTCTGCACCGTCGTGGCGCGCAATTATCTGGCGTACGCCCGCGTGCTCGCGGAGTCGGTCACGAAGCAGCATCCCGACACGCGGCTCGCGGTGCTCGTCCTCGACGACGTCGATTGTTCGGTCGACTCCCGCGCCGAACCGTTCGACGTCGTGCGGCCGGGTGACCTCGGCATCGAACCCCTCGAGTTCCACCGCATGGCTGCGATCTACGACGTGCTCGAGCTCGCGACCGCCGTGAAGCCGTGGTTGATGAGCCTGCTGCTCGAGCGGCACCCCACCGTCTGTTACCTCGATCCGGACATCGAGGTGTTCCAGCCGCTCGACGAGCTCGACGCGCTCGCCCGGCGCTCCGGCATCGTGCTCACACCGCACACCACGAGCCCGTTGCCGCGTGACGGCCTCGTGCCCGGCGAACGGGAGATCCTTCTCGCGGGCGTCTACAACCTCGGCTTCCTTGCGCTCTCGCGCGATGCCGAGCCGTTCCTCGGCTGGTGGTCGGAGCGGCTGCGCCGCGACTGCCGCAACGCGCAGCACGACGGCGTGTTCGTCGATCAGCGCTGGGTCGACCTGGTGCCCGGCTATTTCGAGCACGCGATCTGCGTCGACCCGGGCGTGAACGTCGCGTACTGGAACTTGCCGTCGCGGCGCGTGAAGCGCTCCTTGATCGGTCACGAGGTCAACGGGCGACCGCTCCAGTTCTTCCATTTCAGCGGCTTTGATCCGCTGCGCCCGCACATTCTCACGAAGCACCAGGTCGGTGAGCTGCGCATTCGCCTCGAAGAGCATCCCGCGGTCGCCGCTTTGTGCCAGGCGTACGCGCGCAAGTTGATCGACGCGGGCTACCTCGACACCGCGACAAAGCCCTATCGCTACAGCTACACCTCCTCCGGCGTCCCGATCGACGCGCGCATGCGGCGGCTGTATCGCGAGGCGCTGCTCGACGACGAGCGACACGGGCGGGCGCCCGGCGTGCCGGACGCCTTCGAACCCGCGGACTCCGACCGGTTCATGGAGTGGCTCGCGGAACCTGTTGCAGGAGGCGCGGGCGGGATCTCGCGCTACGTGAAGTCGGTGTACGACGAGCGCGCCGACCTGCGGGCTGCCTTCGGCGACCTCGACGGGCCCGACGGTCGTTCCTTCGCCGCGTGGATGGCGAAGCACGGTCGTACACAGGCCGCGCTATCGCCGTACTTCATCCCGATGGCGGCCCATCCCGACCGCGTCCGCGGCGCCGCGCGCGCAGTGCCTGTCGCGGGTCCCGATGCCGGCCCCGTCGTGAGTGTCGTCGGCTACCTCCAGGCCGAGAACGGTGTCGGTCAGGTCGCGCGAGGTTTGATCGACACACTTCGCGTCGCGGACCTGTCGTACCGGGCGGTGCCGTGCACGCACACGCCGAGCCGTCAGCTCGCGCCCGTCGACCTGTCCGGTGCGCTCGACGAGGCCGGCGGCGTGAGCGACGTGAGTGTCGTGTGCGTCAACGCGGACGAGCTTCCGATGTTGCGGGAACGGCTCGAAACAGTGATGCCGGCGGCCCGGTATCAGGTCGGCGTGTGGGCGTGGGAGTTGGAGTCCTTCCCCGCGTGGATGGCCCGAAGCCAGTGCCTCGTCGACGAGGTCTGGGTGTACAGCGCGCACGCGGCCGCGGCGGTCGAACCGATGGTGCACGTGCCGGTGCACGTCTTCCCGCCGCCGATCCCGATCCCGACGCCGGCGCAGCCCTCCGAGCGGCGTGTGCTCGCGTCACGCGACGGCTTCCTGGTGCTGTTCTGCTTCGACTTCTTCAGTATCTCGGCCCGCAAGAACCCGCACGCCGTGATCGACGCGTACCGACGCGCATTCGGTCCTCTCGACGGCGCGCGTCTCGTCGTCAAGACGGTGAACGGCGCGTCGTTCCCTGTCGAGCTGGCACAGCTGCAGGCTCGAGCGGAGGACCGGCCCGACATCGCGGTGATCGACGGCTACGCGCGCGCCGAAGTTCAGCTCGAGCTCATGCAGACGTGCGACTGCTACATCTCGCTGCACCGGGCGGAGGGGTACGGCCTGACGATGGCCGAGGCCATGGCGCTCGGCAAGCCGGTGATAGCGACCGGCTATTCGGGCAATCTCGAGTTCATGACCGACGACACCGGCATCCTCGTGCCGTACGAGCTCGTACCCGTGCCCCTCGGGTGCGGGCCGTACCCGCCAAGCGCGCGGTGGGCCGAGGCCGACGTCGAGGCGGCGGCCGACGCCCTGCGCCTTCTTGCCTCGGACACCGCATACGCACGCGAGCTCGGGCGGCGGGCGCGCGAACACATCGAATCCAACCATGGGCCGGCCTCGCGGGCGGAGTGGTTGCGCACCCGCATCGAGGACGTCAGCGGCCGGTGACGAGACCCGACGACTCGGCGGCGTCGCCCGAAGCGCGGGTCGTCGCGCTCCTGGCGGAGACGTTCGAGCACGGCGCGCGAAGCGGGCCGGGTGCCCGCGGCGTGGTGCGGCGGCTCGTCGAACGGGCCACCCTTGCGGTGCGTCATCGTCAGTACCACGTCGACGTTGCACTGCTGCAGGCCATCCACGACCTCGAGCGGCGCCGCAGCAGCGACCTGGACGCGCTGCGCGCCGAGCTGCGCGTGGCCTTCGACAACCTCGATCGGGTGGTCGCCCGCTTCGATGACGTCGAGGCGCGCGCGGCGGTGGCTGCTGCGCTCGCCGACGAGATCGCGCGCAATGTGCAGGAGACGTCCGAAGAGCTCGACCGGCGGATGGACGCCGTGTCGGGCGCCGTGGTTGCTGACCGCGCCGACACGGCAGCCGTGCGCGCCGAGCTCGAGCGGGGCACCGAAGAGCTTCGGGACACGACTCGCCGGCTGGCGCACGAGATCGCCGACCTTCGCACGGCTGCGGGCAAGGCGGAGTACGTGTTCGACGAAGTGACCGCGCGACCGTTCATGGCCGACGAGGCGATCCTCGCCACGACCGGCGACGACGGGCGGCCGGCGCTCGGCTTCCGCGACGGGCCTGCACCCGAGCCGCTGTACGCCGGTTTCGAGGCGTTGTTCCGCGGATCGCCGGAGCTCGTGCGCGAGCGCCAACGGCCCTACGTGGAGCTGCTCGCGAGCTCGGGCCCGGTCGTGGATCTTGGTTGCGGTCGTGGTGAGCTGCTCGAGATGCTCGCCGGCGACGGTGTGGAAGCTCGCGGTGTCGACGTCGACCCGGCGATGGTCGATCGCGCCCGCGCCCGCGGCGTCGACGTCGAGCTCGGCGACGCCGTGGAGTGGCTCGGCAAGCAAGCCGACGGCTCGCTCGGCGCGGTGTTCAGCGCGCAGGTGGTCGAGCACCTCTCGACCGACGACCTCGTGACGCTGTTGCGCACCGCGCTCGAGAAGCTGCGGCCGGGCGGGCTCTTCGTGGCCGAGACCGTGAACCCGCACTCGCCGCGTGCGCTGAAGGCATTCTGGGTGGACCCGACCCATGTGCGCCCGGTCTTTCCCGAGACACTTCTCGCGCTCTGCCGGCTCACGGGATACGCCGAGGCGATCGCGCGCTTTCCGGGCGGCACGGGGAACCTTGTCGAGGACCTGCGTACGCAAGGGGAGTACGCGGTGGTGGCCCGCACGCCGGATTGACCGCTCAGCAACGCCGTGTCGCACGCGCGTCCAGGATCCGCCGAGCGGGTGACCGCTCGCGATGTTCCCTTGCCTACCGTCACGCCTGCGGGGTCTACGCCTGCCGGGCTACCGCGGCGCGGGCCTCGTCGAGCACCGCGGCAAGCGTCTGATCGAGGTCGATCTGGCGCTCCCACCCGGTTGCAACGCGCAGCTTCGACGCATCGCCTACCAGTTGCGGCACGTCGACCCGGCGCACGAGCGCGGGATCGACGACGAGCTGCAGCGGTCGCTGCGCCAGGCCGATCAGCCGCTGGGCGATCTCGCGCACCGCGACACCCTCACCGGAGCACACGTTGTACGCCTCTCCGGGTACACCGTGCTCGACGAGCAGCCGGTACGCTCGCACGACGTCGCGCACATCGGTGACGTCGCGCACGGGTTCGAGCGAGCCCACGCGCAGCTCGGATGCGCCATTGCGCTCCGCCTCCGCCACTCGCCGGGCCAGTGCCGGGATGACGAACCGGTCGGACTGGCCCGTACCCGTGTGGTTGAAGGGCCGGGCACGGATGGTTCCGAGCCCATGCGCGAGATGCGCCTGCAGCGCGAGGAAGTCGGCGGCCACCTTCGCGACGCCGTACGGCGTGAGCGGCCGCAGCGGCGACTCCTCGCTGAGCGGGATGTCGGCCGGGGTCGCCGCGCCGTACTCCTCGGCGCTGCCGACGACGAGCACCCGCGCGACTCCGTGGCGACGCGCGGCACCGAGCACGTGCAGCGTGCCTTCGGCGTTGACCCGGAACGCCTCGGCACCCGAGTCCCACGACTCGCCGACGTGGCTCAGGGCCGCGAGGTGGTACACAGCCTCGGGTGCGCATTCCTGCATCACCTCGTCGACCGCTCCGGCGTCGGTGACGTCCACGGAGCGGTCGCCGCGGCGGTCGACCGCAGTGACCTCGTCTCCGCACGCGCGCAAGTGCGCGACGAGATAAGGGCCGACGAACCCGGACGCGCCGGTGACCAGTGCTCTCATACGCGTGCCCCGGTGCGTTCGACGCGCGCACGCGGGGCGCGGGCGGCCCCGGATGTCGCGAGCCGATAGGCCTCGAGGTGTTGCGCGGCCGACCGGCGCCAGGTCGCATCCGCGGCGCGCCGCGGCCCGGCAACGCGAAACGCGTCGGCGAGAGCGCCGTCGCTCAACAGCGCCTCGAGCGCGCCGGTGAGCGCGGCAACGTCGCCGGGAGGGACGAGCAGGGCCGCGTCGTCGACCACCTCCTCGATGGCGGAACCGAGTGTCGACACCAATGGCGCACCGCAGGCGAGCGCTTCGAGCGCGGGCAGGCCGAAGCCTTCCTCCAGCGATGGATACGCCACGACCTCGGCCTGGCGGTACAGGGCCGGCACCGCGGCATCGGGGATGTAGCCGGGCCGCAGGATCCGTGTGGCCACGCCACTGCGTTCCACGGCGTGCCGCACCGCGTCCGTACCCCAGCCGTCGCGGCCGGCGAGCACGAGACGCAGCCCGGGGCGGGCGCGTGCGACGTCGCCGAACGCGGCGATCAGTGTCGGCAGGTCCTTGCGAGGCTCGATCGTCCCTTGGAACGCGACATACGGCCGCCGCACGCCCAATGCGCGGAGGCGGGCCAGGTCGTCGGCATCATCATCCGGCCCGGGACGGAACCGGTCGTGGTCGACGCCGTGGGCGGCCACGAGCACCGGCGCGTGTGGCGAGAGCACGCTGCCCAGACGCTGCGCGGTGTAGGCGCTGACGGCGATCAACACGGCCGCGCGCGCGACGGCGGCGCGCATCATCGTGCGGAAGAATGCGACCTTCGCGCGTTGATGCCACTCCGGATGATCGAAGAACGTGAGGTCGTGCACCGTCACGACGCACGGGACGTCGATGCGCAGCGGCATCGTGTAGTGGATGCCGTGCCACACGTCGGGACGCACGCGGCGCACCAGCGCCGGCGCGCCGATCTGTTCCCAGGCGAGGCGGGCGGGCCTTCGATCAGGGGCCACCGCGTGCACGGTTGCCGCGGGAGCGAGCTCCCTCCAGCGCGGTTCGTCGCGGCGCCGGGTGGCAAGGTGCACGTCGACGTCCGCACCCGACAACTCGCCTGCGAGGTTCACGGCGTACACGCCTGCCCCGACCGGCCGGGAGGGTACCGCCGAGACGTCGAGCAGCAGCCGCACCCGCGGAGTCTATGAATTCGGCCGCGGGACCCGGGGATCTCAGCCCCGGCTCGCGACGTCCACCGCGTGCTCGTAGGCGGCCACGTGGGCCTGCACGGCGTGCGACCAGGTGAACTCGCGAGCCCGGGCGAGGCTGCGCTCACGCAACTGCGTCTGGTACTCGCGGTCGTCGACCACTGAGCGCAGTGCGGCGCTCCACGCGTCGACGTCGTCCGGTGGTAGCAGCGGGCCCGCACCATCGACCACCTCGGGCAGGCTCGATACGTCGGATGCCGCCACCGGGCAGCCGCGCGCCATCGCCTCGAGCAGCGGCAGACCGAATCCTTCGTACCGCGAGGGCAACGCGCACACCGTCGCGGCACGGTACAGGGCGTCCAGCGTGCCGTCGTCGATCGCGCCGAGCTCGCGCATGCCCGCACCGTCGAGGCCCTCGACCTCGCCCCAACCCGGGGGCCCGACCCGCACGAGCGTGACGTCGTCACGATGCTCGCGTAGCTGCGCCACAGCGCGGGCGAGCATAGGGAAGTTCTTCCGTGGCTCGAGCGTGCCCACCGTGAGCACGAATGGCCGCTCCACCCCGATCCGGCGGAGCGCGACTTCCACCGCGTCGGGATCGCGCGCTTCGGGGATCTCGACGCCGTGATGGGCCACGAAGAGGGAGCTCGCCTCGAATCCTTCGCGCACGAGCTCGTCACGCGTGAACTCCGACGGAACGACGACCGACTGTGCTTCGCGACGAGTGATGGCCAGGCCCCGTTCGTGGAACCGGGCACCGTGCGCGGTGAAGAGCTCGGGATAACGCCGGAACGCGATGTCGTTGACGGTGACGACGAGCGGTGTGCGGCCTGCCGGAGGAATCGCGAGGCTCGGCGCGTGCACGACGTCGACATCGAGGCGGACGCGCGGCCGGCGGAGCCGGTGCCAGAGCTCGTAGCGCAACGGAGCGTACGGGTGACCGAGTGCGACGAAGCTCGGCCAGGCCGCGCTGCGCCGCACCGACGGGTCGCCGGCTGCGAAGGCGACGACGTCGACTCCGGCGGGCGGCAGCCCATGGAACAGCGCCTCGATGTACCGGCCGATGCCTCCCGGCACGCGTTGCAGGAGCTGACCCGCGTGGATCCCGACCTTCATCGAAGCGAACGGTAGAGCGTCAGCATCCCGTCCACGGCGATGTCCCAGCGGTACGCGGCGGCGCGGCTGCGTCCACGTGTGACCAGTTGCTCACGCAGGGCCGGGTCGTCGAGCAGCTGAGCGAGCGTCCCGGCGAGAGCATCGACGTCGTGGGGTTCGACGAGCAGCGCGGCATCGCCGAGCACCTCGGGGAGCGCGCCGGCGGCGCCCGCGACCACGGGAACGCCGGCGGCCATCGCTTCGAGCGGCGGGAAGCCGAACCCCTCGTACAGCGACGGATACGCGAACACCCTCGCGCCGGCGAGCAGATCGGCTCGTTCCGACGGGGAGACGTAGCCGATCCGGTGGATCCGGTCCGCGGCGCGCGCGGCATGGATCGCCGCGGTGAGCGCGTCGGCGCCCCAACCCGACGGCCCCGCGATCACGAGGACGAGCCCGGCGCGGTCGCGTGCGATCGCGTCGAAGGCGCGCACAAGTGTCGGAAGATTCTTGCGCGGCTCGACGGTCCCGACCGCGAGCACGTATTCCGCCGCTCCGGCGCGGTCGCGTCCACGCTGCGGATCACCGGCAGTCGACGTCGTGAGCCCGTGGTGGATCCGCACCACACGCGACGGCTCGACGCCGAACTCCTCGATCACTTCGCCACGCACGAAGTCGCTCGGCACGTGAATGTGCGCGCCGCGTCGGATGGCACGCCGGATGAGCCGTGGGAACCGGAGCGTGTCGGCGGTGCACATCTCGGGGAAGCGCAGGAACGTCAGGTCGTGGACCGTGACGACAACCGGAGAAGCCGAGGGCGGGCCGACGTAGTTCGTGCCGTGCACGACGTCGACAGCGCCCGTCCAGTGCTCGATTCGCGGACGGTCCACCCGTTCCCAGAACCACCACGCAACCTTGGCCGGCAGGCGCGAGCGTGCCGTGCGAACACCATTCGGAACGGCGCCGTTCAACGCCATCCGACCCGAGACCGCGTACGCGACCACGTCCGTGTCGTCGCGGCCGGCGAAGCCGGCGACGAGCGACTCCACCATCGTGGCCACGCCCGTGCGCGCTCCGAGGAGGGGCGTGCCGTCGATCGCGACCCGCACGTCAGCGGTCGGTCTGGTCGGCCGGCGGCGTCGTTGCGATCGCGGCGTACTCCTGGGGCCCGTACAACGACTCGTTCAGACGGCGGAACGCCGCGTTCACGGTGCCGACCCACTCCGGTTCGTCGGGGCCTTCGCGCAGCAGCGGGAGGTGGTACGCCTCGGCGGGCGAGTGGAACCGCAGTTCGACGTCGCGAAAACCGGCCCGCTCGCAGAGGAACGTGACCAAGGCCGGGTGCAGCGGCCAGACGTGCGTGGGGTCCATCACGTACGAGTTGCCGAGCACGACGAGCGACGCGGGGTTCGGCGTCTCGAGCACGAGCACGCCACCGGGGCGGAGCCGGCTGGCCGCAAGCTCGATGAAGGACACCAACGTCTCGAGGTCCAGGTGCTCGGCGACGTGGATCGCGGTGATTGCGCCGAAGGAGCCCGGGTCCGCGGCGGAGAGGAACTCGAGCGCGCCCGTCGCATGCACCTCGAGGCCGCGGCTTCTGGCCTCGGCGGCCATGCCGACGTCGGGCTCGACGCCGATTCCCGCGATCCCCCGCGCCGAGAGCGACTCGAGCAGCTCGCCGCGGCCGCACCCGATGTCGACGACCGGTTGGTGCGACGCCAGGAGCTCCGCGTAGCGGCGGCCGAGCTCCTCGAGCACCGCGGTCGGGTCACCGCGGAACCGGCCTTCGAAGCCCACGTAGTCGAAGCCCGACGCGCGGAAGGGCTCGGCAATTGCGGGTGTGGACGGTTCCGCGCCCGGAGACGTTGCCGCTGCGGCCTCCGACGTCAGCAGCCGGCGAAGCTCGCGATCGATTGCGTTCACGCGCTCGCGCAGCTCCGAGAACCGCGCCGGCACACCTTCGAGGCCGGCCGCGGGTGCGATGGCACGTCCGAAGTCGTCGAGGGTCCGGTGGAACGAGCCGAGCTCGGCCTTCATGAGCTCCTGGTTCGCGCTGAGCGCGTGCAGTGCGTCCGTCGCGCGGGCGATCTCGTCGAGGCTCGCAATCACCGGAGCAAAGGCCTCGACGCGCGCGCGAAGACTGCCGATCTCGCCCTCGAGCCGTCGTACGTCCGCGCGCAACTCGTCACCCAAGGGGCCCCGGATGTGTTGCAGGACGCGCGCCGCGATCCGCTCGAGCACCGCGTCCGCGGCGGGCCGGGCCCGGACCTTCACGCGTTCACGCAGGCGGTCCGTTCGCGAAGGCGCCGCCGCCACCGCCGCGGGGTGCTCGTCGACCGGCGTTTCGCCGTTCGACGTGGGCGGCTGCAGGCCGAGGCTGTCGCGCAGCGCGTCGACGGACGAAGGATCGAGGTCCGGGTGGCGGGTCATCGCGTCGTGTCCGCGACGGAGGCGAGCGAGAGGAACGGCTCGCACGCGGCCACGGCGCGCATGGCGGCCGGCGCGCCTTCCGGGGTGCCGAGCTCGGCCAGGCGCGCGTGGAGCACGTTCCCCGGTCGCTCGGGCGCCAGGATCCCGAGCCGTCGCGCCACGGCGCGAGCCGACGGCACGACGTCGTGCACCTGTTCGACGACGTGACGCGCCGCGGCACCGAGGCGCGCGGAGCGGCGCTCGTCGAGAGCCAGCGCGCGCGCGGCGGCAGCCGCGCTTGCCGGCGCGCTCACCGCCACTTCGCAGTCGTCGCGCAGCCCGAGGCGCCGCGCGGTCGAGGCGTCCGTCACCAGGGGCGTGCCGAGCGCGAGCGCGACCAAGGTCCACCGTCCACGCACGGCCGCGGCCTCGCACGTCGCGAGCGCGCTCGCGACTGCCCTGTCGCCGAGCGGAGTGGCGGGGTCGAAACCCAGCACGACGACGAACTGGTCGGGGAGGCCGAGCAGCCGCCGCCACCGCCGGCGCACGAGCGGGGGGAGCGGCGGGTGCGCGGCCGCGTCGATCGACGGTTCCGGCCACGCCACGACGGGCGCTCCGAGCAACGGGATGCCGGGCGCCTCCGGCCGCCGGGCCACGAGGAACGCGGCGGCGCGTGCCGCGACCTCGGCGGGCGGCTCTTCACCGTCGTGCAGCGCGACGGCCACCGGCACCGCGTCGTCGTGGAGGGCCTCGCGAAGACCGCGCGCGTCGGTGGACGTGGCGATGCGCGCGTCCGGCGGCGGGAGGCCGGGGTCGCGGGCACGCAGCGTTGCGAAACGCGAGAGCGCTCGCAGCACCGGCTCCACCGCCGTGACGGGGCGCAGCCCGACGAGCAACTCCACTGCCGGGCGTGCGGCCGTCATCGGCCCAGCAACCGGGCGACGACCGGCTCCCAGCTGAGGTCGGCAACACGGGCCCGTGCCTTCTCGCCCATGCGCGAAGCGAGCGCAGGATCGGCGGCCATCCGTTCGATCGCGGTGCCGATCCCCTCGGGCGTCGGATCGGTGACGAATCCCGTGACGCCGTCCTCGACCCACTCCAATACGCCGCCGGCGTCGTGCGTCGTGATCACCGGCTTGCCCGCGCGGAAGGCCTGGAGCGTCACGTAGCCGTAGTCCTCGTCGAACGGCGCATACACGACCGCGAGCGCGCCGGCGTAGAGATCGACGAGACGCTCGTCGGTCACGAAGCCGGCGAGCTGGACCCGATCCGCAACTGCGAGCGCGTCGATGCGCGCTCGCAGTTCGTTCTCGAGCGTCC
This sequence comes from Acidimicrobiia bacterium, assembly GCA_024281095.1. Taxonomy (GTDB): domain Bacteria; phylum Actinomycetota; class Acidimicrobiia; order IMCC26256; family JAMXLJ01; genus JAMXLJ01. The sequence continues at coordinate 41,902 of JAMXLJ010000172.1, read as the reverse complement.
CCCGGCCTGCAAGCACGAGACGCGTCGGCGCGTGTACGTACGCCATCGCCTCCGTGAGCAGGGCAGGACGCTTGTTGCCCTCGAGGCGCGTCGGACAGAAGACATAGTCACCGGTGCCACCGGGATGCAGGGATTCGAACAGCGGCGGCGGGTGGTAGAGCGGTTCGCCGTCGAGCCCGTTGAAACGGGCCAGGCGGTCGGCAACCACGCCCGACGTCGTGAACAGTGCCTCGGCTTCACGCAACGCACGCGTGTCCCATTCCGTGAGGAGACGTTGGGCTTCGAGCGAGTCGTCGTCGAGGCCGAAGTCCGACCACGGCGCGTCCACTGCGTCGTACGCAATGCGGTGCTGGTGGAAGAGCCACACGACCTTGCGCGGGTGGCGAACGAAGTACGACGGGAAATTCGTCGCGATGACCACGTCGGCGTCGATGGGCACGAGCCGCCACGCGAGCGCGGCCTCGAACACCCGAACCTTGTCCCACGCGGTCGGAAGACGCACGAGCTCGGCACGGTGACCCGCATCGCGAAGCGCCCGGACGAGGTTGTCCATGTGGAGCTCTGCGCCGCCGTGCACGAACGGCGCCTGCGCGCCGCACACGCAAACATCCATTCGGCGCTGGAGCCTAGCGGTCGCTCCGACGCGCGGCCCGGTCATCGGCCGCCACGGACCGTACGCCTCCTACGGGAGCTCGACGTGGCTCAGACCGTGCGGGCGCCATTCGTATGCATTGACCTCGACACCTCGGCGCAGCACCCGGGCCCGCAACGTGTCGCGGACGAAGCGCTCGGCGCGTCCGACGATTGTGAGCGGTACCGGCTGGTTGCCGGCCGCGGGAGCGAACACGAAGACGACCGTCCGCGACTCCACCGGGAAGCTCTGGCCGCCGTACGAGAGCACGTGCACCGAGCGGCGTCCGGCGAAGCGGCCCGCGACACCGAATGTGACGACCACCTGCGCGTCGTCCGGGATCTCGCGCCGCACCGCGGCGAGCTCGCCGGCCGCGAACGGTGAGACCTTCGCGGCGTCGACGCGGTGGAAGTGCGTCGCGTCGAAGACGATCGCGGAGATGGCGAGCGCGGCGACGACCATCACGCCGAGCGCGCCGACACGCCCGGGCCGGGTGCTCAGCGAGGTGGCCAGCAGCACCGTTCCGAGCGCGCCGAAGAGAGCGACGGGAACGTCCTGATACGACGGGTCGATGAACCCGGGACGCGCATTCAGCGCATTGGTGAGCAGCACCGCGACCATGACGCCGAAGCTCCACGGAGCGACGAGGCCGGCCGCGCCCACGGGCGCGAGGTTGAGCCAGATCTTTCCGAGCCGGTCGCCGAGCATCTGGATCGGTCGCGACGGATGGTGAACGACCCCCCAAAGGATCGCGCCGACACCGGCAATGCCTGCGGACACCGGTTTCGTGGTCGACGCCAGGTAGGCGTATTCGGCGATCCCCGAGCCCCGGTTGGCGTGCAGCAGCGCCGCGAGGACGACCCAGAGAAGTCCTGCCGCGCCGCACGCGGCGCCGACGCGCCGCGTGCGCCTGCCGGCCACCACCAACGACAGCCCCAATCCGACCATGTACGTGCCCGACACGTCACCGCAGGACAACGCGAGCGCGACCCAGATCCAACCTCGACGCCGGCCGCGCCACAGGTCCCACGCCGCAAGCAACGTGAAGAAGGTCCCGAGCGCCTCGAAATGGAAGTCCTGCATCGCGGCGCGATACACCCAGGGGTTTGCGACCATCAGTACGACCACGGCCGATACCGCGATCCATTGTGTGCGGGTATCGCGCTCCCGTGTCTCGCTCCGGATCCACGCGACGACGACGGCTTCCGACGCGACGATCGCGAGGTCCTGCAGGTACAAGAGGCTGAGCCCGTCGTCGCGGTGCAGCCGTCCGAGGAGCGCGAGCGGCCACATGATCAGCTCGAAGTGACTCTGCCAGTACGGATACCCGAGCGTCGTGAGGAGCGGGTCGAGGTCGCCGCGCCCGATCTGGTGCCAGGCCTGGTGAAAGATCGCAAAGTCGATCGACAGGTTGAACTGCTGCCATTGGTGACGGCTGCGCGCCAGCAACACCACGAGTTGGACGCCCAGCGCCGCGAACACGAATGTCGTGAGGGCGACCGTGGTCGTGCGCGACCTTCGTGGACGGACCGTCGGAGCGGGAGACCAGTCCAGCCTGTCGTCCAACAGCATCCCGATGGAGACGGTAGCCGTGCCGTCGGCCGCATTGATGGACCGATGGGCGGGCACGAAGACGCGCAGGCGTCGGGACGAAACGTCCGTCTCTCATGATCCGGGAACCGTTCGCTCGCTCGGTAGCATCGCCGTTGCATGGTGAGCCCCGAGCACACGAGTCGGGAGACGCTGATGGCGTCGCCGGCCGGTGACCCCACGCGTCGAGCGGTCGACCGAACGGGCCGGATCGGGCTCGTACCGCCGAGATACGGCCCCGAGGTGATCGGCGGGGCAGAAGCCGTGATGCGCGAGATGGCGGCCGGTCTCGCCGCCCGCGGGTGGGACGTCGAGGTTCTCACGACGTGCGCCCGCGACCATTTCACGTGGGCGAACGAATACCCGCCCGGTGTGGAGCGCGACGGCGACATCACCGTTCGCCGCTTTCCCGCGGTGGTCTCCACGCCGCGGGCCGAACGCGCCGCGCTCGGAGCGTCGATCCTCGCCGGTGTGTCGCTCAGCATCAAGGAACAGTCGCGTTGGATGAACGACGACATCCGTGTGCCCGAGCTCTTCCATTTCCTGCTCGACCGATCCGGCGAGTACCGCGCGCTCGTGTTCGCGCCGTACATGTTCTGGCCGACGTTCGCGTGCGGGCAGGTGGCACCGGAGCGAACGGTCCTCATGCCGTGTCTGCACGACGAGCCGGCCGCGTACCTCGAGCTGTTCGAGCCCTTGTTCACGGGCTCTCGGGGTCTCTGGTTCCTCTCCGATCCCGAGGCTCGGCTGGCGCAGCGGATCCACCCCGCCCTGCCGTCACACGAGACCATCGGCTCCGGTATCACCGCGCCCACGTCGTACGACCCCGACGGTTTCCGCCGGCGTCACGGCATCGAAGGGCGCTTCGTGCTGTATGCCGGTCGCAGGGAAGGGGGCAAGAACTGGGAACGCCTGCTCGACGCGTTCATGCGAGCCGACGAGCGTTCCAAGCTGCCGTTCTCGTTGGTGACGATGGGCACCGGCCCCGTCATCCCCCCGCCCGCGATCGCGGACCGGGTCATCGATCTCGGCTTCTGCTCCGACGAGGATCGCAACGACGCATTCGCCGCCGCCGACGCCTACGTGCAGCCGTCACAGTACGAGAGCTTCTCGCGCACGATCATGGAGGCCTGGCTGGCCGGCACCATCGTCATCGGCAACGCCGCGAGCGAGGTCGTGCGCTGGCATTGTGACCGCTCGTGCGCGGGGATCCTCTACGACGACGACTTCGAGTTCGAGCAGTGCCTGCGCTTCGTCGCGGACGAGCCCGACGCGGCCGTCGCCATCGCGTCGGCCGGCCGTGCGTACGTGCTCGAGAACTACACCTGGCCCACCGTGCTCGACCGGGTCGAGTCCACGATCGAATCGTGGCTTCCGCGAACGGATGCACCGTGCGCATCCTGATGATCTCGCCGTACCCGCCGTTGCGCGACGGCATCGGCAACTACGCGGTGCAGGAGGTGAAGCTCCTGCGCGCCGCGGGTCACGACGTCGAGGTGCTCTCACCGGAGCCTTCGGCCGCGCATCATCACCTCGAGCTCGCGAGCCCGCGCGGCCCGCTCGCCCTGGCCAAACGTGTCGGCGCGTACGACCGCGTCATCGTGCAGTTCCATCCCGACGTCTTCTTTCCGATCGGCGCCGGTGGCGCGCTCCGGCTCCAGATCACCGCCGGTCTGACCTTGGCCTTCCGCATCGCAGCCGACGTGGAGGTGCGGGTGCACGAGGTCGACTACGAGCTCGGGCGGGGCCGATCCGTGCTCGCGAAGGCGACGCGTGCGATGTGGGCCAGAGTGGACCGCGTCTCCGTGCATACGGAGGCCGAGCGCGATCGGTTCGCGCACGCGTTCGGCTTCTCGCGTGACCGGATCGCGCTCACCGACCACGGTGCCAGCTTCGTGCGGCGGGCACGGGCGACGCAGGCGGAGGCGCGCGCCCGCCTCGGCCTGCCGGACGACACGTTCGTGTTCCTCTCGATCGGCTTCCTGCAGCCGCACAAGGGATTCGACCGCGCGGTGCGGGCGTTCGCCCATCTCGGCCCGGGCGACGACACGCGGCCCCGGCGTCTCGACGTGGTCGGCTCGGTGCGGCTCGACGATCCGAACCACGCCGCGTACCTCGATGAGCTGCGCGACCTCGTTGCCGAGACGCCCGGAGTTCACCTGCACGAGGGCTACGTCGGCGACGAGACGTTCGACCTGTGGCTCGTCGCCGCCGACGCGCTCGTACTGCCGTACCGCGTGATCTGGTCGTCCGGGGTCGTGGAACGCGCGCATCTCTACGACCGTCCCGTGATCGCGAGTCGCGTCGGTGGTCTTGCGGACCAGGCCACCGTCGGAACACTGCTCGTGGACGACGACGACGAGCTCCTCGCCGCGATGCGCAGCATGCTCGGTCTCGGCGCGGGCGCGACGACGCCTCCGATCGCCTGGCCTCACGGCGATCGGGATGCCGTGCTCGGGGAGATCCGGTCGCGCGCTCGCTCGGAGCGCGGGTCGGCATTGCCGCGTCACACGGCCACGGGTGCGGCGCGCGGCGGCGTCGAGGGTGTGCGCGCCGGCGCGCGCAGTGCCGCGCTGCGCCGCGTCCCGCCGCTCGTCCTGCCGGCGCCGGTCTCGGCCCGTCCCGGCGTCTCGGCCGTGAAACGCGTCATCCGTCGCTTGACCGCCTGGCAGGTGGATCCGGTCGTCGACCAGGTGAATCGCCTCCGTCAGGCGCTCATCGAGTCGGCCGAGTCGCGCGAGGGCTGACCGGCCCGAACGGCAACCAGCCCCGCGCCCTCAAGCTTCTCAGCGCATCGTCCGAAAATCCCGGAGCCCCCCGCGCTCCATTCAGAAGGGTTCACCGTGACTGATCGCTCGGCCCGGCCCGCCCGTCGACCGCTGCGCCGCACCGATGCCGTCCTGGTGGTGCTGGCGCTGCTGGTGTCATCGGCCGCCGCGGCCACGTCGTACGCGGGGGCCGCGACGACGCCGCGTTCGGCGTCGGCGTCCGTGTCGCTCACGCCTGCGGCGGTGATGGACGGCGGCGCAATGGGGAGCCTGTACTGGGCGGGCACGAACGAGTCGTTCTCGACGCCCGCGGTCGGCAACGTGCTGGGTGGAACGCAGCAGTGGGTCGTCGTCGGCGGGATGGACGGCGTCGTGCGCGTGTTCGACATGGCCGGGGGCCTGCTGAAGACCCTGTGGACCGGCAACGGGCCGGTCGAGGCGTCGCCGGTGCTGTACGACTTCGATCACGACGGCAAGGCCGACATCCTCGTCGCGAACGCGGGCACCGGTGACATCTGGGTCTTCCATGGCGGCGACTTCGCGGTCATGTTCCACGTCGTCACGAACGGAGGACCGCAGCACCTTCCCGGCGTGTTCGGCACGCCCGCCGTCGGCGATCTGAACCGCAACGGCCGTCTCGACATCGTGGCGACCGGCTTCGACCAGCAGGTGTGGGCCTGGGACTTCTCGACCGGCGCGGTGCTGCCGGGCTTCCCGCACTGGGTGTACGACACGATCTGGTCGAGCCCCGTGCTGTCCGACATCGACCACGACGGCTTCCCGGAGATCGTGTTCGGCGCCGACATGGACGCCTATCCGGGCGCGCCGTATCCGCCGGGCGGTCTCGTGTGGGTGTTCCGTCGCGACGGGTCCGTGCAGCCGGGCTGGCCGCGATCGATCTCGGACCAGACGATCTGGTCGTCGCCGGCCGCGGTCGACCTCCTCGGGAACGGGCAGACGGCGATCGTGGTGGGGACGGGATTGAACTTCCCGTGGCCGCGGGGCCGCTTCGTGAACGCGCTCGACGCCGCCGGCAACAACCTCCCGGGGTGGCCGGTACCGGTGAACGGCGCCGTCATGGCGTCGCCCGCGATCGGCAACCTGCCCGGTGGCGGCAAGGCGGTTGCAGTCGCGACCGAAGGGGGATGGGTGACCGCGATCGCGGCGAACGGCACCAAGCTCTGGACGGGGTGCGCCGCGACCGGTCCGTGCTCGGACCCGAATGCGCCGGGGCCGTTACCCACCCACGGCGGCGTGTCCATCGCCGACATCAACAACGACGGCCGGCCCGACGTGGTCGCCGCACTCGACAAGCACATCACGGTGTTCGACCTCGCCACGGGAGCCGTCGAGGCCCAGACGCAGATCACGTTCGACGCGGCCAACGGCCAGCCCATTCTCGGTGGGATGAACTTCGCGCCGGGGTCGACGCCGACGATCGTGCAGGAAGCGGGCGAGACGCGCATCCTCGTGTCGGTCATCTTCGACAACAACGGCGACGGACGCCGTGATGCAGGGGACTCGATGCGCGTCTTCGAGTTCGGCACACATACCGCGCTCGGCTTTGCGGACTGGCCGACGTTCCGACAGAACATGCAGCGCTCCGGCACGTTCCTCGACACGACGCCACCCACCCAGGCGACGGTCACGCTGTCGCCGTCGGGCGCGCAGGCGTCGATTCCCGCCAACGTGACCTGGACCGCCTCCGACAACGGGCCGTTCGCAACCGGTGTGCAGGCCTTCGACGTCGATGTCAGCGCGGGTGGGGGTGTGTGGACGCGCTGGCTCACCGGCGCGGCACCGAGCTCACGCAGCGGCGCGAGCGCGACCGGAGGCGCGCCGTTCTACGGTCTGCCCAGCCACACGTACCTGATACGGGCGACCGCGATCGACGGCGCCGGGAATGCCGGCGCGACGTCGACGTCCGTCAACGTCGGCTTCACGACAGGCGCGACGCAGACCCAGCACTTCCAGGCCGGCTACTCGACCGCGGCGGACGGAAGTGTGGGCACGGTCGCGAGCGCGGCGCTGCCGGGCTTCGCATTCGGCGGCAACCTCAGTCGCGGCGTCGCGGTCCTCGCCGACGGTTCGGGCGGGTACGTCGGTGATGCGTGGGGCGGTGTGCACCCGTTCGGTGCCGCCGCGGCCGTGTCGACGACCGGTTACTGGCCGGGGTGGGACATCGTCCGCGGTATCGCGTTGAACCCCGACAGCAGCAACAGTGGATACGTGCTCGACGGTTGGGGAGGCATGCACCCGTTCGGCGGCGCCGCGGCCGTGTCGACGCACTCGTATTGGGCCGGCTGGGATGTCGCGCGCGGCATCGTCCTCCTGCCTTCTTCGACCAAGACCGCACCGGCCGGCTACACGATGGACGCATGGGGAGGCGTGCACCCCTTCGGTGCCGCGCCCGCGGTGGCGCAGACCGCGTACTGGCCCGGTTGGCCCGTCGCGCGCGGCATCACGGTCGACCCCGACGCGGCCCACGCCGGCTATGTGCTGGACGCGTGGGGCGGCCTGCATCCCTTCGGCGGGGCGCCGAACGTGCCGGTCAGCGGCTACTGGACCGGATGGGACATCACGCGCGCGGTCGCGTCGATCCACCACCAGGGCGGCGCGCCCGCCGGCTACGTGCTCGACGGCTTCGGCGCGGTCCATCCGTTCGGCGCGGCACCCGCGGTCCCGAGCACGTATTGGGGTCGTGACGTGGCCAAGGGCGTCGCCATTGCGCCCTGACAGATCGGGATGATCCGTTCGTCAGCGGTCGGTCGTAGTACCGTCGCGGAGCCCGATCGGGCACCCGTGCGCTCCATGGCCAGCATCTCCGGATCGATCGATACGCCGCAGCGTCCCCTCTCCGAGGTTTCCACGCGCCCGAACCCGCTGCAGCGGGCGGCCCTGGTGTGGCGCTACCGCGAGCTGCTCGTGAGCCTCGTGCGCAAAGAGCTCAAGATCAAATACAAGAACAGCGCCCTGGGCTTCGTGTGGTCGCTCCTCAACCCCGCGCTGTACCTCGTCGTCTTCTACATCGTCTTCCAAGTTTTCCTCAAGAACGGCATCCCGTACTTCGCGATCTTCCTGCTCGCCGGACTGCTGCCGTGGAACCTCTACGGCGTCGCGCTCGGTGCCGCCACCGCCTCGATTACCAGTAACGCGTCGCTGGTCACGAAAGTGTGGTTCCCGCGCGAGATCCTTCCCCTCGCGGCGATCGGCGCAGGGCTCGTGCACTTCGCGTTGCAGACCCTGGTGCTCTTCGCAGCACTCCTCCTGTTCCGATACCCGCCTGCGTGGAGCTATCTCCCTCTCATTCCGCTCGCGCTGTTCACACTGGTCCTCCTGCTTGCGGCGTTCTCGGTCGGTCTCGCGGCGATCAACGTCTACGCGCGCGACACGCAACACCTGCTCGAGCTGGCGCTCCTCGCGTGGTTCTGGATGACGCCGATCGTGTATCCCTACCGGCAGGTCGCCGACCGCGTCGGCTCGTTGTTCCTCCTCAACCCGCTCACGCCGATCGTGATCACGTTCCAGCGGGCCATCTACAACAAGACGGATGTCGTGTCCCGCCCGAAGGGCGGGGGCCCGCCGTCGGTGATCCACGTGCTTCCTCCCCACGCGGATTGGCTCTGGTACACCCGCAATCTCGGCATCGTCATCGTCATCTCGTCGCTGATGCTCCTCGGCGCGCTCGCGATCTTCGGCCGCCTCGAAGACAACTTCGCCGAGGAGATCTGACGTGGGCGCGGTCATCGAGATCGAGGGTGTCAGCAAGCGGTTCCGCCTCTACAAGGAGAAGGCACACTCGCTCAAGGAGCGGGTGATCAAGCTCGGTCGCCTGCCGTACGAGGAGTTCTGGGCCCTGCGCGACATCGACCTCGAGGTCGCGCAGGGCGAGACGGTCGGACTGCTGGGGCACAACGGCTCGGGCAAGTCGACGCTGCTCAAGTGCGTCACCGGGATTCTCCTGCCGACGTCGGGAAGGATCGCGAAGGCAGGCCGCATCGCGGCGCTGCTCGAGCTCGGTTCGGGCATGCACCCGGAGCTCACCGGCCGCGAGAACATCTACATGAACGGCGCGCTGCTCGGTTTCTCGAGAGCACACATCGACACGATCTTCGACGACATCGTCGCGTTCTCGGAGATCGAGACGTTCATCGACAACCAGGTCAAGCACTACTCGTCGGGCATGTACGCGCGGCTTGCGTTCGCGGTCGCCGTCAACGTCGATCCCGAGATCCTCGTGATCGACGAGGTGCTGGCGGTCGGCGACGAATCGTTCGCCCGGAAGTGCATCGAACGCATCAAGCAGTTCCAGCGCGAGGGCCGCACGATCCTGCTCGTCACCCACCAGGCCGACATGGTGCGCCAGATCTGCGACCGCGCTGCGGTGCTCGACCGTGGAAACCTCGTGACGGTGGGCGCGCCGGGTGAGGCGGTGCTGTCCTTCCGCGACACGCTGCTCAAGCGAGGGCTCGATCCGGTCGCCGAAGGCGTCGGGCCCGGCGCCGCGACCACGAAGCAAGTTCGCATCGTCGACGCGGCGATCGTGTATCCCGACCCCGCCCGCAAGCACCTGTTCCCGAGCGAGCCCGTGACCATCCGGTTGCAGTACGAAGCGCCCCGGCCTGTCGTCGACGTGGTGTTCGCGATCAACATCCACGACCAGGCCGGCAATCTCCTGCTCGGTACCAACACCGACATCCTCGGCATCGACGTCGGCACCGTGCGGGGAAGCGGCGAAGTGACGTTCGCCCTCGACCGGGTGCCGCTCCTCGACGGTGTCTACCTCGTGAGCCTCGGGGTCCACAGCCACGACAGTGGCATCGAATACGACCATCGCGACCAGCGTGATTTCCTCGAAGTGCTGAATCCGTCGAAGACGGTCGGCCTCGTGCATTTCCCGCTGCACGTGGAGATCACGACGTCACACGGCGCTGAAGCGGCCTTCTGAGACCAGTGCTTCTCGTGCCGCGCGGCGGTGGCACATCATCGACAGAGTAAGGATCTGAATGATGCGTCGTCTCCTGTCGTGCACGGCCCTCGCCGTCGTGGGTGCGTTGGCTGCCGTCGTGGTACCGGTCGCTTCCTCGGGCACGCCGTCGCCCGGCACGACCCTCCGGCGCCTCGCGCTCAGCGGTCAGATGGTGGCCCAGGGCTGGCGGGCCGATGCATCGGTGTCGACCGACTTGGTCGGCGTCAAGTGGAGCGGCGATCCGAACGCGCAGTTCGCCGTGTCGACGCGCGACGCTCGCGGTCATTGGTCTTCCCCCACGCCGCTCGGATCCGTCGACGCACTCCCTGATCGCGGCTCGGCCGACGCGGTGCACGCCACCAGGCTCGCGACCGAACCGATGTGGGTACGCGGCGCGACCGCGATCCGGGTCACGCTGACGTCGGGCAACGCGGGCAACGTGGAGATGCACGCAATCAACGCGCCGGCGCCGCAGTTCCCGGCGAGCAGCGCGGGTGCGTGGGTCGAATGGCCGAACGTGATCATGCGGTCGGGATGGGGCGCCGACGAGAGCCTCCGCTTCAAGAACTGCTCGGGGCCGACCTACACGTCTGGTGTGCGCTTCGCCGTGATCCATCACACCGCCACCTCGAACGACTACTCGCCGAGCGACAGCCCGGCCATCGTTCGTTCGATCTACGCGTACTCGGTGGAGAGCCTGGGCTACTGCGACATGATGTACAACTTCCTGGTCGACAAGTACGGTCAGATCTTCGAAGGCCGGTACGGCGGCGCGGACAAGCCGGTGCTCGGAGCCCATGCGATCGGGTTCAACACCGACAGCGTCGGCGTGTCGGTGATCGGCGACCACACGGCGGTGTCGCCGTCGCCCGCGACCATCGACGCGATCGAGCGCTTCCTGGCATGGAAGTTCGCGGTCAGCGGCATCGACCCGCGCGCGCCGGTCGACTACGTCACGAGTGGCAACGACAAGTTCCCTGCCGGTACGCATCTCACGATCCCGACGATCATCGGACACCGCGACACATGGTTCACGGACTGCCCCGGCAACATGCTCTACGCGTTGTTGCCCGACATCCGAGAGAACGTTGCACGGCGTATCGAGCAACAACCGATGGACACGTTCCCGAGTTGGCAGCCGCAGTCCAGCGCGCCCAAGTTGGTCGCGGTGAGCGCGTACGGCGACCTGTACCCCGCGGGAGGCGCGGCCGCGTTCAAGCCGCCGGGCTGGTGGCCGGGCTGGCAGATCGTGCGGTCGGTGAAGACGCTCCCGGGCAACCAGGGTGGCTACGTCCTCGACGGCTTTGGAGGGATTCACGCGTTCGGCCTCGCTCCCGCAGCAGCCGTGCGCGAGTACTGGCCCGGCTGGGACATCGCCCGCGACATGGCGCTGCTGCCGTCGGGGAACGGCGGGTACGTGCTCGACGCCTGGGGCGGCCTGCACCCCTTTGGCAACGCACCACCGGTGGCGGTGACCGGCTACTGGCGCGGCTGGGACATCGCCCGACGTCTCGTGCTTTTGCCGTCGGGGAATGCGGGCTACGTGCTCGACGGGTTCGGCGGCGTGCACCCGTTCGGCGGGGCGCCACAGATCACGACCGGGGGCTACTGGCCGGGCTGGGACATCGCACGCGAGATCGCGTTGCGTCCCGGCACGAGCAACCTGTACGTGCTCGACGGCCTCGGCGGTGTCTGGCCGCTCGGCAACGCACCCGCTCTCGCGGGGCCCTATTTCGGGCGCGACGTCGCCCGCGGGCTCGTGCTGCTGTCGACGGGGGGCTACGTCGCCACGGCGAGCGGATCGTTCGTGCCCTTCGGCGGAGCCTCGCCCGTCGCGCAGGGGATCGGTGTCGTCTCGCCGCCGTTCATCCGCCAGTTGGCTCTTGCGCCTTGATGACCGCCCCGTATGGCGAGCGGCCCCGTAGTGGCCGGTAACCTTTCGGCCGTGCCGCAACCGCCGCCGCACCGCTCGGCTGCACCGCACGTCGAGTGCCTCTCGGTCGTGATGCCCTGTTACAACGAGGCTGCGACCGTGAAGGTCGTCGTCGACCGGGTGCTGGAGTCGCCGTACGTCCGCGAGCTCATCGTCGTCGACGACGGTTCCACCGACGGCACCGTCGAGATCCTGCACAGTCTCAGCGACCCGCGTGTGCGCGTCTTCCTCCAGCCGATCAACATGGGCAAAGGTGCCGCGCTGCGACGCGGCTTCCGTGAGGCGACGGCGCCGTTCGTGATCGTGCAGGACGCCGACCTCGAGTACGACCCGACCGATTACGCGCAGGTGCTCGCGCCGCTGCTCGACGGCTCGGCCGACGTCGTATACGGATCGCGCTTTCTCGGGGGCCATCAGCACCGCGTGCTGTATTACTGGCACTCGGTGGGCAACGGGCTGCTCACCACATTGTCGAACATGTTCACCAACGTGAACCTCACCGACATGGAGACCTGTTACAAGGCGTTCCGTCGTGAGGTGATCCAGAGCGTCGATCTGCACGAGGACCGGTTCGGCTTCGAGCCGGAGATCACGGCGAAGGTCGCACGCGCGGGCTGGCGGATCTACGAGGTCGGTATCTCGTATTCCGGCCGTACGTACGCCGAGGGCAAGAAGATCGGCTGGAAGGACGGGTTCCGGGCCCTCTACGGGATCATGCGCTATTCGCAGCTGGGGGAGCGCCTCGCGCGCACGCCCAGCCGAGCTGATGACGGCGGCGCGCCTCGGGAGGCGGTTCCCGAAGAAGTCGTGTTCGACACGCGTCGCGAGGCCGGCAACTACGCCGAGTGGATCGTCGAGATGATCGAGCCGTATCTCGGCGGCTCCGTTCTCGAAGTCGACGCGGGCCGGGGTGAGCTCACGGACCGCCTGCGCCGCGACGGGCGTCAGGTGGTCGCGGTCGACGGTGACCCCGCGTGCGTGGCCGCGATGCGGGAGCGGTTCGCGTCCGATCCGCAGATCGAGGTGCAGCACGCCGACCTCGTGCCTCCCGGACCCGGCGCGAGGTTCGACTCCGTGGTGGCCGTCAATGTCCTCGAACACCTCGACGGCGACGACGACGCCATCGCCCGGCTGGCGGCGCAACTCCGCCCGGGAGGGCGCTTGGTGCTGATCGTGCCCGCGTTCGGCTCGTTGTCGAGCGACATCGATGTTCGCGCCGGGCATCGCCGCCGGTACCGCATCTCGGAGCTCGCACCGAAGCTCGACCGGGCCGGGCTGCACGTCGTGCAGGCCCAGTACTTCAACACGCTCGGAGCCGTCGCGTGGTGGCTCTTCGCGCGTCAGCTGGGCTGGATCCCCGCCCCGAGATGGTCGGGGCGCGTGCTCGACGAGGTCGCGATCCCCGTGACCCGTCGCTTCGAGGCCGACCGCACCACCCGCTTCGGTCACTCACTGTTGTGCGTCGGGGAGCGCCCCGCCGACTGACCGCCGACTGGCCGATACGACGTCAGATCTCGAGCGGTTCCTGTTCGATCGCCTCGATCAGCGGCTCGAGCGTCGCGGTGGCGCCGTGACGGAGCAGTTGGACGAGGAAGATCGCCATCACCGCCGCGCTCGCGGCCGAGCCGATGAGGAATCCGAGCTCGACCCGCAGGAACAGGTCGGAGACCGCGACCACGACCCCGAGGAACACCGCGACACCGATGATCCACGCGACCGTGGCCTTCGCGTGCCCGTTCAACGCGATCACTGCCTGCGCGAGCGTCAGGGCGATGATGTAGACACCGCTGCCGGCGGCGAGCAGCCCCAAGTCGACGTTGCCGATGGTGAACTTGTCGCTGCCGAACAGGATCTTGCCGGCGAAGGGGCCGATCGTGGCCGCGGCGATCGTGCCGATCACCGCGATGCCGGTCACCACCGCGAGCAGCCGGCGCATGCCGGTGCGGAAGTCGTCGTGGCGACCTTCGCCCGCGAGCGAGGCCAGCTTCGGCAGCAACGCGGCCTGCACCGCGAGGAACATCAGCACGGGGATGCGGGCGATGAAGAACGCGCGGGCGAACGACGCGACGCGGGCCTTGTCGCCGTGCTTCTCGAGGATGCCGACCCCGAGAAGCGACGCGTACGCGAGGCCCTGCATCAGCACGGATCCGCCGAGCAGCCAGCCGAGGTTCTCGGACAGCTCGGAGTACGGCGCCGGCGGGCCGGGCGTGACGAGGTGGCGCTGGCGCCGCAGCGAGAACGCGACCGCGGCGAACGGAGCGAGACCGAGACAGAGCGCGTAGGCACCGGCGTTGTTCACGCCCGCGACCGCGAGGATGATTGCCCCGACGAGTCGGAACACGCCCTCCGATCCGAGCATCTCGCCGTACGGGCGAAACCGGCCGTTTCCCGAGAGCACGCCGCGCGTGAGATGCATCCCGTAGAAGCCGACGAGGCCGACCGCGAGGCCGACCACGATCAGCCCTTCACCCTTGAACAGTCCGTGCGAAAGCGGGCCCATGAGGCCCACGGTGATCACCACGAGGAGCGCGGTGAGGATCCCGCCGAGCCGCGCGGCCCGACCGACGAGCGGGCCGCCACCGATGCCTCGCGCGTGGCGGTGGGCGAGCGCCCGCCCCACCTCCTGCTCGAGCGGGAGGAAGAACCCCGGGCCGGCGACGTAGATCAGCGCCCAGAACGTGGAGAACGCGGCACCGCTGTGGTTGTTCAGCCCTCGTAGGGCGATGATGACGAAGACGTACGACGTGATCGCGGCGATCAGCAGCCCGGCCCCGACTGCGAAGGTCCCCTCGGGAACGGCTTCACGGGCCCGATCGATGATCTTCCTGGCACTTTGCTGCACGCCGGGTTCCGTCCCTTTGCGGTCGTGGCCCTCTGCGGCTCGGGTCAACGCGCCGGTCGCTCGGCATTGATCGGCTTGCGACGCCCGCCCTGGTCGCACCTCGCCACCGAGGACGGCAAGCTTAACGGCCACGGGCGTCCGTGCTCCCGCCGGAACGCGAGGTTTCTCGAAAGCGTCGTCGAGCCGCGACAATGGGACCGTGTTCCATCCCGTGCCGTTTGCGCAGGTGTGGCGACGGCCCGCGCGCCCTGCAGGCGGTCCCGGGTGAAGACCCGGACGCTCATCATCGCCGCGATCCTCACGGGGGCGGCGATCCTCGCCGCCGGCATCACGCAGATCGTCCTCGGTCGGGGCGGGCACTGATCCTCCCGCCCCGTCCGCCGGGCGAGGAGGGAAGCTCGGTCGGCGAGGGTGGGACGCGTTCGCGGGGGACAATGGCTCTGCGAGGGAAAGAGGTGCGAGGTGGCCGAGCAGTTCGACGTCGTGATCCTGGGCGGTGGCCCGGGTGGCTATGCAGCCGCGCTCTACGGCGGCTCCGCGGGTCTGCGCATCGCGATGGTCGAGGAGCAGCGCGTCGGTGGCACATGCCTCCACCAGGGCTGCATCCCGGCGAAGGAGCTCCTGCAGACCGCCGAGGTGCTGCGCACGGTCGCGGGAGCGAAGGAGTTCGGTGTCGACGCCGGGCAGCCGTCGCTCGACCTCGGCACGAGCCAGAAGCGCAAGCAACAGGTGATCGACCGCCTCACGCGCGGGCTCGAGGCGCTCCTGAAGCAGCGGAAGGTCACCGTCGTGCCGGGTCGCGGCACGCTCGTCGACGGCGCCGCGCGTCACGTCCGGGTGTCCGACGGCACGGAGCTCAAGGGCGACGCGCTCATCCTCGCGACCGGTTCGCGGCCGCGTGCGTTGCCGGGTCTCGACTTCGACGGCGAGCAGATCCTGTCGTCCGACCACGTCCTGCAACTGCGAGACGTGCCGGGCCGCGTCGTCATCATCGGAGGCGGCGCCATCGGATGCGAGTTCGCGTCACTGCTCGCCGATCTCGGAAGCGACGTCACGATCCTCGAAGTGCTCCCGCAGATCCTTGCCGGCGTCGACCGCGACGCCGCGGACGTCGTCGTGCGCGCGTTCAAGAAGCGGGGCGTCAAGGTCGAGACCGGTGTCGCGGTCGAAGGTGTCGATCGCAACGGGTCGGAGGTCGTCGTCAAGTACCGCAACGGCGACTCGCTGAAGGAGCTTCCGGTCGACAAAGTGATCCTGAGCGTCGGGCGCAGGCCGCTCTCCGACGGCATCGAGCTCGACGGTTCCGGCGTCAAGGTCGACGAACGCGGATTCATCCAGGTCGACGGGTTGATGCGCACGACGGTGCCCGGCGTGTACGCAGTGGGCGACGTCGTGCCCGGGCCGCAACTGGCCCACGTCGCGTTCGCAGAGGCGATCGTCACGATCAAGACGATCCTCGGTGAGCCCGTGTCGCCGATCGAGTACGACAAGGTCCCGTGGGGCATCTACAGCCACCCCGAGGTCGCGTTCAGCGGGCTCACCGAGCAGGCTGCCCGCGACCGGGGGCACGATGTCGTCACATCCGTGCACCGTTTTGCGGGCAATGGCCGCGCGCTCATCATCGGCGAGCCCGACGGGCTCGTGAAGATCGTGGCCGAGCGCGACGGGCCGCTGCTGGGCGTGCACATCGTCGGCCCATGGGCCACGGAGCTGCTCGCCGAGGGCTACCTCGCGGTCAACTGGGAAGCCACGGCCAAGGATCTCGAGATGCTCGTGCACCCGCACCCGACCCTGAGCGAGCTGTTCGGCGAGTCCGCCATCGCGCTCACCGGACGGTTCCTGCACGGCTGAACCGCCCGCACACTTGCGCCCCGAACGGAGGACGGCGTGGACATCACGATGCCGCAGCTCGGCGAGACGGTGACCGAGGGAACGATCACCCGTTGGTTCAAACAGGTCGGGGATCGTGTGGAAGCCGACGAGCCGCTGTTCGAGGTCTCCACGGACAAGGTCGACTCGGAGGTGCCCGCACCGACGGCGGGCGTGCTGGCCGAGATCCTCGTTCCCGAGGGCGAGACCGTCGACGTCGGCACCCGTCTCGCCGTCGTGAGCGACTCCGCCGCCGGCGCATCCACGCCCGCGGCGGCGCCCGCCGAGGAGGCCCCCGCGGCCGCTCCGGAAGTGCCCGAGACGGCGCAGGGAGCGGCGGTGGGCACCGACGCTGCTGCGGGTGCTTCCGGTGAACGTTCCGCAGCGGCGCCCCCGGCTGCTCCCGCCGAGCCCGCACCGGCATCGGGGCCGCCACCCGCGCCCGCGGCCCCGCGCGACGCCGCGCCCGCAGCCGCGTCGACTCCCGCGGCACCCAACACGGACGGCAACACCCTGGTGATGTCCCCCGTGGTCCGCCGCCTCATCACCGAACGAGGCCTCGACCCCAACCAGATCAAAGGCACCGGCGAAGGCGGCCGAATCACCCGCCGCGACGTATTGGCTGCGAGCCCCGGCACGAGTTCCACGTCCAGCGCGCTCACGAGTGCCCCGCGCGCAGAACCGGCGTCGCCGGACGTGCAACAAGCGGTGGGCCCTACCACCGCCCCCGCCCCACCCCAGCAAGCACCGGTCAGCCGAGGCGACGAAGTTGTTCCGTTCGACAACATTCGGCGTCGCACCGCGGAGCACATGGTGCGCTCGAAGGCCACGAGCGCGCACGTGTACACCTCGATCGAGGTCGACTACGAACGGGTCGAGCGGGCGCGGCGTGCGCACCGCGACGAATGGAAGCGGCGCGAAGGGTTCTCGCTGACGTACCTTCCGTTCATCGCTCGCGCGTTCTGCGACGCGGTCGTCGAGTTCCCGAACGTGAACGCGAGCGTCGACGCCGACCGCCTGATCGTGCACCACGACGTCCATCTCGGCGTCGCAGTCGATCTGTCGTTCGCCGGGTTGATCGCGCCGGTGGTCCGCAACGCCGACGGCAAGCGCCTCCGGCTGCTCGCACGCGAGATGCGCGACCTCGCCGAGCGCGCGCGCAGCAAGCAGTTGTCGCCCGACGAGGTGCTCGGCGGCACGTTCACGATCACCAACGCGGGTGGGTACGGCACGTTCATCACGCTGCCGATCATCAATCAACCCCAGGTGGGGATCCTGTCCACGGACGGCGTGCACAAGCGGCCCGTCGTGGTGGAGGGCCCTGACGGTGAGGATGCGATCGCCATCCGGCCGATCGGCGTGCTCGCGCTCGCGTGGGACCACCGGGCCTTCGACGGCGCGTACGCCGCGGCGTTCCTGCGCCGGATGAAGGAGATCCTCGAGTCACGCGACTGGGAGGCGGAGCTCACGTGAGTCCGGAAGTGCTGCAGGCCCGTTGGCTCGGCCGCGTTGCGTACGCCGACGCCGACGTCCTGCAGCGCGCGCTCCACGAGCGCAGCGACGACGATTACCTGCTCCTGCTCGAGCACCCCCACGTGTACACGCTCGGCTCCCGCGCCGATATGGAACACGTGCTCGTCCCTCCCGAGTCGGTCGGCGCGCAGCTCGTCCGGGCCGACCGGGGCGGCGACGTCACCTACCACGGGCCCGGCCAGCTCGTCGGCTACCCGATCGTCACGCTGCCGGGATGGCGCGAGCACCAGACCGACGTGGTGGCCTATGTGCGTCGCCTCGAAGCGGTGCTCGTCGCGGCGCTCGCGCGCCTCGGTATCGCGGCCGGTACCGAGGCCGGCTACACGGGCGTGTGGGTCGAGGGCGCGAAGGTGGCGGCGATCGGCGTGAAGGTGGCACGCGGTCGAACCCGCCACGGCTTCGCGCTGAACGTCGACCCCGATCTCGCCATGTTCGGCCACATCGTCCCATGCGGAATCCCGGACCGCCCCGTCACCTCACTGCGCGAGCAACTGGGCGCCGCGCCCGACACGAAGCACGTTGTCGACCTTGTCATCGACGAGTTCACGAAAGCATTCGGCTACGCCGAAGTCAGCCGCCAGGACATCGTGTGGCGCGACCGCCCGGAAGACCTCTCCCCCTTCACCCGAGAATCCCGAGCATCCTCACCCCCGAGTTGGGACGATTTCGTGTCCCATGACCGGAACAGCGTCCCAACTGCGGGTGACGCGCGTGGGGCAGCACCGGCCGCCGCCCCGGTGCGTCTCCTGGGCCGCCTGGCCCAAGCCGGCGTTGCCGCGCCGGAAGAGGATCCGACGTTCCGGCGGCCGCCGTGGATGAGGGTCCGCGCCGACTTGGGCCCCGGCTATCGCGAGACGAAGCGCCTGATGCGCTCGCTCTCACTGCACACCGTGTGCGAAGAGGCCGGCTGCCCGAACATCTACGAGTGCTGGGCCGACCGCACCGCGACATTCATGATCCTGGGCGACCGCTGTACCCGGGCGTGCGGGTTCTGCCTCGTCGACACGCGCCGCCCACTGCCGCTTGACCCCGACGAGCCGGCGCGCGTCGCCGACGCGGTAGCGACGCTGGGCCTCGCGCACGTCGTCGTGACGAGCGTCGCGCGTGACGACGTTGCCGATGGCGGGGCAGCCGCGTTCGCGGCGACGATCCGGGCGATTCGGACCCGCGTTCCCACCGCCCGCGTGGAGGTCCTGATCCCGGACTGCAGGGGCGATGCCGGCGCGCTGGCCACGATCTTCGATGCTCGCCCCGACGTGTTGAATCACAACCTCGAGACAGTGGCGCGCCTGCAGCGTGCGGCGCGCCCGTCGGCGGCGTACGCCCGATCGCTGTCCGTGCTCGCGCGGGCGAAGGATGCCGGGCTCACGGCGAAGTCGGGGATCATCCTCGGAATGGGGGAGAGCGAGGAAGAGGTGCGCGCCGCGATCGGCGACCTGCGCGGCGTCGGCGTCGACATCCTCACGCTCGGTCAGTACCTCCGACCGTCGCCGCGGCATCTCCCCGTTGTGCGCTGGTGGTCACCCGACGAGTTCGCGCAGCTCCGGTCGTATGCCATGGGGCTCGGGTTCGCTCACGTGGAAGCGGGCCCGCTCGTCCGTTCGAGCTATCACGCGCGCGCGGCCGCGGAGCACTCGTCCGACCCCGCATGTGCCTCGGCCACCTGAGCGCTCGATATTCGAGCCCGGTTGCCCGGGACCGTCTCATACGCTTGCCCGATGGCGCGCACCCATGACCTGATCACCGGCGAGCTCGCGTCGTTCATCGCGCGGCAACACGTGTTCTTCGTCGGCACCGCACCGTCGGGCGCCGACGGTCATGTCAACGTCTCGCCCAAGGGTCTCGACACCTTCCGCGTGATCGATGATCACACCGTCGCGTGGCTCGACCTCACCGGCAGCGGCATCGAGACGGTGTCGCACCTGCGCGAGAACGGCCGCGTCGTCGTGATGTTCTGCGCGTTCGAGGGCCCGCCACGGATCGTGCGCGTGCACGGACACGGCGATGTCCTCGCGCTCGACGATCCACGCGCCGCGGCGGTCCTCGAGGAGGTGCCGGCGTATCCGGGCTCGCGCTCGGTGATCCGCGTGGCGGTCGAGCGGATCTCGACGTCGTGCGGTTACGCAGTGCCGTTGATG
Organism: Acidimicrobiia bacterium; assembly: GCA_024281095.1. Lineage (GTDB taxonomy): Bacteria > Actinomycetota > Acidimicrobiia > IMCC26256 > JAMXLJ01 > JAMXLJ01. Next base: position 21,629 of record JAMXLJ010000172.1, on the reverse strand, counting down.
GACTATCGCGGCGAGCGCCCGACCCTCGTCGAGTGGGCGGACCGGAAGGGCCCGGCCGGCGTGGCCGCGTACCACGCGGAGAAGAACGCCGAGAGCATCGACGGGCTCCCCGGGCTCCTCTGACGAGCGGGATCCGTGACGGCCCCGGCGGGCGCGGGTTCTACGCTGCATTGCATGCATGGTGAACGCCTTGCGCGGGTCCGGGCACGGATGGACGAGCTGCACGTCGACACGTTGTTGCTGTCGGTCGGTGCAGACCTCCCGTGGCTCACGGGCTACGAGGCGATGCCGCTCGAGCGCCTCACGATGCTCGTCGTGCCGCGCGAAGCAACTGCAACCCTCGTCGTAGCGCGCCTCGAGGCCCCACGGGTCCGCGAGGAGCCCGAGGTGTTCTCGCTGCGTGCGTGGGAGGAGACGGAGGATCCGGTAGGGATCGTCGCCGGGCTGATCCCGTCGAGCGCGCGCACGGTCGCCGTGGGCGACCAGACCTGGGCCCGGTTCGTGTTGGAGCTGCAGCGCGAGCGGCCCGCGCTCCAGTGGCACCGCGGCGCGGAAATCACGGCGCCGTTGCGGATGGTGAAGGACGCCGCCGAGATCGACGCGCTCGCGAGTGCGGCCCACGCGGTCGACGAGGTCGCGGTCGCGATGCGCGAGCGTCCGTTCGCGGGCCGAACGGAGGCCGAGGTGTCACGAGAGATCATCGAGCGCATGCTCGCTCTCGGCCACGAGCGGGCCAACTTCGCGATCGTCGCGGCGGGCCCCAACGGCGCGTCACCTCACCACGACGCGGGTGATCGCCGCATTGCCGAGGGTGACGTCGTGCTGTGCGACTTCGGCGGCACGATGGCCGGGTACTGCTCCGACATCACACGCATGTACGCCGTCGGCGAGCCGGTCGGCGAAGTGCGCGACACGTACGCGGTGCTCATGGAGGCACAGGAGCGCGCGGTGCAGGCGGCGCAGGTCGGTGTCGCGTGCGCCGAGGTGGATCGCGTCGCGCGGTCCGTCATCGCCGCGGCCGGTTTCGGCGACCGGTTCATCCACCGCACCGGTCACGGCATCGGTGTCGACGCGCACGAAGACCCGTATCTCGTAGCCGGCAACGATCTCCCGCTGCAGCCCGGTCACGCGTTCAGCGTCGAGCCCGGCATCTACCTGCCGAATCGATTCGGGCTCCGCCTCGAGGACATCGTGGTCGCCACCGCCGACGGCCCCGAGCGCTTGAACCACGCTCCCCGCGATCTCGCGGTGGTCGGCTGAGCCCATCCGTGCACCTCGAAGTCTCGACGTTCCTGTTGCAGTGGGCGGCCGGAGGCCTCTTCTTCCTCTGGGTGACGACGCGCGGCCGTGTCGTCGGGCTCGGGTACGGGTGGTTGTTGCGCATCACCTACGGCGTGATCGGCGCGGGCTCGGTGGCTGCCGGTATCGCGGCACACCGTCACGGCGCTGGTGCGGTCGTCGAGAACGCGGGAGCCGCCGTCCTCGTCCTCTGCGCCGCGGTCGCGCTCGCGGTCTCGGTGGTTCGCCGTCGGGCCGGCGTCAGCGGGCAGCGCGCGCTTCGCGAACGCCGCGTCGCGCGTGTCGCGGCGATGACAGGACGCGGCGGCGGCGCGCCGCCGCCGTCCCGCGCGCCAGAGGCGGTCAAGGAGTTCCCGCCCGCGCTCGACCTCGCCGCCGCGGTCGTGGGCTTCGCCGCGCTCGTGGGGGCCGCGGCCGCGGACGGTGGCCCCTACGGGCTCACGCTGGCGCGCCTCGTCGTGGGCGCCGCCTTCCTCGGTGTGATCAGCGACGCCATGCTCCTCGGCCATTGGTATCTCGTGCAGCCCGGCCTGTCGCGTGAGCCGATCAAGGAGCTCGTCCGACTCGCGGCCTGCGTCTGGCCGTTCGAAGTCCTGCTCTACGTGTGGCCGCACGGCATGACGCAGGTCTTCACAGGCGTGATCGACGACGGGTACGGCGGCCTTCTCGGCTGGATCTGGGTCGTGTGCGCGATCTCGACCATCGCGCTGCTCGCAGTGACGTGGCTGGCACTGCGGGAACGCTCGTACTCCGCGGTGATGGCCGCGACCGGGCTGCTGTATCTCGCGATCCTCACCGGGTTCGGCACCGACCTCGTCGCGCGCGCGGTGCTCAATCCTTGACCACAGGGCACGCCGGACCAGCCGGTAGTCTGACGTGACGATGCCCGGCGAGCACGGACCAGGGGCACCCGTGCCTCCACTGACTCGCGCACCGCGTCCCGCAGCGGCGCGTTCCAACGGCGGCCACCGCCGTTTCGGGCCGTTCGCCGCCCGGCCCGATCCCCACGACTCTCTCTCGGAGGCCCCCGGCGCTGACGTCTACGGATTTCCCCGCGACGTCCGGCCCGTCCTGGAGACGATCGTCGTCGTGGCCGTCATCGCCACCGCCGTCGCCATCGTGTACCGGCTCTGGCACATGCACCTGAACATTCCCGGCGCCTACTCCGGCGACGGTCTCTTCAGCGACGTCATCGCGAAGAGCATCCGCGACAACGGGTGGCTGCTGCACAACCCCCGCACCGGCGCGCCGTTCTCGGGGACCCTGTACGACTATCCGGCCGGCGGCGAGAACATTCACTTCGCACTGCTGAAGCTCGTCAGCTTCTTCACGTCGACGTACGGGGCCGCACAGAACATCACGTTCCTGCTCACGTATCTGCTCGTCGGCGTGAGCGCCTACTACGTCGCGCGTCACCTCAAGCTCGGACGCGGCCCCGCGTTGGTCGTAGGGGTTCTGTACTCCTTCCTTCCGTATCACGCCGCGCACGGCATCCAACACCTTTCGCGGTCCGGGTATTACATCGTTCCGCTGGTCGTGCTCGTGATCCTCTGGACCATCGACTATCGAACCCGGTTCTTCAAGGTCGAAGGCCACCGCAGCGCGCGTTCCGTACGGCGATGGCGGTGGATGTTCGCGTTCGGGGTGTGCGTGCTGCTCGGCGCGAGCGACACGCAGAACAGCATCTTCGCGTGCTGTCTCATCGCGGCTGTGGGCGTGGTGCTCGCCGTCGGCAACCGTGACCGGCGCGCGCTCTTCGTCGCGGGGGCGCTCGTGGGCACGGTCGGGTTGTCGCTCGTCGCCAACAACGCGCCGTACCTCTACTACCGGTACAAGCACGGGGGGAACCCTGATGCGCTCCAGCGCAGCCTCCAGGGTGTCGACACGTATGCCCTCTCCATCAGTCAGCTCGTCCTGCCGACGGAGAACCACCGGATTCCGGCGCTCGCCCACCTGCGGTCGACCGCCCGCACCCAGAGCCTCATGGGCGGCGAGAACGGCGAGGCCCTCGGAGCGGTCGCGGCCGTCGGCCTCGTCGTCGGCGTCGGTGCCCTTCTCTGGGCCGGTTTGCGCCGGCGCAGCAGCGTCCGCGACCGCTCGCCGACCAGTGGAGGCTGGGGCCGCATCGAACCGTTGATCGCCCGGTTCGGCGTGCTGAGCATCGTCGCGATCGTCTTCGCGGTCGCGGGCGGCGTGTCGTACCTCATGGCACTGGCAGGGCTCACGACCCTGCGCACGTGGAACCGCATCGTTCTGTTCATCGCGTTCTTCGGCCTCGTCACCACGGCGCTCCTCCTCGACCTGCTCTTCCGCCGCCTTCGTGCGCGCGGCGTTGCAACGGGTGTCATCGTCGCGATCGTCGTCGCGGTGCTCGCCGTCGGTGTGTTCGACCAGACCACGAGCAAGGATGCTCCGAACTACAAGGCCATTGCGCAGCGTTACAACATCGACGAGTCCTTCTTCCGCACGCTCGAACAGCGGTTGCCGCGCGGTGCGATGGTGTTCGAGTACCCGGTCGTTCGTTTTCCCGAGTCGCCGCCGGTCGGGAAGCTGCAGGATTACGAGCAGTTCATCGGCTACCTCCATACGACGCATCTGCGCTGGAGCTACGGCGCAATGAAGGGACGCGACGAAGCTGACTGGCAGCTTGCGCTCGACCAACTGCCGCCCGACACCGCGCTCGCGAGCCTCACCGCGATCGGTTTCCACGGCGTGTACATCAACCGCGACGCGTACGCGGTTCCGGGGGCCGTCACGGTCGTGTCCCCCTTCGAGCAGGCGGTCAGCGCGGTACTCGGGCAGCCCATGCTGACGAGCAGCGACGGCCGGCTCGTCTACTACGACCTGCAACCGTTGCGCGACCTCGAACAGGCGCGCTTCACCGCAGGTGATCGCGCTGCGCTGCGCGACGCCGCGCTCAACCCCGTCACGCCGCAATACGGCGACGGTTTCTCGTACGCGGAGCAGGACGGCACGAACCGTTGGCGCTGGGCGGCCGACCGTGCGCAGCTCGAGCTGGACAATCCGTCCGACCGCGACCAACAGGTCGCGATCGGTGCGACGCTCATGGGCCAGACCGGGACCGTCCACGTCGCCGGGCCCGGCTATGCGCAGACCCTGCCTGTGCAACCCGGCGGAACCGCCTGGCAGACCGTGCTGCGACTTCGTCCCGGTCGGACCACCGTGCGGTTCGATTCCAGCGTTCCGCGCACGCTGGTGCCGACCGACCCGCGCCACCTCGTGATCCAGGTCGTCAACCTCACGGTGCGCGCACCCGCGTTGCACGACGCGATGTGCCGGGTCGAGACCGGGCCGGCGCGGCCGGCCGACTGCACGTCGGGCTGAGGCGCGCGCGCAGCGCACGGTCACGCCGGTAGGTGATGTCCACGACCTGCAGGGGCCGGCCGGTACGCTCGCGCCGTGCATCCCGACCTGTCGGTCGTCCTCCCGGCTCACAACGAGGCTGACAATCTCCCGGCCGTCGTGGCCGAGGTCATCGACTGTCTCACTCCGAGCGCGCTCAAGTTCGAAGTGCTCATCGTCGACGACGGCAGTACCGACGGGACGCGCTCGGTCGCGACCCGGCTCGCGGCCGACACGGAGTGCGTTCGGGCCCTTCGGATCCGGCGTCACGTCGGCAAGTCGGCCGCGCTCCAAGTGGGTCTCCGCGAGGCCGGTGGTGATCGCATTGTCATGATGGACGCCGACGGGCAGGACGACCCGGCCGCGATCCCGGCTCTCCTCGAGGCGCTCGACGGCGGTCTCGACCTCGTCACGGGTCGGCGCGCCGACCGGCACGACCGCGTGGTCAAGCGCAGCACGTCGAGGCTTTACAACGCCATGACCGCCCGCGTGACCGGCGTCCCGGGCCGCGACTTCAACAGCGGGCTCAAGGCCATGACGCGAGAAGTGGTCGACTCGCTCGACCTGTACGGCGAGTTGCACCGCTACATCCCTGTGCTCGCGGTCTGGAACGGCTTCCGTGTCGGCGAGATCGACGTGCACCACCGGGCCCGCCTGAACGGCGAGTCCAAGTTCCGCACCGCCCGGTTCTGGCGCGGCTTCTTCGACCTCGTGACCGTGAAGTTCCTCACCACGTACAACGCCCGGCCGTTCCACCTCTTCGGCGGCGTCGGGTTCTCGCTTGCCGCCGTCGGGAGCGGCATCCTGGGCTGGCTGCTCTACACGCAGGTGTCCGGTCACGGCATCTCCGCCCGCCCCGCCCTCTTCGCCGGTGTGCTGCTCGTGCTCGTGGGCGTGCAGCTGCTGTGCGTCGGACTGCTCGCGGAGCTGATCGTTCACTTCCGCAACACGGCCCGGAGCCCGTCTGCCCTCGCCGATGAGCTCTAGGGGCAGACCGGGCGAGCACCTCAAGGCCTATCTCGAGAGGTCACGAACCCTGGCCCCGCTCGCGGGGCGATTGAACCGGGCCGTCAAGGGTCGGCGCTTCCCCGGTTCGCGCGCGTACTGGGAGCGCCGGTATGCGTCGGGCGGCACGTCGGGTGCGGGATCCGAAGGGGCGGAGGCGTCGTTCAAGGCCGACTTCCTCAACGACTTCGTGGCGCGTGAACGCATTGCGTCGGTGGTCGAGTTCGGCTGCGGCGACGGTCGTCAGCTCGCGCGGAGCCGGTACCCCTGCTACGTGGGCCTCGACGTCGCCCGGGGAGCGATCGAGCGGTGCATCGCGCGATTCAGCTGTGACGCCACGAAGAGCTTCTTCCTGTACGACCCGGAGTGCTTCGTCGACCGCACCGGTATCTTCACCGCGGACCTCGCGCTGTCACTCGACGTGGTGTTCCATCTCGTAGAGGACCGCCGCTTCGCGCTGCACATGCACCACCTGTTCAACTCCGGCCGCCGTTTCGTCGCGATCCATTCGAGCGACTTCGACGGCCCAGGCCTCGGGCCACACGTGCGTCACCGCGACGTGTCGGCGTGGGTCGCGGTCAATCGCGGCGACTTCGAGCGAACTGCCGTGGTCGAGAGCCCGCACAGGCTGCAGGACGACGGCACACCGGTGCTCGCGAAGCTCCTCGTGTTCGCGCGCCGCGCGGTCGATTAGCGGCGGCGGGACTGCGCCTCGACCAGCAGGGCGCCGTGGGGTCCCCACGGGAAGCGCGCGTCGACGGCAGCGACGGCGCGTACGACGGCGGTGCCCGCCTGATGCGAGATCCCCCACAGCGCGCGCAGTGGGAAGTACAGCGTGCGGAATACCCGAAACGCGAGCGGACGGACGTCGACGTCCAGACCCTCCGCGCGCAGGAGCGACTCGAGGTGCGTGCGGGAAAAGCCGCGCACGCGGTCGTGACCCCACTTTCCGTCGAGCCACGACTGCGAGAGGCCCGGGAACACGCGCATGCCGTCGCTCGGCGTCGTGATCACGAGTCGCCCACCGGGGCGCATCACGCGCACCATCTCCCGCAACGCGGCGTGCTCGTCGGGTGTGTGCTCGATCACGTCCAACGAGTACACGACGTCTGCGGTGTGGTCGCGCAACGGGAGCGCGTCGGCCGAACCGTTCACGTACGACACCGCGTCCGCGGCCCGCACTGGCTCGGGGTCCACGACGACGAGCGTGCCGCCCATACGCGCGAGCCAGCGGCCGTCACGGCCACCGACGTCGACGACGGTGCCGGTCGCGCCATCGACGCCGAGGCGACGCAAGAGCTCCACCCGGTAGACGGTGCCCAGTCGCGGGCCGGGCTCGTCAGCCACTGCGGCGGTCCGCCAGTGCAGTCCGGTACATCTCGCTGTATGCGGCTGCGGTGTCGTCGACCGTGCAGCCGTGCAGCAGCGCGGCCGGTGCCTCCTGTGCGAAGCGCGTCAGCTCGTCGGGGTGGTCGAGGCTCCACCGCAGCGCCTCGGCGAGCGACTGCGGATCATCGGGCTCGACCAGCAGGCCGTTCACGCGGTCGGTGATCCGTTCGCCCGGTCCGCCCGTGCGCGATGCGATGACGGGCACACCGGCCGCGACGCCTTCCGACAGCGCGACCGACGTTCCCTCGGCGTCACCGTCGGCCGCGACGAGTGACGGCACCACCAGCGCGTACGCCTCGCGCAGCTGGCGCGCGACCTCGACACGACCCTGGGCGCCGAGGAACCGGACCCGGTCGTCGAGCCGGAGCTCGCGGGTCAACGCAGCGAGCATCGCGCGGTCGGGCCCGTCGCCCACGACGACGAGCGTGGCGCCCGGCACCGCCGCGAGCGCGCGAACGAGCACTGCCGCGCCCTTCTTCTCGGCCAGCCGGCCGACGAACAAGAACTGTCCCTTGGTGCTGTTGCGTTCCCCGACGTCGCGCCGCACACGCGCCACGTCGACGCCCATTGGTGCCAGCCATGGCCGCCCGCCGAGCGCCGCGATCTCGTCGTACATCTCCTCGGTGCCGACGCCGATCGCGTGCGCGCGCCGCACGACCGCGCGTCGCATCGCGGTGAACGGCTGCCGGCGCCAGGCGAACACGTCGACGCCGTGCGCGGTGCCGATGAGCGGAACACCGGAATGCTCGCACAGCGCGGCGCCGAACATCCCGCACGGCAGGAGCCAGTGCGCGTGCACGAGGTCAGGATGTAGGGCGCGGTGGAGGCGCCACGCGTGGACCATGAAGAGCGTCATCAACGACGGGATCTCCACGACGCGCCGCGGCTCGGCGTGGAGGTTCGGCAATGTCGCGCCATCCGCGACACCCTCCCAGCGCCGCGGGAAGTAGGGGAAGCGCACGACCTCGATCGGACCGATCCGCGATCGCGGCACGGAACCCGGCACGCGCGGCGTGAGTACCGTGAACTCGTACTCGTCGGTCATCGCGTCGGTGAGGTCGAGCACGAAACCCGGTGTCGCGTCACCGGCGACGGTTGGGAACGTCGTCGTCAACACGAGAACGCGCGGCCGCGAAGTCACCGCCCGCCCTCGTTGCCTGCCATCGCAGTTGGCGGTGCCGCACTCCGCCGGAACCGGCGCCAGAGCGCGAGCAGAGCCGCGTCGAGAGCGAACATGACCGTGACCACGACGCGATCGAGTGCGGACGCGGCGATGCCCACCGCGCCGGGGAGGCCCGCGGCGGCGGAGAACCCGCCGGCAAGGGCTTCGCGCACACCCAGCCCGCCGGGGAACACCAGGCTCGCGGTTGCGATCACGCTCGCGGAGACGAACGGCATGGTGCGCAGGAGGTTGGGATGGGCGCCGAGCGCGGCGAGCACGAGCCAGTATCGCCCGACCTCCACGGCGACGGTCAGCACCTCGACGCCTACGAGCGACAGCAGCAACAGCCTGCCCCGCCGGCCCGGTACCCGCCGCAGGATCACCACGGCGCTCGCGACGAGCAGTGCTGCGCCCACGACGACGACCGGCACACCGAGAGCGGCGTCCGAGCCCGCGACGATCGCGCCGACGATCACCGCGGTCGTCGCGATCCACGCGACACCAGTGATGACGGTCCCGCCCATTGCGCCGGCGAACGTGGCTCCGGCCGACACGATCGCGTAGTTGCGCACCAGGAAGCCGCCGGGAAGCGGCAGGAGGTTCGCCGCGCCGCCGGCGACGCTCACCGTCATCGCCTCGGCAAAGTCCGGGTTGTGGCGCGCGAGTACTGCGCCGCAGGTGTACTCGCCCGCATTGAGCAGCGTCAGCAGCAACGTCCCCACGACTGCGGCCGGCGCGACCAGCCACAGCTTCGGGTGAAGGTCCAGGCGCGAGTACTCGCGGAAGCCGATGACGGACAAGACGACGAACGCGGCGGCTGCGAACGCTGCGAGCACGCGCACATGGCGGCTGCTCCATTCGCGCAACGACATCGCGCCGCGTTCGAACGAACGGCTGAAGGTCGCGATGCGCTCGCGCCGGCGCAGCGTCGGTGCGCGCGTACCCCGCGGCCCGTCAGGCAACGAAGTACTTGGCCTCGGGGTGTGGCACGATGATCGCGGAGGTGCTCTGCTCGGGCTCGAGCTGGAACTCCTCGGTGATGCCCACACCGATCCGAGACAGGTCGAGCAGCTCGTCGACGAGCGCCTGGTCCTCGAGATCCGGGCAGGCGGGGTAGCCCCACGAGTAACGCGAGCCCCGGTATTGCTGGCGGAACAGACCCTGCAGTGTGGGGCCGTCATCCTCGGCGAAGCCCCATTCCTCACGGATGCGGCGGTGCCAGAGCTCGGCGAGCGCCTCGGTCATCTCCACCGACAGGCCGTGCAGGAGGAGGTATTCCTGGTACTTGTTCGCCGCGAACAGCTCGCGCTCGCGTTCGGTGGCGCGGGATCCCATCGTGACGACATGAAACGCGGCGTAGTCGGCCTCGCCCGACTCGACCGACCTGAAGAAGTCGGCGATGCAGAGCCGCCGGTCCTTTCGCTGCCGCGGGAAACGGAAGCGCACGCGCTCGTCGCGCCGGTTGTCGTCGTCCCACACGATGAGCTCATTGCCCTCGGAGTTGACGGGGAAATACCCCCACACCGCCGCGGGGACGAGGATGTTCTCCGCCAGTGCCTTGCCGAGCTCGTCGCGCAACGTCGGTCGGAGACGGGCCTTGAACTCTTCGTCGGTCTCCTTCTGCGACTTGTCGGGGCGGAACTGCCACTGGTTGCGGAACAGTGCGGTCTCGTTGATGTACGAGGCGATCTCGTCGAGCGAGATTCCCTTCGCGACACGTGGCCCGAGGAACGGCGGCTCGAACACCTTGACGTCGGTAGCCACTTCGGAGCGTGTGACGTCGTGGTCGGTTGCTTCCGCGGCTTCGCGGGCCTCGCGCTGCGACTTGCGCTCCGGCAGCGAGCGGCCGGTCGGGACGCGTCCGAACTCGGGGTCGAGCTCGCCGGTGCGCTTGCCCTCCATCAGCGCATCCATCGTCCGCAAGCCCTCGAACGCGTCCTTCCCGTAGAAGAGCCGGCCCTTGTACACGTCGCGCAGGTCGCGTTCCACGTAGGAGCGCGTGAGCGCTGCGCCCCCGAGCAGGACGGGGATGCGGTCGAGGCCCTGCTCGTTGAGCTCTTCGAGGTTCTCGCGCATGATGAGTGTGCTCTTCACGAGCAGCCCGCTCATGCCGATGGCGTCGGCGTCGACCTCGGTCGCCTTGTCCACGAACTCCTGCAAGGGCACCTTGATACCGATGTTGAAGACCTCGTAGCCGTTGTTCGTCAGGATGATGTCGACAAGGTTCTTGCCGATGTCGTGCACGTCACCTTTCACGGTGCCGATGACGACCCGGCCCTTGCCCCCCGCGTCCGCCTTCTCCATGTGCGGCTCGAGGTACGCGACCGCAGCCTTCATCGTCTCCGCACTCTGCAGCACGAACGGCAGCTGCATTTCACCGGTGGCGAAGAGCTCACCGACCACCTTCATGCCTTCGAGCAGCACGTCGTTGATGATCGACAAGGCGGCCCGGCTCTGCAATTGCTCTTCGAGGTCGGTCTCGAGCCCGTCGCGGTCGCCGTCGATGATCCGGTGCTTGAGTCGCTCCTCGACCGGCCACCCCGAACGGTCCTCCTTCTCGATCGCGCCCGCCTCGACCCCTTCGAACAAGCCCATCAGCTCCGTGAGCGGGTCGTAGCCCTCACGCCGGCGGTCGTAGACGAGATCGAGCGCGACCTCGCGAACGCGCTCGTCGATCTTGTGCATCGGCATGATGCGGGCCGCGTGCACGATCGCGGCGTCGAGGCCGGCCTGCATGCACTCGTGGAGGAACACGCTGTTGAGGACATGGCGGATGGCGGGCTTCAAGCCGAAACTCACGTTGGAGAGACCGAGGATGGTCGAAGATCCGGGGAGTTCCGTTCTTGCGCGCCTGATCGCGTCGATCGTCTCGATCGCGTCACGGCGCAGGTCCTCCTGGCCGGAGCCGAGCGGGAACGTGAGCATGTCGAAGATCAGGTCGGTCGGATCGAGGCCGTAGCGCTCGAGCGCGAGGTCGTAGATGCGCTTGCAGACCCGCAGCTTCCAATCGGCGTCGCGCGCCTGGCCCTCCTCGTCGATCGCGAGGCAGATCACGGCGGCGCCGTACTCGCGCGCCAGCCGGAACACACGGTCGAGTCGTGAGCCCTCGGCCTCGCCGTCCTCGAGGTTCGCGGAGTTGAGCACCGCCTTGCCGCCCGAGTGTTGGAGGCCGACCTCCATCACCGGCGGCTCGGTGGAGTCGAACACGAGCGGAAGCGACGCCTGCGTCGCGAAGCGCGACGCGACCTCGTGCATGTCGACGGTGCCGTCGTGACCCACGTAGTCGACACAGACGTCGAGCACGTGCGCGCCTTCCTTCACCTGCTCACGCGCCATCTGCACGCACGTGTCCCAGTCCTCGGCGAGCATCGCCTCGCGGAACTTCTTGGATCCGTTCGCGTTCGTGCGCTCGCCGACCGCCAGGTACGCGAGATCCTGCTTGAACGGCACGTGCGCGTAGATGGACGAGCAGCCGGGCTCGAACTCCGGTGTGCGCGGCACGGGCGCGCGTCCGCCGATCCGCTCGACGACGCGGCGAAGATGCTCGGGCGTGGTGCCGCAGCAGCCGCCGACGATGTTGACGCCGAACTCGCGCGTGAAGCGGTCATGGGCTTCGGCGAGCTGCTCGGGCGTGAGGTCGTAGTGCGTGCGGCCCTCGACCACCGAGGGGAGGCCGGCGTTCGGCAGACACGAGATGTACGTGCGGGCCCGCTGCGACAGGTAGCGCAGGTGCTCCGTCATCTCCGCCGGTCCGGTCGCGCAGTTCAGCCCGATCACCGCGGGACGCATGGCTTCGAGCGCCGTGAGCGCGGCGCCGATCTCGGAGCCGACCAGCATGCGCCCGGTCGTCTCCATCGTCACTTGGACCATGATCGGAAGGTCCTGGCCGGCCCGCGCCATCGCGCGGCGGCACGCGATCAGCGCGGCCTTGGCCTGGAGCAGGTCGTAGACGGTCTCGACGAGCAGCACGTCGATCCCGCCGGCGAGCAGGCCGTCGACCTGGGCCTCGTAGCCGTCGCGCAGTTCCGCGAACCCGATCGCGCCGAGCGAGGGCAGGCGGGTGCCGGGCCCGATGGATCCCACCACGAAGCGCGGGCGGTCGGGTGTCGAGTACCCGGACGCGACGTCCCTCGCGATGCGGGCCGCGGCCTCGTTGATCGCGAACGTCTTGTCTGCGATGTCGTACTCGTTCAGCACGAGCGGAAAGGCGCCGAACGTGGCCGTCTCCACCGCGTCGCAGCCCACGTCGAAGAACCCCGCGTGGAGGTCCTGGATCACGTCGGGACGGGTGAGCACCAGGTGCTCGTTGCAACCTTCGAGCGTCGGGCCGCCGAAGTCGTCGGGGCCGAGGTCGCGGGCCTGCACACCCGTGCCGAACGCACCGTCGAGCACGAGCACACGGTCACGGAGCGTCTCGAGGAAGTCGGGCATGGTCCAACCAGGCTAATGGAGCGCCCGCGGGCCCCCGGATCCGTTTCGGCCCGAGGGCCTTCCACGGCGGGGCTCCTACACTCGGCGGCGATGAAGGTGTACACGCGCACCGGCGACGACGGCACGACCGGGCTCCTCTACGGCGGCCGCGTCACCAAGGACGGCATCGGTCCTGCCGCGTACGGTGAGGTCGACGAGGCCGTCGCCGCACTCGGTCTGGCGCGGGCCGAGTGCGACCCCGGCACCGAGTTGTTCGACCTCCTCGTGCGGTTGCAGCGCGAGTTGTTCGTCGTGGGCGCGGAGCTCGCGACCGAAAGGGCGAACCGGGCGAAGTTGGCGCCCGGTGTGTCGCTCGTGACCGCCGAGATGGTCAGCACCCTCGAGCCCGTCATCGACGACGTGACGGCGCGGTTCGAGCCGCCGCGCGAGTTCGTGTTGCCCGGAGCGAACCGGGTGTCGGCCGCGCTCGATCTCGCACGCGCGATCGTGCGGCGGGCGGAACGTGAGAGCGTGGCGGCCACCCGCGCGGGGTGGCTCGAGCCGGAGAGCCACGTCGTGCCCTACCTCAATCGTCTGGCCGACCTGGTGTGGACGCTGGCGCGCTGGCAGGAAGGTGAGTTCCTGCCGTCGCGTCCCGACCGTCACCAGTCGCACTGACGTCAACCACTCCACCGACCTCACCCCACCGGAGGCCCCGTTGTCGATCACATTCCGAGCCACCAAGACCGACGCCGGTCGCGTGAAGGCCGACCTGCTCGCGGTTCCCGTGTTCTCGGGTCGCGCCCTCGGCGCCGGCGCCGCCGCGGTCGACGAGGCGCTCGGCGGAACGCTCGCCGGGTTCATGGAGGAGGTCGGCTTCGACGGCTCGCCCGGCGAAGCCCTCGCCGTACCGGCGGGTGGCCGGCTCGGTGCGAAGGCCGTCGTGCTCCTCGGGATGGGTGAGCGCGACCAGGTCGGCCTCGACGGTGTGCGCAACGCGGGTGCGACGCTGGCGCGACGCGCATCGAAGGTGCAATCGGCCGCGACCACGCTCGTCGACGCGCTTCCGGACAGCCTCGACCGTGCCGCGGTCGCGCAGGCGCTTGCCGAAGGCGTCGCGCTCGGGTCGTACCAGTTCCTCAAGTACAAGGGCGACGCCAAGGCGTCGAAGCTGGCGCGGGTGACCGTGATCACGCAGGGCGGCGCGTCCGTGCAGGCCGGCCTCGACCGCGGCGCGCGCGTCTCCGACGCGGTGACCTGGGCGCGCGACGCGGTGAACGAGCCCAGCGCGGCGAAGTCGCCGGCCGCACTCGCGGACGCGATCCGTAAGTTGCTGCGGGGCAAGGGCGTCACCGTGAAGGTGCTCGACCGCACGCAGATCCTCCGCGAGCGCATGGGCGGCGTCGCCGGCGTGGCCCAGGGGTCCGACCAGGAGCCCCGGTTCGTGCAGGTGACGTATGCGCCGGCCGGGGCGCGGGGCTCGATCGCGCTCGTGGGCAAGGGCGTCGTCTTCGACTCCGGCGGGCTCTCGATCAAGACGGCCGGCGGCATGGAGACGATGAAGACCGACATGTCGGGCGCAGCGGCGGTCGCGGCCGCGATGTCGGTGCTGTCGGATCTCGGCGTCAAGAACAAGGTCGTCGCGTACCTGCCGTTGGTGGAGAACATGCCGAGCGGCCACGCGATCCGTCCGGGCGACGTGTTGACGATTCGCAACGGCAAGACGGTCGAGGTGCTCAACACCGACGCCGAAGGCCGCCTCATCCTCGCGGACGCGTTGTCGCTCGCATACGAGGCCAAGCCCGACGCCATCATCGACCTCGCCACCCTCACGGGCGCCTGCGTCGTCGCGTTGGGCGAGAAGGTCGCCGGCCTCATGGGCAACAACGACGAGTGGATCACGCAGGTGCGCGGCGCGGCCGACCGTGTCGGCGAGTCGGTCTGGCCGCTGCCGCTGCCGCAGGAATACCGAAAGCTGCTCGACTCCGAGGTCGCCGACGTGAAGAACGTCAGCGGCGGCGGATACGGCGGCGCGCTCACCGCCGGCTTGTTCCTCAAGGAGTTCACGAACGGCGTGCCGTGGGCCCATCTCGACATCGCGGGCCCGGCGCGGGCGAGCAGCGACGACGGCTACGTGGTGAAGGGCGGCACCGGCTTCGGTGTGCGCACGCTCATCGAGCTCGTCACCACCTTCAGCAAGCCGTCTTCATAGGTCGCGCTCGCGCCACGCGACGTAGGAGGTGCCATCCCCCGGCGTGCGCCTCTGTTGGCGCAGGAGCGGCGAGCGTCCGCGGGCCGGGTATCCCGGCCCGCAGCGAGTGCGACCAGTCAACTCGTATCGACGACGAGGAGGCTGCAGGGGCAGTGATGCGAGATCTTGTTCGGGACACTGCCCAACACGAACCGCCGCACACCGGTCATGCCGCGGTTGCCGATCACGATCAGATCGGCACGGAGTTCGGTCGCCACGTCGAGCAGCACCTCCGCCGGGTCACCCGCTCGGGAGTGCGTCTTCACGTCGATACCTTGTCGTCGGCAGTTCGTGGCGCCGTTGTCGACGATGCGCTCGCTGTCGAGCGCGAGGCCGGCGTTCGTCGCTTCCATGTCGACGGTCTGCGCCCCCGAAGCCGCGGCCATCGCAACCTGGCTCACGTTCACCGGTTGATACGCGTGAACCACGTGCAACGCTGCTCCCGTCAATCCCGCGAGCTCCGTCGCCTGACGCACCGCGACGCCCGCCCGCTCCGACCCGTCGGTGCCCACCACGATGGTCGTGTACATGCGCGTGATTGTCGCCCCGTGTCGCCGTCGGCGCCAGGGCGTCTCAGCTTGCGGTTCGCTCAGTGTCCGACGGTCGCTCCGTCGGCGAGCACCGCGTGGGGGAGGCAGTGTTCGTCGTACTCGGCGATGACGATCGGCGCGGCGTCCTCGCCACAGGCCGGGCACTTCGGGTCGCGGCGCACCTTGAAGGTGCGGAAGCTCTGTTCGAGCGCGTCATAGGCGAGGAGCCGGCCCCGCAACGGGTCGCCGAGGTCGAGAATCAGCTTGATGGCCTCGAGCGCCTGCACCGACCCGACGATCCCCGGCAGCACGCCGAGCACACCGGCCTCGGCGCAGCTCGGCGCGAGCTCCGGCGGCGGCGGCTCGGGAAGCAGGCAGCGGTAGCACGGGCCGTTGTAGGGGTCGAACACGGTGACCTGGCCCTCGAACCGGAAGATCGAGCCGTGCACGACCGGGATCCGCTTCAGCAACGATGCGTCGTTGAGCAGGTACCGCACGGGGAAGTTGTCGGCGCCGTCGACGATCACGTCGTAGCCGTCGATGATGTCGAGCACGTTGTCGGCGCCGAGGCGAACGTCGTAGGTGACGACGTCGACGTCGGGGTTCAGCTGCGTGAGCGTCTTCTTGGCCGAGTCGACCTTGCGCTCGCCGATGCGATCGACGTTGTGCAGGATCTGGCGCTGCAGGTTCGACGCGTCGACGACGTCCATGTCGACGATGCCGATCGTGCCGACGCCGGCCGCGGCGAGGTACAGCGCCGCCGGCGATCCGAGGCCGCCCGCGCCGAGCAGCAGCACCTTGCTCTGCAGGAGCTTCTGCTGGCCCGCCTCGCCCACCTCGGGCAGCAGGATGTGGCGGTGGTAGCGGTTGCGCTGCTCGGGGGTGAGCACTGCGGGTGTGATCCACGGCCGGCCCTCGTTCTTCCACCGGCCGAAGCCGCCGGCCATCGACACGACGTCGTGGTAGCCGAGGCTCTGCAGGGTCTCGGCCGCGAACGCGGAGCGCGTGCCGCCCGCGCAGTAGACGACGACCGGCGCGTCCCGGTCGGTGATCCGGCTCTCGACCTGGCTCTCGAGGTGGCCGCGGGGGATGAACACCGCGCCGGGCACCATGCCCTGCTCCCACTCGTCGAGCTCGCGGACGTCGAGGAAGGTCGCGTCACCCAAGCGCTGCTCGGCCTCGGCCGGGTCGATCTCGCGGATGTTGGCCTTGGTCTTGGCGAGGAGCTCACGGAAGCTCGGCATTGACGGATCTCCCGATCGACGACTTCGTGGCGCGCGGTGTCGGGCGCACCAGGCAATTGAAACCCTACCTCACCGGTCGGCTATTCCCGAAGGGGTCCGCGATCAGACGCGGGCGACGAGGTCGGGGAGCACCGTGCCGAGCTGGTCGCGTGACACGGCATCGGCGACGGGGTCGAAGGGCGTCTCCTGCGCGTTCATGATGACGAGCCGGGCGCCGTTGGTGAGCGCGACGTCGGGGAGGGCGGCCGCGGGATAGACCCCGAGCGACGTGCCGAGCGCGAGGAACAGGTCGCAACGTGCGGCTGCGCGCTGTGCTCGCGCGAGATCCTCCGGGACGAGGTTCTGTCCGAACGAGATCGTCGCCGACTTCAACATCCCACCGCACGACACGCACGCGGGGTCGTCCTCACCGGCGCGCACCCGGTCGAGTGTCTCCTCCATCGGGCCCCGCCACTCGCAGGCGAGGCACACCACCTCGTGCACGTTGCCGTGGATCTCGACCACGATCTCCGGTGACGTGCCGGCCTTCTGGTGCAGGCCGTCGACGTTCTGCGTGACGAGCGTGTCGAGCCGTCCCTTGCGCTCGAGGTGGGCGAGCGCGCGGTGCGCGGCGTTCGGCTCCGCCCGCCACATCGGGCTCTCGACGCGGTTGCGCCACGACAGGCGCCGGACCTCGGGATCGGCGACGTAGTGCGACAATGTCGCGGTCTTCTCCGCGGCGGGATTCTTCGTCCACACGCCGTCGGGGCCGCGGAAGTCGGGGATGCCTGACTCCGTGGAGATGCCGGCGCCGGTCAGCACCACGACGTTGCGGGCGTCTCGCAACCACCCCGCGACAATGTCGAGATCGACGTTCGCGGCCACAGGGCCGAGGTTACCGGTCGTTCGGCGCCCTCCATGGCGGACGCGGCATGTGCCCGCTACGTTGACGACTCGTGAATCGAGCGCTTCGCGCGGTCACCACCGCGTCCGCCGTCCTCCTGTTCCTCGGCGCGTGCACTACCGCACCACCGGCCGCGCCGGCATCGCTGGCCGACCGGCAAGCCGACCCGGTCGTGGTCACGGGCGCGCAGGTGGCCGCGCTCGAAGGAGCGGCCGTCGGCGACATCGTCGCGTTCTCGTGGCGGAACGGCGCGTGGACGCAGGTGCCCGTCCAGGTCGACCAACGCAAGACGATCGAGTTGAACACCGCGTACAACCAGCCGGCCAACACGACCAACCCGGTCATGGTGACGGTCTACGCGGACCCGAACACGTTCGTCGGCGGCGGCAGCGGTGTGCTCGGCGACCTCGACGAGATCGCCTTCATGGCCGCCGACACGGGCGACGTGGCACCGGCGACTGAGCCGCCCGGTGTCGTGCACGGCAGCGGTGTGCACCTGACGGTCGGCGATCCGCGCGACGGGCACCAGTCGTCGACGTACCTGTTCCGCCGCTCGTCGAACTCGCTGTCACCCGACGCGGGCCGGCATTACGTGATCTACTCGTTCCAGTTGACGTCCGGTGCCTACAAGACCACGTACAAGCTCTCGGCGGGCCCGAACCCCGAGACCTCGTCGGTGCAGACCAACTTCTACACGCGTGCGTTCCACGACCGGTGGCTCGACGACGGTCTCACCGTGAATGCTCCCGGTGCGTCCGGTGTCGACATCCTCGACCGGCAGAAGGAGTTGTTCGCTCCGGGCCAGTGCGTGCGTAGTGAGGACACGTTCGACGCGGGCGAAGGCGCGTTCCTGGCGAACATCTCGGGACCTGTCCGTGCGATCCGCAGCTTCATCGGCGCGAACAGTGGCCCGTACACCGAGCGCACCCACATCTTCTATGCGCAGCGTGAGGACGTCGTGACGAACCTGCGCGTGCACCAGATACCGGGTGTCATGAACTTCTTCGACTACAGCAACGCGGCGCGCGGGATGACGTACTCGAACAGCCTCAACACCACGGGTGTCACGATCGACGGCAAGCCCGACACGCTCACCGCGGGCCGTCAGCAGTGGGACAAGGTCGACGGTCCCCAAGGCGCGCTGACGCATGTGCACACGCTGGAAACGACGGTGTCGCCGATCACGATCACGAACTGGTACGAGGACAACGACACCAATCCCACGACGCAGTGCACCGGCGACGCCGTCGCCCTCGGTGCGAGCGGGCTGCGCATCACGAGCAGTATCCCGAGCACCGACCCGCACCTCGGTACGGCGGCGTCGCTCAGCGCTACTGATTCGATGTTCTACGAGTCGCCGGGTCGCAGCGCCGCCGACGCTGCGCTGCACGCCTCGCAGGCCACGAACCCGCTCACCGTCACGGCGCAACCCGGTCCGTGAGCGATCCGCCGGGAATCGTGGGCTGCCTGCGGTGCGCACGGGCGAGCTCGACCGGTTCACTGACGTAGAACATCAGCACCCCCGCGTAGAGCACGAGCGTCGCGAGGGTGCTGACGAACGCGACCGGCAAGGCCACGGCGTACACGGCGGTACCGGCGAGGTACTGGCGTGTCATGGTGCGCACCAGAGGTCGCTCGAGATCGCAGCCGAGATGCTCGGCGCGTGAGATGTGCCACCACACGGCGCAGAAGAGCACCGCCATGGCCGTCATGAGGCCCGCGAACACGAGCGCCGCCAGGTGGCCCGACCAGCCCGGCGCCTGCAGGTACTCGGCGAGCAGCGCGGTTGGGAAGGGGATCAGCGCGATGACCAACAGGAACACGAGGTTGAGCGCAAGGGTGAGCCGGTCCACCGCCTTGACGTGGTCGAAGATCGCGTGGTGATTGATCCAGACGATGCCGATCGTGAGGAAGCTGAGGGCGTACGCGGCGTAGACGGGCCACTGCTCACCAAGGGCCGAGCCGAGGTCCTTGGCGCCCCGGGGCACGTGCAGGTCGAGCACGAGCAACGTCGTTGCGATCGCGAAGACGGCGTCGCTGAATGCTTCCAGGCGGGTGGTCCTCATCTCGATTGCGGGTCTCACCCTTTGGCACCCTGGTGAAACGTGTCCCACCGTGCAGGAACCGATGAATCCCGACCCCAACGCCGGTCTTCATCGGTGACATGTCCCGCGCCGAGGAGCGTCCCGAATGACCGTCGACCTGACCCCGGCGGCCCGCCGGATGGCCGAGCTGCTCACCGGCGTGGCCGACGACCAGCTGCAGGCGCCCACGCCGTGCCGCGCCTACACGCTCGGCGACCTCGTCGACCACGTCGACGGGCTGAGCCTCGGGCTGACCGCGGCGGCACGTAAGGAGCTGGGCGGCGCGACTGCCGGTGCGCCATCCGGTGATGCATCGCGCCTCGACGGGCGGTTCCGCTCGAAGACCATGCGGCATCTCACCGACCTCGCCGAAGCGTGGCGCGACCCGCAGGCGTGGACCGGTATGACGCAGGCCGGCGGCGTCGAGCTGCCCGGCGAGACCGCGGGTCTCGTCGCGCTCGACGAGCTGGTGGTCCACGGTTGGGACGTGGCTCGCGCGACGGGGCAGCCGTACACGTGCGACGCCGAGTCGTTGGAGGCCGTACACGGCTTCTTGACCCGGTTCACCGCGTCCGGCGCGACGCAGCCGAACGGACCGTTCGGACCGCCGGTCGAGGTCGCCGACGACGCGCCGCTGATCGATCGGGTCGTCGCACTCGCCGGCCGCGACCCGGCCTGGTCGCCGCCGGCTCGTTGACAGCTCAGGCGGGCACTTGACGGGCCGCGTCGATCGCGACGTCGGCGGCCCGTTCGGTCGCGAGCTTCGCGCCGCGTGCGAGCCGCATCATCTGCGGGATCCGGCCGGGATGGGTCAGGAAGTAGCGGGCTACCGCGCGCGGGTTCGGTGACCCGTCCTGGTTGCTCATGCGGAAGACCTCTTCGTCGACGCTTCCGTCGGTGGCGCGGTCGCTGATCACGCGGAACACCGACCACGGAATGCCTTCGCGTTCGCACACCTCGGCGATCGCGGCGGTCTCCATGTCGAGCGAGATGACCCCGCGTTCGCGCAGCCCGGCGATGCGCTCGAGATCGGTGATGAGCTCGTCGGTCGTCCACATCACGCCCCGTGGCTCGTGGTCCCCGAGCGGGTCGTGTCGGTACTCGACGCTCGTGTTCGAGTTCACGACGATCTCGGGGATCACGATCGTGCCGATCGGCGTCACGTTCTCGACCGCGCCGGTGATCCCCACGACGACGACCCGCTCGACGTCCATCTCGTCGAGGAGACGTTCGATTGCCGCGCGCGCGAGTGGCGTGCCCATGCCGGTCTGGATCGCGACGACATCGCGGCCGTCGAGCGTCCCTCGCCAGACCGTCACGTCGCCCACCGTCGTCTTCTGCAGGGACAGCTTCTTGACGACGGGGCGCAGCTCCATCGGCATCGGGCAGAGGAAGGCAAGGTGCGCGGCCGGCTTCGACGACGTCATGGCTCCCTCCGCTCCCACTGCCGCGGGCTACGCCGAGCGGAGCTCCGCTTCGTCCGCACAGTGCTCATGCGGTGAGCTTGTTCCGTCCTTGCCACCGCGCGCCAGAACGACGCCCTGACGCGGCGTCAGCGATGCCACACGCTCAGACGCGGCGTCCGGCGAACGCGAGCAGGCGGTCGACCGGCGGCGCATCGTCGGCGACGGGCTGCTCGGCGTCGAAGACCCCCGGCTGGCGCAGTTCGGGCCCCACCATCTGCCGGCCGAGCCCGAGGGCGGTCTCGACGAGCTCGGTCTCGTCGACGGTCTGGCCGGTCGAGCGGGCGATGTCGACTGCGTGGGTCAAGACGTCGAAGATCGCGATGTTGAGCGCGATGCCTGCGGGCATCTCACCAAACGGCAGTTTCACCATCTTGTCGAGCACGCCCGGCGTCCTGAACGCGGCCATCGCCCGGTCCGCGGCCTTGGCCCATGCAGCCTGCGGGTCGTCACCGATGTTGTCGCCGCCCATCAGTTGCCCGATGACCTCGTCGGGCACCGAGCCCTGCTCCGCGCTGATCGCGAACATCGTTGCGCCGCCCGTGA
>JAMXLJ010000171.1 GCA_024281095.1 Acidimicrobiia bacterium | reverse complement strand
GGTGGGCGGTAGAGGATTTGAACCTCTGACCCCTTCCGCGTCAAGGAAGTGCTCTCCCCCTGAGCTAACCGCCCGGGCGCACCGTTTCCGGCGCGAACGGTGATGTTAGTCGGTGGGGGCGCGAGGTCACTCGGTCGTAGCGATGGCCTCGAGCACGTCGAGGCGCCCGGCGCGCCACGCCGGCGGCACCGCTGCCACCACGCCTGCAACCGCCGACGCGAGCAGGAAGATCACGAGCTGCACCGCCGGCAGGCTGAAGTGGGTGATGCCCTGGTCGTGCAGCGCCCGCGTCATCGCCCACCCCCAGAAAATGCCGACCGCGATGCCGAGAAGGCCGCCGATCACCGAGATGATCACCGACTCCGCGCGCACCATGCGGCGCACCTGGCGCCGGGTCATGCCGACGGCCCGCAACAGGCCGAGCTCATGCGTGCGCTCGAACACCGACAGGGCCAGGGTGTTGACGATTCCGAGGATCGCAATCACCTCCGACAGGAGGAGCAGCGCGATCAGCACCGAGAGGAACAGGTTGATCGTCTGCTCCTGCTGGCGCTGGAACCCGGCGGGTGTCTTCACGCTGACGTTCGGGAACTCGGTGAGCACCCGTTCGATCTGGGTCTTCGCCGCGGCTTGCCGACCCGGCGCCGCACCGACGTACACCAGCGTGTCTTGTTGGTTCGTGCCGAAGTTCGTCTCGAAGGTGGTGCGGCTCACCATGAACTTGACCGGGATCCCTCCCGTGAAGTGGTCGTTTCGGTAGACGCCCGCTACATGGAACGGCTCCGGACCCGTACGCGGGAACCAGATCATCAACGTCGACCCGGTCGAGACGTGATAGCCGCTCGCTTCGGTCTCGTGGATCAGGACGTCGTCGGCGCCGAGTCGGGTCGTGCCCGACACCATCCCCAGATTGATCACGCCGGCGAGGCCCGGCGCGTCGATTCCGGTCATGGTCTCGGTGTTGTTGCCGATCTGCGCGTCGTCGAAGCGAAGGGCCACGACGTCGCGCACGGCGGGCTGCTGGCGTATGCGCTGCGCGGCCACGGGCGAGAAGCCCGCAAACTGTTGCGACGACAGGATGTAGTCGGCCCGAACACCCGTATCCAACGCGTTGTGCAGTGAAGCCTTCGCCGATGCCGCGAAGATCGCGACGAGGCACACGAGCGACAGCCCGATGGTGAGCGCGGAGGCGGTCGCGGCCGTACGGCGCGGATTGCGCATGGCGTTGCCGCGGGCGAGCGTTCCCGTGACGCCGAGGGCGCGCAGTATCGGCCACCCGAGCATGCGCGCCAGCGGGCGCGCCAACACCGGGCTCAACACCGCGACCCCGAGGAAGGTGATGATCGCGCCGAGGCCGACGACCTCCATGCGGCTGATCACCTGCGAGTAGTGGCGCACGAGCCCGAAGACCAACAGCCCCAGCCCGGCCAGGAGCACGACCGTGCCGACGATCGTGCGGCGCACGAGTGACGGCACGGTGACCCGAGGCCCGTAGTCGTTGATCGCGGCGACCGGCGGGACCCGCGCCGCCCGCAAGGCGGGGTATACGGCCGAGGCGACGGTCACGGTGATGCCCACCACGAACGCGGCGATGAACGTGCGCTGCAACAGCACGGTGTTGCCCGGCGGTATGTGCAGTCCGAGGCTCTCCACGACGCGCAGCAGCACCTCGGCGAGGCCGATGCCCAACACGAGCCCGATCACAGACGCGATCACACCCACGACCGCGGCCTCCGCGATCACCGAGCGCATGACCTGGCCACCGCGCGCACCGAGTGCACGCAGGAGACCGAGCTCACGTGTGCGCTGCTGGACCAGGATCGTGAAGGTGTTGAAGATGATGAACGCGCCGACGAACACGCCGATCGACGCGAAGCCGAGCAGCGCGTCGTTGAGGAAGCCGAACGCGTCGTGAACCTGCTGGCCGGTTTCCTTCGCGACGGTGCGCGCATCCGTGATCTCGTAACCGGGAAGCGCGGCCTGCAGTGACCGGATCATCTGCGACGGCGGCACGCCCGGCCTGGCCCTCACGTCGATGAAGTCGTACGCGTTGGGCGACGTGAACGCGTGTTGGGCGGTGCGCACGTCGAACGCGGCGAACGCCGCTCCCCCGAGGTCGCACTGCGACGCGAAGCAGAACGTGCCGACGAGGCGCTGCCGCTGCGCGGGCCCGGTCAGCAGCACCCGCACGGTCTCACCCACACGGAAGCCGCCGCGCTTTGCCGTCGCGGCGTCCATCGCGACCTCTCCGCCCTGTACTGGCGCGCGCCCCTCGGCGACGCGCAGCGGGCTGACGTGATTGGCGGAGTCCCACGAGATCCCGATCGACGGTGCCCCGCCCGTGTCGATCGCGCCTTTGCCGTCGCGCGCGACGAACTGGGCCGGCCCCTGGATGATCCCCTCCGCGGCGGCCACCCCGTCCGTCTCGCGCACGAGACCGATGAGCCCGGCCGGCAGTCGGACTCGGCTCACATTGTTGGAGTTGAACGGCGCTCTCGTTCGCACGACGGCGTCGACCCCCACGGCGGTCTGCGCGAACACCCGGTCGAACGAGTGCTTGAGCGTGTCAGTGAGGACGTACGTGCCGCTCACGAAGCAGACGCCGAGCACGACCGCCAGCGCGGTGAGCGCGAGCCGGACCTTGCGCGCGACCAGCCCACGGAAGCTGAGACGCCGCAACACCGCGGCCGAGCGGTGCGCGACCGCGACGCGTTCGACCCACGCGGGCCGCTCGCGCGGGACACGCTCGCGCTCCGGGCGGACACGCGGACGCCGGGGCGTCGGCGGCCGTTCGGGAGCCTTCGGCCGGCGACGGCGGACCGGACGGCCGGGAGCACGCGGCGGGGTCGCGGTGTCTTTCTCGTCGGGCCATGGCTCGTCGGGCCATGGCTCGCCGGTCCATGGCTCGACCGGCGCCGGCGCGACGGTCCATGGCTCGGCGGGACGGATCGGGTCCGGTGGCGCGGCCGGCGGGGTCAATGCCGGGGGCGCCGTGTCCGGTGGCGCGGGTGGAGCGGGATACGCCGGCTTCGGCGGCGCCGACCACGGCACGTCGGTCCACGGCTGCTCCTGCGGCGGGGCATACGACCACGGCGCGTCGGCCCAGTGGTCGTCTTCGGGTGGCGCCTGGGGGACCTCGGTACGACCGCGGCGGCGCGGCCGCACCGCCGGCAAGAGGTCGTCGTGCTCCGGCATGGTCGGCGCGATGTCGAGCGGCCCGCTCGGTCCGTCCGTCGGCGGAGCCGGTGCTTCGGCAAGTGGCAGCCACTGACGCCTGCCCGCCGCCTTCCTGATGGGCACGACGTCGTCGCGCACATCGACGGGTTGCGGTCCGAGCCCGCGGCGATCCGCCGGGGACCCGTTGGTCTCGCCCGAACCGTTGCGCTGTGCGGTTCCCCGCAGCCGTCTCGGCCGCAGGCCCAGGCCGCGACCGAGCCCCAGCCGCGTGACGAGGCTGCGGTCGTCGCGTCGGTTACCGGCCCGGCCGGGGTCGTTCGCCATCGGGGCGCGCAGCTCCTTCCGCCTGGCGCGGACTGCACATCATGGTCGCGCTGTT
The DNA here is from genome assembly GCA_024281095.1 of Acidimicrobiia bacterium. GTDB lineage: Bacteria > Actinomycetota > Acidimicrobiia > IMCC26256 > JAMXLJ01 > JAMXLJ01. The sequence continues at coordinate 2,728 of JAMXLJ010000171.1, read as the reverse complement.
CGGGGACCGTGCCGTCACGAGCTCCGCAGCGGCCCCTGGCTACCATCGGCCGCGCCCGCACGCCTTCGGCGCGTAACCGTACGGTCAACGGGAGAACGGGATGGGCTTGCTCGACGGGCACCGCGGGATCGTCACCGGTGGGGGGTCCGGCATCGGTCGTGCGACCTGCCGGCGGATGACGGAAGAGGGCGCTCGTGTCGCTGTCGTCGACATCGACGGTGATGCAGCCGAAGCCGTGGCCAAGGAGCTCGACGGTCTCGCCTACCCCGTCGACGTCACCGACTACGCCGGCCTCGAGCGGGCGGTGCAGGACGCCGCCTCGAAGCTCGGCGGGATCTCGCTCCTGTTCAACAATGCCGGCGGGAGCAATTTGGCCCGGGTCCACGAGTTCTCGATCGAGGAGTGGAGCCGGATCGTCACGCTGAACCTCACCGGCGTCTTCCACGGGTTCAAGGCCGCGGTTCCGTTCATGCTCGAAGGCGGCGACGGACGCATCGTCAGCACCGCGTCGATCAGCGGCACTCGCCCGTCGGCGGGGGAATCGCCCTACTCGGCCGCCAAGGCCGCGGCTGTCGCGCTCACCGCAAATGCGGCACTGGAGTACGCCCCCACGATCCGTGTGAACGCGGTGTCTCCCGGGATGATCGCCACCGCGCTCACGGCTCCCCTGCTCGAGGGCTTCCCCGACATGGTGCCCCACATGACGGCCAAGACCCCGCTCGCCCGGATCGGCACACCCGAGGACATCGCGGACGTCGTCGTGTTTCTCTGGTCGGATCTGGCTCGGTTCATCACCGGCCAGAACCTCGTCGTCGACGGCGGGATGACCCTGCACGGCGCCGGTGTCGACGGCGTGCTGGACCGCGTCGAGGACATGTTGCGGGTCGCACGCGACGGCGGGTGAGCGCACTCGATCAAAGCGCGTCGCTTCGCACCGCTACGCGGCTTCAGCTCGCGTGGACGACGTCCCCGCGGCGGCTGCGGACGAGCGAGCGGCACGAGCGCGCGATCGTCGTGTCACAGATGGCGTGAAGCCCCACTGCGACGCCCACCCCGATGAGCACGTCGCCGACCGAGAAGACGTTGTGGAGCGGCATCCACGCGGGCATCGAGAAGATGTCGCCCAGGAACCGCAGCCGCGCGTGGGTCACGACACCGGAGTTGTCGAACGTGTTGTTGCTGTGACGGCGGCCGGCCTCGACGAGCGCCGACCGTGAAGCCGGCATGACGCCGCCGTTGGCCGCGATGGCACCGAAATTCAGCACGCCCCCCAAGGCGACGGTCCGCAGGCCCGGGATGGCGAAGTTCGCGGCGAGAAACGCGAGCGCCGCGACGTAGGTCGCCAGGTGCAGTGCCGGGTGCAGCCACGAAGGACCGCCGGCGACGAAGGAGATGATGCCCACCTGCACGGCCAGCGCTCCGGCCAGCAGCCCGACGCCACGGAACCGCACGTGCGCCAGCGCGCCGAGCCGGCCTCCGGTGAGAGGCACGCTCAACAGAGCCAGGGCGACGAACGCGACGAGAAACACCGGCGACTCCTTCAACGGATGTATCGGCACCTCCCTCGTCCACCTGAGCCCTCCGGATTGCTCCGACCGGGCGTTCCCGCAGATAGCACTTCATCTTTTCCACGACTGACCGATGTTCAGAGGGCAGGCCGCGGCGTCGAGCCCGGCCGCGCGAGGACCGGTGGGAAGAGCGCAGGCTGACATGCGGCTGAGATCACGACGGGCGCTGCAGTGGTACATCCGCGCGGTCATCACTGCCGGCCTCGGCGGCCTGGCCGTGGCGACCGTGCTGCAGCGACGCGCGTTCTGGGAGCATCCCGAGGTCTTCCTGATGTTCTCGGTGCTCGTCGTGCTCGGTGAGATGTTCCCGATCCAGATCACGATCGGCAACGAGTCTCAGGACGTCACGACGTCCACCACGTTCGCCTTCGCCCTGCTCCTCGGGCTCGGCGCCGGCCCCGCCGCGCTCGCACAGGCGGCCGCGTCGTTCATCTGCGACACGACGCAGCGCAAGCCGCACTGGAAGCGCGCGTTCAACGTCGCGCAGTACAGCCTCTCCATCCTCGCCGCCGGCGCCGTGCTCAAGGTCGCGACGGTCAACCACCAGTTCGGCCACGGATCAGCGTCGCTGCGCGCGCTCCTCCCGGCGTTCGTCGCCGGGTTCGCCTTCTTCGTCGTGAACCACGTGCTCACCGGCACGGGGATCGCGCTTGCACTCGATGCTCCGTTGCGTGCGTCGCTCACACGGAACCTCGGGTTCTACGTCGGCACGAACACGGTGATCCTGTCGCTGTCACCCGTGGTTCTCGTGTGCGCGGAGGCGAACCTCATGCTCGTACCGCTGCTGTTGTTGCCGATGGCAGCGGCGTACCGGAGCGCGAAGGTGTCCGTCGAGAAGGAGCACCAGGCGGTCCACGACGCGCTCACCGGCCTGCCGAACCGGGTGGGGTTCCACAACCGCGTCGTGCAAGCGCTCGATGAGCAACGCGGCACGCCGTTCGCAGTCCTGCTCCTCGACGTCGACGGCTTCAAGGACGTCAACGACACGCTCGGCCACCACCTCGGCGATCGGCTGCTGCGGCGGCTCGGCGAGCGGCTGAACGGTGCGCTTCGCGAGGTCGACATGGTGGCCCGGCTCGGCGGCGACGAGTTCGCCGTCTTCGCATGGGTCGGAGGCGAGAGCGACGCCGCGCACGTTGCGCGAGTCATCGGTGTGAGTC
>JAMXLJ010000170.1 GCA_024281095.1 Acidimicrobiia bacterium | reverse complement strand
CCCCGTGTAGGGCGGCGACGGGGGCGGGAATTCCTGCGTGGTCCACGCCCACAGCCGGCCGCGGCGCGCCAGCAGGTGCTGCTGCATCTCGGTGGACGCGCAGCGCGGACACGAGTCCTGCGTGGGGAACGTGACGATCCGGCACTGTGTGCAGCGGCTGCCGATCAGCTGCGGCTCGTCGGCGGGCCAGGTGAACACGCCTTCCGCGACAGGCACCTGTGCCATCACACGCTCCCTTCGGTATTCGGCGCCCGCGCGCGCAGGTCGTCCTTCACGACCTTGCCCGTGGCGTTCATCGGCAGCGCGTCGAGGAACTCGACGAAGCGCGGCACCTTGTAGTTCGCCATCTCGCGTCGGGACCACTCGATGATCTCCGACGGCTCTATCGCCGGGCCCGGACCGAGCACCACGAATGCCATCCCCACTTCGCCGAGACGCGCGTCCGGGACGCCGATCACGGCGACCTGCGCGACACGCGGATGGCGCAGGAGCAGGTTCTCGATCTCGGCGGGATACGCGTTGAACCCACCGACGATGAACATGTCCTTGATCCGCCCGACGATGCGCAGGTATCCGTCCGCGTCGATCGTGCCGAGGTCGCCGGTGTGCAGCCACCCGTCGGAGTCGAGCGCGGCCGCGGTGGCCTCCGGATCGTCGAGGTAGCCGCGCATGACGGTCTCGCCCCGCACGACGACCTCGCCCGGCTCGCCGGTGCCGACGCCGGCACCCGACTCGTCGACGGTCCGCACCTCGAAACCCGGCCACGGGACGCCGACCGTCGTGGCGATGTGCTCGAAGTCGTCGTCGGGCTTGCTTCCCGTGACCGTGCCGGCCTCGGTAAGGCCGTATCCGGTGAGAATCCGCCGGAACGGCAGCTCTTCGCGCACGCGGCGGATGAGCTCCACGGGGATGTCGGCCGCGCCGGTGACCGCGAGCCGCAAGCTGGCGATGTCGCGTTTGGCCCGGTCGGCATGATCGAGCAGCGACTGGTACAGCGTCGGCGGCCCCGGGAGCACCGTGATCATCTCCCGCTCGACGAGCTCCAACACGACCCCCGGATCGAAGACTGCGAGCGGGAAGATCGTGGCGCCGCGCATGAGCGAAGCGAGGCAGCCTGCCTTGTACCCGAAGATGTGGAAGAACGGATTGACGATGAGGTACCGGTCACGGGCCCGCAGGTCGGCCCAGTCACACCAGTCGAGGTACGCGCGCAGTGTCTGGCCGTGGGTCATGACGACGCCCTTTGGGCTGCCCGTCGTGCCCGACGTGAACACGACGTCGCTCGGATCGTCGGGCCCGATCGACGCGAGCCGCGCCTCGAGGTCAGCTTCGGGCACCGACTTCGCGCGCCCGACGAAGTCGGACCAGCTGATCGCGTCGTGGCTGTCGCCCGACAACACGATCGTGTGCTGAAGCGAGGGGAGGGCGACGCCGGCATCGGCGAGCAGCGCGGGGTAGTCGGTGTCGAGGAATCCGCGCACGGTGAACAGTGCGCGCGCCTTGCTGCGTGCGAGCACGAACGCGGCCTCGGCACCCTTGAACCGGGTGTTGACCGGTACGAGCACGCCGCCCGCCGTCGTCACGCCGAGCGCGGCGACGATCCATTCGAGCGAGTTCGGCGCCCACACCGCGACCCGGTCCCCCCGGTTGATGCCGGATGCCACGAGCGCCCGGGCCGCGTCGCCGACCGTCGTCGCCAGCTCGTCGAAGGTGACCCGCCGCTCGCCGGCGACCACGGCCTCACCCGGACCGTCCCGTCGTGCGGCGTCCCTGACCATGGCGGGGATCGACGGCCACGTGACCTCGCTTCGCACTGCAACCCCCTGTCGAGCGTGCGGAAACCGTACCAGCCCTGAAAAGGACATTTCCAATGTGCGGATATGTCGTTATCGTCTCTGACACATTGGCTGCCGCCGGCCTGGAACACCACGCACGCGTTCGCGAGGAGACGCCGTGAGACCGCTTCCGCAGTTGACCCCGACGAACGAGTGGTTCTGGACCTCGGGAGCCGATGGCGTCCTTCGAATCCAGCGGTGCACCGACTGCAAGACGCTCGTGCACCCGCCCGTCCCGATCTGCCCGGCGTGCCGCAGCCGCGCGTGGGAAGCGGCGGTCGTCTCGGGTCTTGCCACGGTCGTCGGTTTCACGCTGAACGCGCGCCAGTGGCTGCCCGACTTCGAGCCGCCGTACGTGGTCGCCAACGTCGCGCTCGCCGAAGATCCGATGGTGCGGCTGACGACGAACGTCGTCGGCTGCGACCCCGGCGACGTGCACATCGGCCAAGAGGTCGAGGTCCGCTTCGAACACCAGGAAGACGTGTGGATCCCCCTGTTCGCACCCACGGGACGCAGGGAGACGGCGTCGCGGGTGCCCGAACCTCGGCGTCCGACGCCGCGGCCGCCCGTGACCGCCGAGCGCTTCGAGCACCGCGCGGTGCTGTCGGGCGTCGGACGCTCCGCGCTCGGCCGGCGGTTGATGCGCGACCCGCTGTCGCTCGCGGTCGACGCGTGCCTCGCGGCCGTCGGGGACGCGGGGCTCCAGCTCTCCGACATCGACGGGCTCTCGACGTATCCGGGCCCGGGCGCCAGCGGGATGAGCGAGGGCGGCGTCACCGCGGTGGAGGAGGCACTTCGCGTCCGGCCGACGTGGATCAACGGCGGCATGGAGCTGCCGGGGCAGGGCGGTGCCGTCATCGCGGCGATGCTCGCGGTGGCCAGTGGACTGTGCCGCCACGTCCTGTGCTTCCGGACGGTGTGGGAGTCGACGTACGCGACGCTCGGCCTCGCCGGCGCGGGCATGGGCGGGCGCGTCTCCGGTGCGCTCTACGAGTGGCGGGCGCCGTTCGGAGCGATGTCTGCGGCCCACTGGATCGGCATGAACGCGAATCAATACCTGCACCGCTACGGGGCGACGCGGGAGATGCTCGCCTGGATCGCCCTCAACGGACGCGCCAATGCCGGGCGCAACCCGGCTGCGATCTACCGCGAACCGATGACGATGGACGACTACTTCGAGGCGCGTCCCATCACGAGCCCCTTCGGCCTCTTCGACTGCGACGTCCCGTGTGACGGAGCGGTCGCGGTCGTGGTCTCCGACGCTTCGGTCGCGCCCGACCTGCCGAAGCCCGCGATCCGGGTCGATGCCGTCGGCACGCAGATCACCGAACGGGTCTCGTGGGAGCAGGACACGATCACACACGAGCCGCAGGTGCTGGGCCCCGCCGCGCATCTCTGGACGCGCACGACGTTGCGGCCGTCCGACGTCGACGTCGCACTGGTGTACGACGGGTTCACCTTCAACGCCATCACGTGGCTCGAAGCGCTGGGCTTCTGCGGTCTCGGTGAGGCGCAGGACTGGCTCGACGGCGGCCGGCGCATCGCACTCGACGGGGAGGTACCGGTCAATCCGCACGGAGGCCAGTTGTCGGAGGGGCGGTTGCACGGCTTCGGCTTCATTTACGAGGCCGTGATGCAGCTGCGCCACGAAGCCGACGCGCGTCAGGTCGCGAACGCGCGCACCGCCGTCGTCACATCGGGCGGCGGCACGCCGTCGAGCGTGCTGTTGCTCCGCCGCGACGGCGCCTGACCGGAAGCTCGCCCCCCGCTCCCGCTCCCAACTGGTCGAGCGTCAGTCGGTGCGCAGTTGTTGACGTAGGTCGACCTTGCGGATCTTGCCGGCCGCGGTGCGCGGGAAGTCGCTCACGACGCGCAACTCCTCGGGCCATTTCTGTCGGGCGACACCGACCTGCTCCAGACGTGCGGTGATCTCAGCCAGGTCGATCGACCCGACTCCTGGAGCGAGCCGCACGACCGCGCAGACATGTTCACCGAGGCGCGCGTCCGGTGCGGCGACCGCGGCCACCTCGGCGATCTGGGGCAGCGCGGCGAGCGCTTCCTCGATCTCGGCGGCCGAGATGTTCTCCCCGCCGCGGATGATGACGTCTTTCAGGCGGTCCGTGATCGTGAGGAAGCCGTCCGGGTCCAGCACGCCCATGTCGCCGGTGCGGTACCAGCCGTCGTCGTCGAACGCGTCCGCGCTGAGCGCGGGATCGGTGTAGCCGAGGCAGAGGTCCGGGCCGCGTGACCAGATCTCACCGGCCTCGCCGGGCGCGACGGGCGTCCCGTCGGCGTCGACCAACCGGATCTCGACTCCTGTCAGCGGGCGACCGTCGGTGCCGTGCCGCTTCTCGGCCGGATCGTCGAACGTCGAGCTCGTGATCGACGGGTGCTCGGTGGACCCGTACGCGCGGATGATCGCGATGCCGTGGGCGGCAGCACGCGCTCCGAGCGCGGGCGGTACCGGCGCGCCGCCCAGGCCGATGCGGGGAATCCGCCGGGCATGCTCCGCGGTGAAGCCGGGATGGTCGAGCACGCTCGCGAGGAAGACCGCCGCACCGGTTCCCGCGCCGATGTCGGCCTCGAGCATGATCTCGAGCGCGCGCGTCGCGTCCCACCGGTCGATGAGGTGGATGTCGCGCCCGATCTCCATGGGGCTCAGCACCGCGCCGAGCATGCCGGTCGCGTGAGTGACCGGCGAGCCCATGAGGTTCGGCGGTGCCGCGGCGACCATCGGCCGCATGTGCAACAGCTCGGCGAGGAGTGTCCGGTGGGTGTGCATCACGCCCTTCGGATCACTCGTCGTCCCGGACGTGTACGCGAGCACGCACACGTCGTCGGGATTGACACCCGAGGCCGGCTCCGCTGCGTCGGTCTGGGCGAGCGCGTCCCATGCGACGCGCTGCACGCCGGTTCGAGGTTCGCCCGCGCACGACCCGACCACCACGTGGAGCTCGAGATCCGGCAGCTCCTCCGCCGCGGCGCCGTCCACGATGTCGCAATAGTCGACGTGGCCGTACGCATCCGCCGAGATGTACGCGCGTGCCGCGCTCTCGCGCAGGATGAACCGCACCTCCTTGTGGCCGTAGATGTGGACGATCGGCACGAGGACGTAGCCCCCCATCGCGAGGCCGTAGAACGCCACGACGGCCTCCCGCCAGTTCGGCAGCTGGAACGCGACGACGTCGCCGGGCTCGACGCCCGCCTCGGCGAGAGCACCCGCGAGACGGAGGGCGTCGGCCCGGACCTGCGCGTAGGTGCCCCGCCAGGGCCGGGACTCCGACCAGATGTTGACCGTCGAGCCCGGAGCGCCCTGCAGCGAGCGGTCCACGAGCGCGCCGAGCGTGTCGTCGGTCCACCACCGCTCGGCGAAGTAGCGCGCCCTCAGCGCGGCGGGTACTTCGCGCACGGGCCACCTCGTGTCGACGGCCTCGGCCATGGGTCCCCCTCGGTGAGGCAGAAATTGAGAACGGCACTAGCGTAGAACGGATATGGCGTTATCATGAGCCGAGCCGCCTACGAGGATTCGCCGATGCACGACCACGAGTACCACACGTTGGCCGTGGTGGACGTGGTGGACGAGACGCCCGACACCAGGTCGTTCGTCCTCGCGGTTCCGCCGGCGCTCGAGGAGACGTTCCGGTACGCGGCCGGGCAGTTCTGCACGTTCCGGGCCACGATCGGCGGCGAGCCAGTCGTGCGCTGCTACTCGATGTCGAGCTCGCCCGACGTCGGCGACCCGTTGACGACAACGGTGAAGCGCGTGCCGTCCGGTCGCATGTCGAACTGGATGAACGACGCACTCACGGCGGGCGACACGATCGACGTGATGCGGCCCAGCGGGTTGTTCGTGCTGCGCGACGTCGACACGCCGATCGTCGCGTTCGCCGGTGGCAGCGGCATCACGCCGGTGATCTCGATCATCAAGAGCGCGCTGGCAACGACGACCCGTCCCATCCTGCTCGTGTACGCGAACCGCAGCGCCGATTCGGTCATCTTCGCCGACGAGCTGGATCGCCTGCACGAGGCGCACCCCGGCCGCCTCTCCGTGCACCACCACCTCGACCGCGAGCAGGGTTTCCTCGACACGGTGCGGTGCGTGGAGCTCGTGGGCGAGCGGGCGCACGCGGATTTCTACGTGTGCGGCCCGGGACCGTACATGGACGTCGTCGAGGCGGGGCTCGCGACACTCGGCGTACCGCCCGAACGTCTCTTCATCGAGCGCTTCGTCGTCCCCGAAGTGCCCGGCACGGCGCAGGCGACGGCGACGGAGACGGTTGTCGTCCGGCTCCAGCGCAAGGAGCACACGTTGCCGTATCAGGGCGGCGACACCCTGCTCGAGGCCGCGCGCCGGGGTGGCCTACGGCCGCCCTCTCAGTGCGAGTCGGGCAGTTGTGCAACCTGCATGGCCCACCTCGACGAGGGCTCGGTGCGGATGCGCGTGAACAACGCCCTCACGCCGGAGGAAGTCGAGGAGGGCTGGGTGCTGACGTGCCAGTCACTCCCGACGAGCCCGAAGGTGGTCGTGAACTACGACGCGTGACCGGTTCGGCCCGGGACTTCCGTCGCCGCCGTCAGATGGTGCCCGCGGCGCGCAGCGCGGCGAGGCGGTGGGCGGCGATGCCGAGGAGCTCGCCGTACACGGCGTCGTTGTCGGCACCGAGGCCGCGACCCAGATGGGCGATGCCGCCGGGCGTTTCGCTGAGCACGGCGACGGGCGCCTGCACGGTCATGGGCCCCAGGTCGGGATCGTCCACGACGACGAAGGCCCCACGGGCCCGAAGGTGCTCGTCCGCGAGCAGTTGCTGCGCGTCGTACACCGGCGCGGCGGCGACCTCTTCGTCGGAGAGGATCTTCATCGCCTCGTCGAGCGTGCGCGCGCGTATCCACGCTGCGACGAGGTCGTCGATCTCGGCCGCGCGTGCCTGGCGAGGGACCGGGTCGACGTAGTCGGGCCGCTCCGCGAGGTCGGCGCGGCCGATCGCGCGATAGACGCGGGCCGCGATGCTCGACGATGCGCTCGAGATCGCAACCCACTTGTCGTCGGCGGTGCGGTACGCGTTGCGGGGCGCGCTGGCGTCGACCCGGTTGCCGCTGCGACCCGGCACGACGCCGAGCTGGTCGTAGGTCAGGGTTGCCTGTTCCACGAGCCTCGCGAGGGGCTCGATCAGGCTGACGTCGACGAGCTGGCCCGTACCGCCGTGGACGTCGCGGTGGTACAACGCCGTCATGACCGCATTGGTCGCGGCCAGTGCGGCGACACCGTCCGCGAGCATGAACGGCGGCAGCGTCGGCGGCCCGTCGGCCTGCCCCGTGACGTGCGCGAAGCCGCTCATCGCCTCGGCGAGCGTGCCGAAGCCGGGCCGGTCGCTGTTCGGTCCTCCGCGGCCGAACCCGGTGACGTGGAGCACCACGAGACGCGGGTGGCGCGCGTGCACGGACTCGTACTCGAGCCCCCACCGCGCCAGGGCGCTCGGCCGGTTGTTGACCACGAGCACGTCGCTCACCGCGAGGAGCGCGTGGAGCACGTCGCGCCCCTCGGGGCGGCGCAGATCGAGCGTGACGCACCGCTTGTTGCGGCTCACGCTCTTCCACACGAGACCGATGTCGCCTCGACGGGCGCCCCACGTTCGCAGCGGATCGCCGGTCCCGGGTTGCTCCACCTTGATCACGTCGGCACCGAACTCGCCGAGCGCGGTCGCGACCAGTGGCCCGGCTGCGAGCGTCGCCGCGTCGACGACGCGCAGTCCGGACAGCGGGCCCGCCGTGCGGCTCGTCGTCATGTGACGCGGCCGCCGTTGACGCCGATGATCTGTCCGGTCACGTAGCCGGCTTCGTCGGACACGAGATACGCACACGCGGCCGCGATGTCGTCGGGCTCGCCGAGCCGTCGCACGGGGATACGCTCCACCAGCTCGTCGAGGCTCCCGAGCCGGCCGCGGTCCGCCGCCTCCTGCATCATCGGCGTGACGATCGAGCCGGGCGGGATCGTGTTGACCGTGATGCCCTGCGGCCCGAGCTCGTGCGCCAGGGCTTTCGTCATGCCGATCAGGCCCGCCTTCGACGACACGTAGTGGGCCATGTTCTGCTGGCCGCCTTGCGCGCTCGACGACGAGATGTTGACGATGCGGCCCCAGGCCGCGTCGATCATGTCGGGCAGGACGGCCCGGGTGCAGTAGAACGCGCCCGTCAGGTTCACCGCGATGATGCGGTCCCACATTTCGTCGGTGATCTCGAGGAATCGCTTGAAGCCCGTGATGCCCGCGTTGTTGACGAGCACGAGGATCGGGCCGAGCTCGTCGCGCACGCGTTGCATCGCGTCGTCCACCTGGCTGCGGTCGGACACGTCGACACCGCCGACCGCGAGCGCCTCGCCACCGGCCTCGCGGATGTCGCTCGCGACGCGCTCCGCCGAGTCGCCGTCGACGTCGACGATCGCGACGGCGAATCCGTCGCGTGCGAGCCTCCGCGCGATCGCTTCGCCCATGCCCTTGCCTGCGCCCGTGACGACTGCTGTCCGGCGTTCGCTCATCCGATCGCGAGCTGCGCGACCCTGGGTGTCGGTCACAGGTCCGGGCCGAGGGACGCGACGAATGCCTCGGTCCGCTTCCAGGACTCGAGGCGCGCGTCCCGGTTGTCGCCGAGAGGGACCACGCGCACGGCGAGATCGGTGGCGCCGGCGTCGCGGAACCGCCGCAGGCGATCGACGACCGCGGCCTCGTCACCGCCGGCCAGCACGTCACCGACGCTCGTCGCGTCCCCGAGATCGAGCAGGCGTTGGTAGTTGGGGGAGTACTCGGCCTCGCCGAGGATCTGGTTCGCCCAGGTGCGCGCGCCGTCCACCTCGTCGTTGCGGCACAGCACGACCGGGACGCCGGCGACGACGCGTGGTGCAGCCCGTCCCGCGTCGGCGGCGGCCTTGGTGATGCGCGGCACGACGTGCTCGCCGATCGCGCGCTCGTCGGCCATCCAGAGGATCGTGCCCGACGTGTGCTCACCCGCGACGCGCAGCATGACGGGAGCGAGCGCGGCGAGCAGCACCGGCGTCGGGATGTCGGTGATGTCGAGCGGATTGTGGATGCGGTAGCCGTCGTTCTCGATGTCGACCGGCCCGGGGCCGGCGAGCGCGACGTTGAGCGCCTCGACGTAGTTGCGGACCTGGCGCGCGGGCCGGTCGTACGACAGGCCGAGCATGTCCTCGACGATCCAGTGGTGCGACGGCCCGAGGCCGAGCGTGAAGCGGCCCTCACACACCGCCTGGGTCGACAGGGCCTGCTGGGCCATCGCGACCGGGTGACGGGTCTGGATCGGCATCACCGCGGTGCCGAGCTCCACCCGCGTCGTCGACCGGCCCATGAGCGCGACTGCCGTGAGCGCGTCGAAGTCGCTCGGTACCTGGGGCACCCAGATCGACGTGAAGCCTTCCCGTTCCGCCGCCACGGCCGCCTCGATCATGCGCGCGACCTTCTCCGGGCGGTGCCCCCGTTCGGGGCCGATCATCAGGCCGATCCGCACGACTGCTCCTCGGGACGGGCGTACCGGTGCGACGCTAACCACCGGGAACGAAGATGGCAACGTTGTTCTCGGATTCCGAGAGCGGCCTTGCACGGTTTTCGGGGCCGGGCCAGACTCGGGGCCCACGGACATGTCGGAGGGCACATGAGCCGGGTCGCGGTCGTGATCAGCGTCAACGGCGGTCGGTGCCTGTGACCGGCGAGAAGGGACCGCGCCTCGAACCGCTGCCGGTGGAGGCCTGGTCCGACGAAGTCGTCTCGGCGCTGCGGGCGGCGTTCCCCGACCGGGTGGTCGACAGCTTCCTCCACCGAGACGCCGGCTCGCCGCCCCTGCCGACGTCCATCGCGACCTTCATGCACCATCCGACGGTCACGGGCCCGTTCCTCGTCTTCAACAACGTGCTGCTACGGGACCCCGCCCTCTCGCCGCGCCAGCGCGAGCTCATGGTGTTGCGAGTCGCGTGGCGCACGCAATCGCAGTACGAGTGGGTCCAGCACGCCCGGCTCGCCGATCGATACTCGATCACGCGCGACGACATCGACGCGATCGCTGCCGATACCGTCGCCGAGAGCTGGACGCCGCTCGAACGCGACCTCGTCGCCGCGGCGGACCAGCTGCTCGACCGCTACCGCGTCGACGACGACACCTGGAAGCGGCTGGCGGAACAGCTCGACGAACGTCAGCTCGTCGAGGTCCCGTTCGTCGTGGGCACCTACACGTGCGTCGCGATGGCGTTCAAGAGCTTCGGAGTGCAGCTCGAGGCGAACGTCGATCCGAGTATCGCCCCCGCCTTTCCCGACTCGACACTCACCCGGTGACGACGGGAAGGCGTTCCCAGCCGCGTACCGTCGAGGTGCGTGCCTGCAGCGCGTTGTCGTAGTCGACGTCCCACGCCGGGAAGCGTTGCAGCACCTCATCGAGCGCCACGCGTCCTTCGAGGCGCGCGAGCGCGGCGCCGAGACAGAAGTGGATGCCGTAGCCGAAGGCCACGTGGTGGTCGATCCTGCGGTGGATGTCGAAGCGGTCGCCGTCCGGGAACTTGCGATCATCGCGGTTTGCGGACGCGCTGAGCAGGAGGATGGCGCTGCCCTCCGGGACCACGCGGCCGTGGTGCTCCACGTCATGTGTGACGTAGCGCGCCTGCACCGGCGACGGTGACTCGTAGCGCAGTATCTCCTCGATCGCGTTCCGCACGAGGCCGCGGTCCTCGACGAGCTCTCGGCGCTGTTCGGGGTGCTCGGCGAGCAGCATGCCCGTCCAGCCGATCAGACGCGTCGTCGTCTCGTTGCCCGCGGCGGCGAGGAGGTTGACGAAGCTGAGCACCTCTTCGCGTGTGAGCGTGCGGCGGGCGCCGTCGGCGTCCTCGAACTCGCCGCGCAGCAGCTCGGTCATCACGTCGTCGGACGGATGCTGCATGCGCCAGTCGACGTAGTCCTCGAACTGGCCGCGCTGGCGCGCCTCGAGGTCCTGCGCGCTCACCTCGGGCATGCCGCTCTCGGTGAGCCGCAGGCCTTCGTCGATCTGGTCGCGGATCGCCTCCTGGTCCTCCTCCGGGATGCCGAGCAACATCCCGATCGTCCGCATCGGCATCTCGCGACCGAGGTCCTTGATGAAGTCGAAGCCACCGGCGCCGACGAGGGGATCGAGGGTGCGGGCGCAGAATTCGCGCACCTTCGGCTCGAGCGCGTTGACCCGTCGCGGCGTGAACGCTCGCGACAGCAGACCGCGGTGGAGGTCGTGGGCGGGCGGGTCCTCGAAGATGATCGAGCCCGGCGGCAGCTGCACGTCGGCCTTGATGATCTCGAGCAACGTGCCGCGCGCCGAGCTATAGGTCTTCCAGTCGACCGACGCGGCCTCGACGTCGTCGAATCGACTCAGCGCGTAGAAGTCGTACCGATCGTTGTAGTAGAGCGGCTGCTCGTCGCGGAGCCGCTTCCAAATCGGGTACGGATCGGCGTCGATCTCGAAGTCGTACGGGTCGTAGTAGACGTCCGCCGTCATGCCGACCATCGCAAACCCCCGCTCGAGCGTCGCGGAAATGCCCTTCTCACTATACGAGATTGATGCTATCGTCCGCTCGGGGATCGCGCCGGAGGCTCGTCGGAGGGTTGATGGAATGCCGCATTACACCAAGCCCGCGGAAGGCAGCTGGACACAGCACTACCCCGAGCTCGGAACCGATCCGGTCTCGTACGACGACTCGATCTCGCCCGAGTTCTACGAGCTCGAGCGGGAGGCGATCTTCCGCCGCACCTGGTTGAACCTGGGCCGGGTCGAGCAGCTGCCCCGCAAGGGCAGCTACTTCACCAGGGAGATGGACGCGGCGGGCACGTCGATCATCGTGGTGCGCGGCATGGACGACGAGGTACGCGCGTTCCACAACATGTGCCGGCACCGCGGCAACAAGCTCGTCTGGCAGGACTACCCGCGCGAAGAGACGAGCGGCGTGTGCCGCCAGTTCCAGTGCAAGTACCACGCCTGGCGGTACGACCTGCAGGGTCAGTGCACCTTCGTGCAGCAGGAGCAGGAGTTCTTCGACCTCGACAAGGCCGACTACTCGCTCGCGGCGGTGCAGTGCGAAGTGTGGGAAGGCTGGATCTTCGTCAACTTCGACGCGTCGAACACGACGCCGCTGCGCGAGTACCTCGGCGAGCTCGCCTGGGGACTCGAGGGCTACCCGTTCGACAAGCTCACCCAGGTACACAGGTACCGCTCGGAGATCGGCGCGAACTGGAAGCTGTTCATCGACGCCTTCGTCGAGTTCTACCACGCACCGATCCTGCACAGCGGGCAGTACCAACCCGACGAAGCGGCGAAGGTCGCGAGCTACGGCTACGAGGCGCTCGCATACGGGATCGACGGTCCCCACGGCATGGTGTCGTCGTGGGGCGGCATCGCGCCACCCAAGGATCCGAGCATGGTCAAGCCGATGGAGCGCGAGCTGCGCAGCGGCCTCTTCGGCCCGTGGGACCACGCCGACCTCGGGATCGACGAGCTGCCGCCGTCGGTCAATCCCACGCGGCACAAGAACTGGGGCACGGACTCGTTCGTTTTCTTCCCCAATTTCATGATCCTGTTCTGGAAGCCCAACTGGGTGCTCACGTACCACTACTGGCCGACGTCGTACAACACGCACATCTTCGAGGGAACGGCGTATTTCGTGCCGCCGAAGACGGCGCGCGAGCGTCTCGCGCAGGAGTACGCGGTGGTGTCGTTCAAGGAGTACGGCCTGCAGGACGCGAACACGCTCGAGGCGACGCAGTCCATGCTCGAGTCGAACACGCCGGTGAAGACGTTCCCCCTGAACGACCAGGAGATCCTGCTGCGCCATCTCCACCACACCGCGCGGCGCTATGTGGACGAATACCAGAAGACCACGCTGGTCGGGGCCTGAGGTCGAGGAGGTCGACATGGCAACCACATCCGTGCTTCCTTCCGAGTTCGCCGACCTCGAGCCGT
This sequence comes from Acidimicrobiia bacterium, assembly GCA_024281095.1. Taxonomy (GTDB): domain Bacteria; phylum Actinomycetota; class Acidimicrobiia; order IMCC26256; family JAMXLJ01; genus JAMXLJ01. The sequence goes on along the minus strand of JAMXLJ010000170.1, from coordinate 10,528 downwards.
TCGCCGGCTGGGCCCTGCAGGGTGAGCGGGCGCGGTACGCCAAGCGCATCGAGAGCACGATGGACGAGCTGCAGGCGTTCTACGACGCCGCGTTCCCGCGTACACAAGCCGCGCTCGACTACCTCGACCAGTTCCCACTCGACGAGCTGCCCGAGGACGCCAAGCACCTGCTCTGGCTGTACTGCGCACTCATCACCGTTTCGTTCCCCGTCGAGGCCTGGCGTCAGCCGCGTGTACCCGACAGCGGCGCGTCGAGCATCGACGCGATCCTCGAGCCCGTGATCTGACCCCTGCTTCAGTCGGGACGCTTTGACGCCGCGCGCGACGGAGCCGGGCTCGAACCGTCGTCAGGTGGCTTCGAGCCCGAGCTCGAGGACGGCCGCCGCATGCTCCCGACGGCAGACCAACAGGTCGGGGAGCCAAGGGTTGGGCTGGTTGTAGCGAAGCGGGCTGCCGTCGAGGCGTGAGACGTGCAGCCCCGCGGCGCGGGCGACCGCGACGGGCGCGGCCGAGTCCCACTCGTACTGACCGCCCGAGTGCGCGTAGATGTCGGCGTGGCCGCGCACGACGGCCATGGTCTTCGCGCCGGCGGAGCCCATGGGCACGAGTTCACCGCCGAGCTTCTCCGCGAGCAGGCGCGCGTGCTCGGTCGGGCGGGTGCGGCTGACGAGGATGCGGGGCGGCCGAGAAGGCACGGCGGGCACCGCGGGCGGCGCGCCGGTCGAGAGCGTGAGCCCGAGCGCGGGCAGTGCCACCGCGCCCGCGACGGCGTCGCCGTCGATCGCCAGCGCCACATGAACGGCCCAATCCGTGCGCGGTGGTTCCGAGAACTCGCGGGTCCCGTCGAGCGGGTCGACGATCCAGACGCGACGGCGTTCGAGTCGTACGCGGTCGTCGGCGCCCTCTTCCGAGAGCACCCCGTCGTCGGGTTGGTGCGCCGCGAGTGCCTTGAAGAGGAATTCGTGCGATCGGGCGTCACCGGCTGCCTTCAACTCGCCGCCGGTGAGGCCGCCGGCGCGGAGGGCGACCAGCAGTTCGCCGGCCCCGGTCGCGAGCGCGGCCGCGAGTTCGTGGTCCCCGCGCGCGGCCGAGCTCACCGCTGCCGGTCCGACATGAGCTGCTCGACGACGAGGTCGGCAGCGTGTTCGGGGTCGACCTCGTCGGTGCGGATGTGGACGTCGGGGGCTTCGGGCGGCTCGTAGGGGGAGTCGATGCCGGTGAAGTTCGGGAGTTCGCCCCGGCGCGCTTTGGCGTAGAGGCCTTTGCGGTCGCGGGCCTCCGCGACTTCGAGGGGCGTGTCCACGAAGACCTCGATGAAGTCGTCGTCGCCGATGCGCTCGCGGGCGAGTTGGCGTTCGGCCCGGTACGGCGAGATGAGCGAGACCAGCACGATGAGCCCCGCGTCCACCATCAGGGCCGCGACCTCGGCGGTGCGCCGCACGTTCTCGACCCGATCGGCGGTGGTGAAGCCGAGGTCGCGGTTGAGCCCGTGGCGCAGGTTGTCGCCGTCGATGAGATAGGTGTGCCGGCCGGCCGCATGGAGTTTGCGTTCGACGATGTTCGCGACAGTGGACTTGCCGGCTCCGGAGATGCCCGTGAACCACACGACGGCGGGCCGTTGGCCTTTGAGCCCGGCGTGGGCGCTGCGGTCGACTTCGATGGCCTGCCAGTGCACGTTGCCGGCTCGGCGCAGCGCGAAGTGCAGGAGGCCGGCGCCGACAGTCGCGTTGGTGAGCCGGTCGATGACGATGAACCCGCCCATGTCGCGGTTGACGCGGTAGGGATCGAAGGGCACCGGGCGGTCGAGGTAGACGTTGCAGACACCGATCTCGTTGAGCGCGAGCGTCTTGGCCGCGATGCGCTCGAACGTGTTCACGTTGATCTGGTACTTCGGATGGTCGATGGTGCCGCCCACGACGGTGGTACCGAGCTTCACGAGGCAACGGCGCCCCGGGAGCATCTCCTCCTCCGACATCCAGATCACATGGGCCTCGAACTGGTCGGCGACCGCAGCCGGGTCTGTCGCGGCGACGAGCACGTCGCCGCGGGACACGTCGATCTCGTCGGCGAGCGTGATGGTGACGGACTGGCCCGCGACCGCCTCGGCGAGGTCGCCGTCGAAGGTGACGATGCGCGCCACCGTCGATTCGTGGCCGCCGGGCACGACGCGGATTCGGTCGCCGGCGCGCACGACGCCGCCGACGATCTGGCCGGAGAAGCCTCGGAAGTCGAGATCGGGCCGGTTCACCCACTGCACGGGCATGCGGAACGGCTGCTCGGCGACCTCGTCGTCGATTTCGACCGTCTCCAAGTGCTCCATGAACGTCGGTCCCGTGTACCACGGCGTGCGCGCACTCGGTTCGACGACGTTGTCGCCCCGCAGCGCGGAGATCGGAATGACGACCACGTCGTCGATGGCGATCTCGGCCGCGAACGCGCGGTAGGCGGCCTCGATCTGGTCGAACACGTCCCGCGAGTAGTCGACGAGGTCGAGCTTGTTCACTGCGAGGACGACGTGGCGGATGCCGAGCAGCGACACCAGATAGCTGTGCCGGCGGGTCTGCGTGAGCACCCCTTTGCGGGCATCCACGATCACGACCGCGAGCTGCGCAGTGGACGCGCCCGTCACCATGTTGCGGGTGTACTGCTCGTGCCCGGGCGTGTCGGCGACGATGAATTTGCGCCGCTCGGTCGCGAAGAACCGGTAGGCGACGTCGATGGTGATGCCCTGCTCGCGCTCGGCGGCCAGCCCGTCCACCAACAGTGCGAAATCGAGGTCGCCGCCTTGGGTGCCGACCTTCTTCGAATCTGCCTCCAACGCGGCGAGGTGGTCCTCGAACACGAGCTTCGACTCGTACAACAGGCGGCCGATCAAGGTGCTCTTGCCGTCGTCGACGCTGCCGCACGTGATGAACCGCAAGAGCGACTTGCGCTCGTGCGCTTCGAGGTACGCGACGACGTCCGTCGCGAGCAGCTCGTTCGTGGTGACGGACATCAGAAGTAGCCCTCTTGCTTCTTCTTCTCCATCGACGCGGACGCGTCGTGGTCGATCACCCGGCCCTGGCGCTCCGACGTCGTGGTGAGGAGCATCTCCCGGATCACATCCGTGAGCGTCGCGGCGGTCGACTCGATCGCACCCGTCAGCGGGTAGCAGCCGAGCGTGCGGAACCGCACCGAGCGCAGTTGTGGCTCTTCGCCCGGGGCGAGGGGCATGCGGTCGTCGTCGACCATGATGAGCGTGCCGTCGCGCTCCACCACCGGACGCGGCGCCGCGAGGTACAGCGGCACGATCGGGATCTGCTCGTGGTGGATGTATTGCCACACGTCGAGCTCGGTCCAGTTCGACAACGGGAACACGCGCAGCGTCTCACCCTTGTTGCGGCGAACGTTGTACACACGCCACAGCTCGGGTCGCTGCTGTTTCGGATCCCAGCGATGCTGCGGTGAGCGGACCGAGAAGATCCGCTCCTTCGCGCGTGACTTCTCCTCGTCGCGCCGAGCCCCGCCGAACGCGGCGTCGAACCCGTAGAAGTCGAGCGCCTGTTTGAGACCCTCGGTCTTCCACATGTCCGTGTGCACCTGCGACCCGTGGTCGAACGGGTTGATCCCGAGCCGCACGCACTCGGGGTTCTGGTACACGAGCAGGTCCATGCCGGCCTCCGCGGCCATGCGGTCGCGGAACTCGTACATCGCCTTGAACTTCCACGTCGTGTCGACGTGCAACAACGGGAACGGCGGCTTCGACGGGAAGAACGCCTTGCGAGCCAGGTGCAGCATCACGCCGCTGTCCTTGCCGACGGAGTAGAGCATCACCGGCCGCTCCGATTCCGCGACCGCCTCACGCATGATGTGAATGCTCTCCGCCTCCAATCGCTGCAGATGGGTGAGCCGCGAGGTTGTCGTCATGCCGGCCTCCGAGCCGCAGCACGGGTGGAGGGTGGGCGTCAGCGCTTGAAGAGGCCCATCAACTCGGCTTTCGCCAGGGTGTTGAAGTGCAACTGGAACCCGATGACTGCGGCCGACGTGTCCGCGTTGACCGGCAGTGACTCGACGCCGACCGCGAACACCGTGAAGAAGTAGCGGTGCGGATGGTCACCTTCGGGCGGGCACGGGCCGCCGTAGCCCGCGGCGCCGTAGTCGGTGCGGGTCTGCAGCGCCCCGCCCGGAAGCCCCTTGCCGCTCCCGGCGCCGAGCGGGAGCTCGGTCACGTCGGGCGGGATGTTGACGACCAGCCAGTGCCAGAACCCGCTGCCGGTCGGCGCGTCGGGGTCGTAGCAGGTGACTGCGAAGCTGCGCGTCCCCTCGGGTGCGCCGCTCCAGGCGAGGTGCGGCGACACGTTGCCGCCCGCGCAACCGAAGCCGTAGTCCGCGGACAGCACGTGCTCGGTCGCGAGATAGTCGCCGTCGCTGAAGCTGTCGCTGCGCAGCGTGAGTGCCATCGATCCTCCTGGTATAGGCCCGCTGTTCGTCTACCACGGTTGGCCTGGCGAGAACTAGGGTCGCCGTAGGCCGGAGTGCAATTCTCGTCGTACCGCCCGGTGGCTCAGGATGGATGAGGGGCGTCGTTGCGGTAGATCTCGCCGGCCTTCATGACGAACCGCACCTGCTCGGTGACGCCGATGTCGAGCGTCGGGTCACCCGGTACCCCGATCACGTCGGCGAGCAGGCCGGGTGCGAGCCGGCCGCGGTCGTCGACGTCGATGAGCTGCGCGGAGACGGTCGTCGCGGCCCGGATCGCCTGTACCGGCGTCATGCCGCGGTCGACGAGCGCGATGAGCTCCTTGGCGTTGCGGCCGTGCGGAATCGCGGGTGCGTCGGTGCCGCACGCGACGCGCACCCCTTTCTGGATGGCCTTGCTGATCGTGGCGCGTGCACGGGGGAACACTTCCGCGGCCTTCGCCTGCAGCTCGGGCGCGGCGTGCGACACGTCCATGCCGTCGGCGAGGTACGTGGTCGCGACGAGGAACGTGCCCCGCTCGACCATCAGATCGAGCGTCGCGTCGGTCGCGAGCGAGCAGTGCTCGATGCAGTCGATGCCGGCCTCGATCGCGGCCCGGATCCCGTCGTCGCCGTGGGCGTGCGCGGCCACCTTCAACCCGGCCCGGTGCGCCTCGTCGGCGATCGCGGCGAGCTCTTCGTCGCTGTACTGCTGCGCGCCGGCGGGGCCGGTGTGCGACATCACACCACCGGACGCGCACACCTTGATCACCTTCGCGCCGTGCTTGATCTGGTAGCGGACGGCCTTGCGCACGTCGCTGATGCCGTCGGCGATGCCTTCCTCGACCGTCAACGGGAGGACGTGCGGCGCGAAGGCCTGAAACATCGTGGGGTCGAGGTGGCCGCCTGTCGGCGTGATCGCATGCCCCGCAGGCACCACGTGCGGCCCGTCGATCCAACCGAGGTCGATCGCCTTCTTCAGCGCGACGTCGAGCAGCAGCCCGCCGGTCTGGATGAACAGGCCGAGGTTGCGCACGGTCGTGAAGCCGGCGCGCAACGTGCGGCGCGCGTTGGCGACGGCGCGCAACGTGCGCACCGCGGGATCGTCCTGCACCGCCGTCAGCGGGCTCGCGTGATCCGGGCCGCCGAGCAGCAGGTTGACTTCCATGTCCATCAGGCCGGGCAGGAGGGTCACGTCGCCGAGCTGGAGCACGACGGCGTCCGACGGCACCGAGGCCGGCGCGACGTCGACGATGCGCTCGCCGTCGATCAGGAGCTCACCGGGCTTGACGATCTCGCCCGAGTCCACGTCGAGCATGCGCTCGCTGCGCAGCAGCGTGGGCGGTTGCGGTGCACGGCGGCGGGGCATCGGCGGCTCCTTACGAACGTGCGGGCGCACTGCTCGAGAGCTCGCGCAGGCTCTGGACGAGCTCCTCGAGCGGCGTGCCCGTCGGATACACCGCCGCGGCGCCGGCTTCCTCGAGTCGTCCCACGTCGCGGTTGGGGATCGTGCCGCCGACCACGACGATGACGTCGTCCGCGCCGGCAGCTCGCAGTGCTTCGGCGGTCTTGCGGGTCAGGGACACGTGCGCCCCACTCAGGATGCTGAGCCCGACGATCTGCACGTCCTCCTGCACCGCGATTGCGGCAATCGCCTCCGGCCGTTGCCGGATCCCGAGGTAGATCACCTCGAAGCCCGCGTCGCGCAACGCTCGGGCGACGAGCTTGGCGCCGCGGTCGTGGCCGTCGAGGCCCGGCTTGGCGACGAGCACGCGTACCGCCATCAGAAGACGGCCGGCTGCTGGAACTCGCCCCACTGCTCCTTCAACACGTCGACCATCTCGCCGACGGTGCAGTACGCCTTCGCGCAATCGACGAGGAGAGGCATGAGGTTGACGTCGTCCTTCGCCGCCGCGGTGCCGAGTGCGGCGAGCGCCTCCCGCACCTCCGTCGCCGAGCGCGTGCGCTTCACTTCGGCGAGCCGTCCGAGCTGGCGGGCGCGGCCTTTCTCGTCCATCTCGTAGCCCTCCACTTCGGGCGGCTTCTCGTCGGTCCGGAAGCGGTTCACCCCGACGATGGTGCGGTCGCCGGAGCTCACCGCCTGCTGCACCCGGAACGCCTCGTCGGCGATCAGCCCCTGGAGATGTCCGCTCTCGATCGCCTGCACCATGCCGCCCCGCCGTTCGAGGTCGTCCATGATCTCGACGACGCGCCGCTCCACCTCGTCGGTCAACGCCTCGACGTAGTACGAGCCGCCGAGCGGGTCGGCCACCTTCGCCACGCCCGTCTCGTAGGCGAGCACCTGCTGCGTGCGCAGCGCCAGCGTGGCGGAGTCCTCGGTCGGGATCGCGAACGGCTCGTCCCACGCGGCGGTGAACATCGACTGCACGCCGCCGAGCACCGACGCCAATGCTTCGTACGCGACGCGCACGATGTTGTTGTGCGCCTGCGGCGCGTACAAGGACGCGCCGCCCGACACGCAGCCGACACGGAACATGCAGGAGCGGTCGTCCTTCGCGCCGTAGCGCTCGCGCACGATGTGGGCCCACCGCCTCCGTCCGGCGCGGTACTTCGCGATCTCCTCGAAGAAGTCGCCGTGCGTGTAGAAGAAGAAGGAAACCTGCGGAGCGAACTCGTCGATGGTCATCCGCCCACGCGCGACGACCTCGTCGCAATAGGTGATGCCGTCCATGAGCGTGAAGGCCATCTCCTGCACCGCGTTGGCGCCCGCATCGCGGAAGTGGGCGCCCGCCACCGAGATCGCGTTGAATCGCGGCACCTCGGCCGCGCAGAATTCGATCGTGTCGGCGATGAGCCTGAGCGACGGCCGCGGCGGCCAGATCCACGTGCCGCGCGCGACGTACTCCTTCAGGATGTCGTTCTGGATCGTGCCCCGGAGCTTGACCCGGTCGACGCCCTGCTTCTCGCCGACGGCCACGTAGAACGCGAGCAGAATCGCGGCGGTGCCGTTGATCGTGAAGCTGGTGCTGACGGAATCGAGCGGGATGCTGTCGAAGAGGATCTCGGCGTCGGCAAGCGTGTCGAGCGCGACGCCGACGCGACCGACCTCTTCCTCGACGTCGGGATGATCGGAGTCGTACCCACACTGTGTGGGGAGATCGAGCGCGACGGAAAGTCCGGTCGCGCCTTGACCGAGGAGGTAGCGGTACCGCTCGTTCGATTCCTCGGGGCTGCCGAACCCGGAGTACTGCCGGATCGTCCACAGGCGGCCGCGGTAGCCGTCGGGGAAGTTGCCGCGCGTGAACGGGAACACGCCCGGCGGCGGGATCGCGTCAGCGGCAGGGAGATCCGCGGCCCCGTAGCTGGTGGCGAGCGGGATGCCGGCTTCGCTGCGGACCGGTCCGTCCATCTGCGAAGCGTACCGGAAACGTCCCTTTCACCGAAAGAGGACCGGCCGTTCAGGAAGCGAGAGGAGTATTATCGCGGCATGCGGACACCAGGCGGCGTCGTGGTCGAGTTCGACGGTGCTGCCGCGGTGATCACGATCGACCGCCCCGAGGTCCGCAACGCGATCGGGTTCGCGACGATCGACGCCCTCGACGTCGCGCTCGACCAGCTCGCCACGTCGGACCCCGCGGTGCTCGTCGTGCGCGGCGGCGGCGATCGCGCATTCGTCTCCGGCGGCGACCTCAGAGAGCTGAGCGCGATCCGTAGCCATGAGGACGCGCTCCACATGGCGTCACGCGTGCGCCGGTTGCTCGACCGTCTCGCCGCCTTCCCCGTTCCGGTGATCGCCGCGCTCAACGGCCACGCGCTTGGCGGCGGCGCGGAGGTCGCGATCGCGGCCGACATCCGGATCGCCGCCGACGACGTCAAGATCGGGTTCAACCAGGTGAAGCTCGGGATCATGCCCGCATGGGGTGGTGCCGAGCGGCTCGCGCGCACAGTGGGCCGCAGCCGCGCGCTGCTCGCCATCGCGACGGGCGAGCTCTACGACGCGGCCACCGCCGCAAGCCTCGGGCTCGTCGACGTCGTCGTCCCCCGCGCCTCGTTCGACGACGAATGGCGCGCGCTCGCCCGGCGGCTCGCAACGAGCGCGCCGGGCGCGACCCGGGCGATCAAGTCCGTCGTCGCGGCCGCGGCACCGTCGGTCCACGCCGAGCTCGAGACGAACGCGACCGAGGCGTTCGCACGGCTCTGGACCGCCGACGCGCACTGGGACGCCGTCGAAGCGATGGAGCAACAACGGAGAACGGGATGAGATGGAAGCCGCGAGACCTGTTTGGCGGCCGGTACCCTGCTCATGATGAAGGCGGAGCCCGACATGCCTGACGTCGAACCGGTCGACGACGAGACCCAGCCGGCGTGGCGCCGACGCGCTGTCTCGCGCAGCCTGCACGCGGCGCGGTCCCGGGCCGAGAAGCGCGCGCAGCGGTTCATCGACGCGGCCTTCGAGCTGATCGACGAGAAGGGCTCCACCGAGTTCACGATCCAAGAGGTCATCGATCGTTCGAAGCAGTCGCTGCGCGGCTTCTACCAGTACTTCGACGGCAAGGACGAGCTGCTCCTCGCGCTCTACGAGGAGATGATCCGCGAATCGGTCGAGGACATCCGCGCCGCCGTCGAAGCGGAGACGGAGCCACTCACCCGCCTGCGCGCGTTCGTCATTCGGCTGCACGAGTGGTGTGACCCTACCGGCAGCCGGCGCAAGCGTGGCGCGCACAACCGGCGGCCCATCTCCGAGTTCTCCGTGCAGCTCGCTGCGAACCATCCGGACCGGGTCAAGGCCGGGATGGCGCCGCAGGCGCAGATGCTCGTCGATCTGCTCGACGCCGCGGTCGCGGCCGGCGCGATCGACGTCACCGACACTCGTCGCACCGCTGCACTCGTGCTCCGTACGGTGATGTACAGCTGGTTCGGCAACCGATTGGCCCAGAGCCCGGCACTGCGCATCACGGCCGAGGACACGTGGGAGTTCTGCCTGCACGGCCTGCGCGGCCACTGACCGCGCGTCAGGCCCGGTCGAGCTCCAACATCCGGATCGCGTTCCCGCGCAGCACTTTGTAGCGCTGCTCGTCGGTGAGGTCCCCGAGCACCCGCGCCGCTTCTTCCTGCACGAACGGCCACGTCGTGTCGGTGTGCGGGTAGTCGGTTTCGAAGCAGATGTTGTCCTCGCCGACCTCGGCGATGGAGTCGACGCCGTGCCGGTCGGTCGTGAAGCAGCCGAAGATGCGGCCGCGGTAATAGCTCGACGGGCGCTCGGGGATCGTCTCCTTCACGTCGGTCCAGCTCGCGTGGTACTCCCAGACGTTGTCGGCCCGCTCGAGCGCGTACGGGATCCAGCCGATCTGCCCCTCGGAGTACGCGAGCTTCAACTCGGGGAAGCGTACGAGCACACCCGAGAAGAGGTAATCGCCGAGCGACGCCATGGAGTTGTAGAAGCCCAGCATCACCTCGGTCGACGCCGGTGCGTCCGGTGACGCGGCCGGCATCTTCGACGACGACCCGATGTGCATGCACACGGTCGTGCGGGTCTCCGCGCACAACGCGAACAACGGATCCCAGTAGCCCGTATGGATGCTCGGCAGCCCGAGGTGGGTCGGGATCTCGCTGAAGCACACGGCGTGGGCGCCGCGCTCGGCGTTGCGACGGATCTCGGCAACCGCGAGGTCGACGTCCCACAACGGCATGAGGCACAACGGGATCAGATGCCCGTCGGAGTCGGCGCACCACTCCTCGATCATCCAGTCGTTGTACGCGCGCACGCACTCCAGACCGAGGGCGAGGTCGTTGCCTTCCATGAACGTCTGGCCGCAGAAGCGGGGGAACGTCGGGAACGCGAGCGAACCGTCGACACCTGCGAGCGCAAGATCGTCGACACGGGCCTTGGGCTGGTAACAGCCCGGGCGCATCTCCTCATAGGTGAGCGCACCGAGGAACATCTTGCTGCGGTCGAAGCGGCTGAGGTCGCCGTCGGGCGTGGCATCCAGCGGAATCGTGACGTGCCGCTTGTGCACGTAGATGATCCGGTCCTCGTAGACCCAGTAGTCGCCGAGGCGGCCGTCGTCGGTCATCTCCTGTTTGTACGACGCGCCGGCACCGAGCTTGATGTCGCCCCAGCGCGCCCGTT
>JAMXLJ010000169.1 GCA_024281095.1 Acidimicrobiia bacterium | reverse complement strand
ATCGCATCGCGGTGCTGTACGCCTCGGCCGAGCCGTACGCGCGGATCGTTCACGAGCAGTTGGACGCGGCCGGCATCCGCACCAACGGCGCCGCCGTCGTGCCCGTGGCCGCCCGCATGGCCGGGCGCGCGCTGTTGCGACTCCTCGCGCTGCCCGACGGAGGGTTCCGCCGTCAAGACGTGCTCGCATGGCTGGCGGGCACCAGCGTCCTCCACGCCGGGCGACCGGCGCCGATTGCCGCGTGGGAACGGCTCTCGCGTGAAGCCGCGGTCGTCGCGCGTACCGATTGGGACACGCGCCTCGACACACTGGCGCGCGATCTCGAGACGCGGGCCAAGGCCGAAGCCGCCGATCCCGACGTCGACGATTGGATCGCGCAACGCCACATGCGCGACGCAGCCCGGGCGCGGGAGCTGCGCGCGTTCGCGCTCGAGCTCATCGCGGACCTCGACGCCGCGGCGGCCCGGCCGCGGCGGTGGAGCGACCACGCACGTTGGGGGCTCGGCGTGTTGGAACGCGTCCTCGGCGGCCCGAGGCGTCGCGGTCGATGGCCCGACGTCGAGCGGAAGGCCGCGGAGCGGGTCGAGCTCGCCCTGCACCGCCTCGCTGCGCTCGACGCGGTGGAGGGCCCGGTCGGCCTCGACGTCTTCACCCGCACGCTCGAGCTCGAGCTCGAGTCCGACCTCGGGCGCATCGGGCGTCTCGGCACCGGGGTGCTCGTCGGCTCCATCGGCATGGGCGTCGGCCTCGACCTCGACCTCGTCGTGGTGCTCGGGCTCGCCGAAGGTTCGTTCCCGTCGCCCGTGCGCGACGACTCGCTGCTCCCCGACCGCGAACGCGAGGGGGCTCGCGGCGAGCTGGTCCTTGCGACCCAACGGGTCGAGCGCCAACACCGGGAGCTTCTCGCGACATTGGCGACGTCGGCCCGTCACGTCCTCGGTGTGCCGCGCGGCGACCTCCGGCGCAGCCGCGAGCTCGTGCCGTCGCGCTGGGTCGTCGCGATCGCGTCGCGTCTCAGCAGTGAGCGGGTCGCTTCGCAGCAGCTCCTGCAGCCCGACAGCGCGTGGGCGTCGCACATCTCCTCGTTCGCTGACGGGCTGCGCACGATGTGTGCGCCCGCGACCGGCCAGGAGTTCCGGCTGCGAGCACTGCTCGCGCATGCCGGCGAGCGCTTCACCGACGCGGTGCTCACCCAGGCGACGCGTGTCGTCGACGCCCGCCGGAGCGACGAGTTCACCGCGTTCGACGGCAACCTCGGGGGCCTCGCCATCCCGTCACCCGTCGACCACGCCACGTCGGCCACACGCCTCGAACGCTGGGCCAAGTGCCCGTTCGACTACTTCATGCACGACGTCCTGCACGTCGAACCGGTCGAGAACCCCGAGGAAGAGCTCCAGATGACCCCGCTGGTTCGCGGAGAGCTCGTCCATCGCATCCTCGAGCAATTCATCCTCGAGGTGCTCGCCCGACCGGCGCCGGATCGGCCGGCACCCGACACGCCCTGGTCGCCGGCCGATCACGAACGGATGCGGGCGATCGCCGACGAGCTCTGCGACGAATACGAGGCCGCGGGGCTCGCCGGCCGGCCGATCTTCTGGCGTCGCGATCGGGCCGCCATCCACGCCGACGTCGACACGTTCCTGACCGTCGACGACAAGCGGCGGCGCACCGAGCGGACCCGGCCGATCGCGGCCGAGCTCGCCTTCGGCTTCGACGGCGCGGCCACGGTCCCCGTCACGCTCCCCGATCGCCGCACATTGCACTTTCGAGGCAAGGCGGATCGCGTCGACCTGAGCGACGACGGCACGATCCGCATCGTCGACTACAAGACCGGCTCCCGGCGCGACTTCACGGGTCTGTCCGAGGCTGATCCCGATCAGCGAGGAACGCGGCTGCAGCTGGTCGTCTACGGCCTGGCGGCCCGTCACCACCGTGGCGATCTCGAAGCGCCGGTCCACGCCGAGTACTGGTTCGTGTCGCGCCGCGGGGAGTTCGCGTCCATCGGCTATCCCGTCACCGACGAGGTGCTCCGTCGGGTGTGCGCGACCCTCGGCACGATCGTGTCCGGCATCGAAGCGGGCGTGTTCCCCAACCATCCCAACACTGTCAGCTCGAAGCCGTGGGTTGATTGCGACTCGTGCGATCCCGACGGGTTGGGCATCACGGAGCTGCGCGCGCGGTGGGAGCACAAGCGCCACGACGAAGCACTCACGGGTTACGCCGATCTCGCCGAGCCCCGCGACGAGGACCCAGCTTCCGACGACGAGGCCAACGGTGACTGATCACCCCGCCGCGCCGGACCAGCAGGCGCGCCATCGGATCGCGTCCGAACTCGATCGCACCCTGTTCGTCGAGGCCGGCGCCGGTTCCGGCAAGACGACGCAACTGGTGACCCGAGTCGTCGAGCTCGTCGTGTCGGGCGTGCGGCTCGAGAACATCGCGGCGATCACGTTCACCGAGAAGGCGGCCGCCGAGCTGCGCGACCGCATCCGCGAGGCGTTGGAACAGCGCCTGGAGCACACGCCCACCCTCGAGGTCCATACGGCTTGCACCCGAGCCCTCGAGGAGCTCGACGGCGCCGCCATCGGGACGCTCCACTCGTTCGCGCAGCGGCTGCTGTCGGAGAACCCCGTCGAGGCCGGCCTTCCACCGCGCGTCGAAGTGCTCGACGAGGTCAGCTCGGGCGTCGAGTTCGACCGGCGGTGGATCGCGTTCCGCGACGAGATCCTCGCCGACCCCGACTTGGAGCGCACCATCCTGCTGCTCATGGCGGCGGGCGTGAAGCCCGAAGGGCTGCGGACCCTCGCGCTGGCGTTCGATGCGAACTGGGACCTCGTGGAGGAACGGGTCGACGCGGCGGCGCCCGAACCGCCCGACGTGTGTCCGTTGATCGACGAAGCGCTCCGTGCGGTAGACGAAGCGTGCGAGCTGCGGGCGCACTGCATCGCCGGCGACGACTTCCTCGTGCGCAAGCTCGACGAGCTCGCCCAGTACGCGGCCGACCTGAGACAACTTGCGGAGGTCGACGCGTTGGAGGCGCTGACCGACGCGGGCACCCCCAGAAGGCCGAAATGCAACGTCAACCGCATCGGCCGCAGGACCAACTGGCGAGGTGTCGACATCGACGTCGTCCGGGCCCGGGTCGGCGACGCCGGCGCGGCGCTCGACGGCGTGCTGAATGTCGTCGCCCGCGCGTGCGCGAAGCGGATCGGATCTGCCATCCGGCGCTTCACGATCGACGCCGCGCAGGAACGCAAGGCGGCAGGGCGCCTCGAGTTCCACGATCTTCTCGTCCTCGCGCGCGCGTTGTTGCGTGATCCCGACGAGGGCGCGCGCATACGGCGTTGGCTCCACGACCGTTACCAGCGGGTGCTGCTCGACGAGTTCCAGGACACCGATCCGATCCAGATCGACCTCGCGGTTCGTATCGCGGCCGCGGAGCCGGATTCGGCCGGCAATGCGCCGTGGGACGCGGTCCCGCTCGCTCCGGGGCATCTGTTCGTGGTGGGCGACCCCAAGCAGTCGATCTACCGCTTCCGTCGGGCCGACATCGCCACGTTCCTTGCCGCACGCAGCAGCATCCCCGAACCCGGCGGGCTTGTCGCGCTGACCGCGAACTTCCGCACCGCACCGGGTGTGATCGGCTGGGTGAACGACACGTTCGCGGTGCTGATGTCGTTGCCACCCGAGCCCGGCACGGCGCTCCAGTCGCAGGCCGACTACGTGGCGCTCAGCGCCACCCGTGACGGTCCGAGCGAAGGCCCCGCGGTGTCGGTGTTCGGCGTCGAGGAGCACCCTCTGAGAACAGGGGCCGACGATCTGCGTGCCGCCGAGGCGACCGACGTCGCGGGAGCGATCGGCCGCGTGCTCGACGAAGGCTGGACGGTCGACGACCGCGCAGGCGGGTGGCGGCCCGCGTGCTTCGGCGACATCACGATCCTCGTTCCCGCGCGCACGTCGCTGCCGTTCCTCGAGGACGCTCTCGACGCGGCCGGAATCGCGTACCGCACCGAGTCGAGCTCGCTCGTGTACGCGACGCGAGCGGTGCGCGACCTGTTGATGATCGTACGCGCGATCGACGACCCGACGAACACCCTTCGGATCGCAGCGGCGCTGCGCACCCCACTCCTGGGCTGCGGCGACGACGACCTCTTCCGCTTCAAGGTCGAGCGCGGCGGCCGCTGGGACTACTCACGTGACCAGCCCGATACCGTGCCGTCGGACGACCCGGTGCGTCGCGGGCTCGAATTCCTCCGTGCGCTGCACCGCGAGCAGCGCTGGCTCGCACCCTCGGAATTGTTGGAGCGCATCACCCGCGAACGTCGCGTGCTCGAGCTCGGCTTCGCCGAGGGACGACCGCGCGACGTGTGGCGGCGGATCCGCTTCGTCATCGATCAGGCGCGCGCGTGGAGCGAGGCGACCGGCGGAAGCCTGCGCGAGTACCTGCACTGGGTCGAGCAGCAGACGGCCGAAGGTGCGCACGTCGCCGAATCGGTCCTCCCCGAGACCGACGACGACGCGGTCCGCATCATGACGATCCACGCAGCGAAAGGTCTCGAGTTCCCGATCACCATCCTTTCGGGAATGTCCACCGTTCCGCAGAAACCGCGCACCGCAGTGGAGGTCGCCTTCACTCCGAACGGCGAGGTCGCGTACAAGTTCGGGCGGCAGTTCGCCACCCCGGAGTTCGAGGCGTGGAAGCCGATCGACGAACAGATGGCGTTCGAGGAGCGGGTGCGCCTCCTCTATGTGGCGTGCACCCGCGCGCGAGACCATCTGATCCTCTCGCTGCACCGCAAGGCGCGACGTTCCGAGGCCGCGCCGGGCCGGTTGACGAATGCCGAGTTGCTCGTGCTCGGCATGGGCCCGGCCTGGCTCGACGAGCTTCCCGACATGGGCGGCGCGGTCGAGGAGCCACGCGCCCAACCTGCTGCCATCCGCCCCGAAGCGCCGCCCCCGTTCGACGAGTGGCGGGCCGAGCGCGAGCGCGCGATCGCGCTGGGCTCTCGTCCGACCACGGTTGCCGCGACCGCGCTGACCGAGGAAGGAACGCCGGATGCCGCGGCGGAACCCGACCCGGGGCTGCAGAAGCGCCCACGCGACCTCGATCTGCCGCCGTGGCTCAAGGGCCGTTACGGCAGTGCCGTCGGTCGGGCCGTGCACGGCGTGCTCCAATCAATCGACCTCGCGACGGGTGCGGGCCTCGACGCGGCCGTCGCGTCGCAGTGCGAGGCCGAAGCGGTGCCCGACCGCGCGGGCGACGTACGGGCGCTGGTGTCGCGCGCGCTCGAGGCGCCGTCCGTGCAAGCGGCCGCGGCGCGCCCGCACTGGCGCGAGGTGTACGCATGCACGCCGGTCGACGGTGATCGCCTGCTCGAGGGCTACATCGACCTGCTCTATCGCGACGACGGTGCCCTCGTCGTCGTCGACTACAAGACCGCGAGCACGTCCGACCCCCAGGAATTGGCGCAGCGCGTCGCGGGATACCGCCTGCAGGGAGCCTCGTACGCCTTCACGGTCGCCGCGGCCACGGGTGAGCCCGTGAGCCGGGTCGTGTTCGTCTTCCTCACGCCCGACGGAGCGGTCGAGCTCGAGCTGCCCGGTCTCGCGGCCGCGATCGAAGAAGCGACCTCACTCGTGACCGCGGGGGCGGAGATCGTCACGGATTGACAGGGCATCCCCGCTGCGAGCCGGCTCGACGCGTACCGTGAAGACCATCATGCGGTACGACGAGCCGGTCGAGGCGGAGGTCATCGACCTCGACGAGGAGCCCAACGCCTCCGACGACGCACGTGCGATCCGGTTGGCGTGCGAGGCCATCGTGCGTTACATCGCTCCGTATGTCGAGCACGTCCGTGGTGACGTTCCGGCCGGCGAGGCCGCCCGCCTCGCCGAGGCCCGCGTCCTCGTCGAAGAGGCGCTGGACCTGCTCGCGTAGCGCGCCTCGCAGTCGATCGATGCGAGGCGACGAGACCGGGAGCGCCAGACTGACATGGAATGCCCTCGCGACGGTCGCTGCTTGCGCCACTGCTCGATGCGATCTGCCTCGCGCTGTTCGTCGCGCTCGGTCGCGAGAGTCACGGGATCGGCCGGGGCCCGGGCTGGTTCGTCGAGGTCCTCTGGCCGTTCGCGGTCGGATGGTTCGTGGTCGCGGTGATCGTCGGGCTCTACAACGCGCCGGCGCGGCCATGGTTGCGCCTCACGTTCACGTGGATCGCAGGGATCGCCGTCGGCCTGGCGCTGCGTGCCGGGATCACGCACCGCGGATCGCTCAGCACCTTCGCGATCGTCGTGTACGTGTTCGTCGGCTTGGCCGTCTTCGGGTGGCGGGCACTTGCAATCGCCGTGCGGCGTCTACGGCCCGCCGTCCGCTCCTGAGTCGCCCGCACAGTTCTCGCACACGAGTGCACCGAGCGGGCTCGCGTACAACGCGCCGCACGCCGGCGACGCGACGCCACACAGGCTGCACACTGCCGGAGCGAGGCGACCGTCGGGGGTCAAGGGACCCAGCTGTCGCGCAATACGGCTCGTCACCGACGCGGCGCGCATGACGTTCGGAGGGACGAACCGTCCGACCGCGAACGACGAGCCGAGCCGCGCCACCGTACGCAACATCTGACGCGCCTCCGGTGTGAGCTGCGGTGTGGGACGCGCCGCCGACGAACGCGACCGCGCGGGCGCCGGTTCGGGCCCGGCCGCCATCGCCTCGCGCACCCGGGCTCGCCCGGTGTCGCGGTCGACGCCGAGCTCCTCCAGCAGGCGGGCGGCCAGGCCGTCGCGCACACCGATGAGGCCGAGCGCGACGTCGCCGGTGCCGATGCGCGCACCGGCGCGCCTCAGCGCCTCACGCACCGACAACTCCAACACGCGTTTGGCGGCGCCTGAGAACTCGAGCGTGACCGGCGACGCCGCTGCGGACGGGCTCGCCAGCACGATCCTCCGCCGCATCTCGCGGCTCGTGATGCCGAGCGAGCCGAACGCCTGCGCGGCAATGCACCCGTCGTCGTGCAGCACCCCGAGCAGGACATGTTCGGTGCCGAGCCGAGCCGATCCGAGCGCCCGGGCCTCTTCGTGCGCGACGACGAAGGCCTGACGCGCCGGCTCGCTGAACCGCTCGAACACGGTGCCAGCGTACGCGCCATGTGAAGCGCCTGCCCCGGCAGGCGCAACCAGACGACGGGCGCATGCGATGATGCCACCGTGACGCCGGTCGAACCGCTGTCCGCGGAGGACGAGCGCATCCTTCGGCTCGAGTCGGAGACGATCGCGGGCCATACCTGCAAGGTTGCGATCCTCGAGCGCGTGCCGGGCACCGATCTCACGGACGTGGTTCGTTCGCGGATCACGGAGCGCTCGGTGCGCGTCCCGCGCGTTCGTCAGTGCGTGGTACCCGCTCCCGGACCTCACGGCGGGCTGTGCTGGCGTGACGACGACGCGTTCTCCGTGGAGCGCCACGTGCGCGCGGCGGGCGACCCGGCCCGAGCGATGACACGGGCCGAGTTCCGAGCGTTCGTCGCCGACCGCATGGCCGGTCGCCTCGATCGTGACCGGCCGTTGTGGACCATCGACGTGGTGGACGCCCTCGACGGCGGCCGGTGCGCGCTCGTCTGGAGGATCCACCACTGCATGGCCGACGGCATGACCGCGATGCACTGGGCTTCCGACCTCCTCTGGGACGACTGCGCGCCGGAACCGGGCGCGGGCGCCCCGCCGGCAGCCGCCGGCACGCGGGAGGCGTCCGGCCGTCTGCGGCACGCGGTCGAGGTGCTCGAGCACAGTCCGGGGGCGTTCACACGCGAGCTGCGCCCGGGCGAGAAGGCGGCGCCGTTCGCCGCGCCCGTCGGGCGTCGCCGGGCCGTGGCGTTCGCCCGCGCCCCACTCGACGAGATGCACGCGGCCGCAAACTCGCTCGGCGGCGCGACCATCAACGACGTCCTGCTCACGGTGGTGGCCGGCGGGATACGCAGCTGGCTCGTGGCGCAGGGCGCGCCACTCCACGCCATCCGCCTGAAGGTGCCCGTGAGCATGCACGCTGCTCCGGGCGCCGATCTCGCCAACCGCGACTCGTTCCTGTTCGTCGACGTTCCGCTCGCCGATCCCGACGCCGCCGCGCGGCTGCGTGCGGTGCATCGGGAAACCGCCGCGCGCAAGCAGCGACACGACGCGCAGACGCTCTACTCGGTGCTCGACGCGCTCGGCCACGTCGCACCGCTCGGTCATGCGGTCACACGCCTTTCGATGAGCCCACACGTGTTCGCGGTCAACGTGTCGAACGTGCCGGGTCCGCGTGATCCGCGCGCGTTGCACGGTGGACGTGTGCACGAGCTCTACTCGCTCGCCGAGATCGCGCCGCACCACGCGCTGCGGGTCGCGGCCGTCTCCCTCGCGGGCTCCATGTTCGTCGGTCTCAACGTCGATCCCGACGCGGTGCCCGACGTCGACGCGCTGGCGTCCGGCATCGAGGCATCGATGGCCGAGCTCGCCGCGGCAGCACGCGCGTAACCGCGACCAGTGGTTACTTGACGATCTCGCCCGCGTTGACGAGCAGCGTCTGGCCGGTGATGCCGGCGGCGCGGTCGGACGCGAAGAACACGATGGCCTCCGCGACCTCGCCGTCGGTCGCCATCCGGCGCAAGGGCATGCGCGCCGTGAGCTCCCCGAGCACGACCTCCTCGGCCACGCCACGATGCTGCGCGGTGAACTTCACGTATCCCTCGACGGGCGGGCCCCACATCCAGCCCGGCGCGACCTCGTTGACCCGCACACCGTCGGGCCCCACCTCGCCTGCGAGATGGCGCATCGCCCCGGTGAGCGCGCTCTTCGACGATGCGTAACCCATTTGCTGCACCTCGGGCGGGGGATAGTGCTGCGTCTGCGAGCTCACGAACACCACGGACCCGTGGTTCCTGCGCAGCTCCGGGAGCGCGGCCCGCACCATGCGCAGACTGCCGAAGAGGTTCACGTCGAACGTCGCCTGCCACGTCGAGAAATCGTGCGCGGCCTCGAGCCCACCGAAGAGCGTGTCGAGCGCGGCGCAGCTCACGACGGCGTCGACCCGGCCGAAGCGATCCACGGCGGTCGCGACGAGCCCGTCGCAGTCGGACTGGCTCGTCACGTCGGTGACGGCAAAGGCGACCCGGGTTCCGGTGGCGTCGACTTCGTCGGCAACCGACTTGAGGGTCGCCTCGGTGCGCGCGCCGAGGACGACGTTCGCACCCTCGCGGAAGGCCACGAGTGCCGTCTCCCGTCCGAGGCCGGGACCGACACCGGCGATGATGACCGTCTTGCCCGCGAGATCGTCCACGGGATCCTCCTATGTGACGCACCGTCAGAACGGAGACCGTGGCAGCCCGAGCCCCCCGCCGTCAAGCACGCGCCACTCAGTTCACCTCGCGCTCGCGGCCTTCCCAGTACGGCGCCCGCAGATCGCGCTTCAACGGCTTCATCGCACCCGACAGCGGAAGCGGCTCAGTGCGGAACTCGACCGACTTCGGGACCTTGTAGCCCGCGATCGATTGGCGCGCGTGGTCCCGGACGTCCTCCGCGGTCAAGGTGCATCCCGGCTTCGGCACCACGATCGCGTGCACCGCTTCGCCCCACGTCTCGTCTGGGATCCCGATGACCGCGACCTGTGCGACGCCGGGATGGGTCGAGATCGCGTTCTCGACCTCGATGGAGTACACGTTCTCCCCCCCGGTGACGATCATGTCCTTCACGCGGTCCACCAGGAAGAGGTAGCCCTGCGGGTCCAGGTATCCCGCGTCGCCGGTGTGATACCAGCCGCCGCGAAACGCGATGGTCGTCTCCTCGGGGCGGTTCCAGTACTCCCGCATCAGATTGCCGGCCTGCGCGCACACTTCGCCGCGGCGTCCCACCGGCAACGCGTTGCCATCGTCGTCGCGGATCGTCAGGAGGACGCCCGGCACCGGCCGGCCCGCGGAGCGCAGCAAGTCGCCCCCGCGCCGGTGGTCCTTCGGCCCGAGCATCGTCAGCACCGCGGAGGCCTCCGTCATCCCGTACCCCTGCAGGATCTCGAGGTCGGGGAACGTCGCCAACAAGCGCTCGAGCACCGCCGCGGGCATCGGTGCCGCGCCGTACACCAGTGATTCGAGCGACGACAGCTTCTCGGGCCGGAAGTCGGGATGGTCGAACAGCATGCCGACCATCACGGGAACCATCACCGTCTGGTTGACGCGGTACCGCTCGATGACCTCGAGCACCGCTCCCGGCTCGAAGAACGGGACGAAGGCGGAGATCCCACCGCTCGCCGGAATGCCGAGCACACCGCCCATCGACGCGGCGTGGAACATCGGCGTCTGGTGCAGATACACGCGGTCGTCGTCGAAACCGACCACGATCCCCACGTGGTACAGGTTCAGTATCTCGGCACGTTGGTCGAGCAGCACGCCCTTCGGTGTGCCGGTGGTGCCGCCTGTGTACATGAGCACGACGGGATCGGACTCCTCCGGCTCGGGGGGCAGCACCGCGCGTCCCGAGTCGAGCAGCTGTTCGTAGCCGAGGTCGTGCGGCACGTCGCCTTCGCCGATCAACACGACGTGCTCGATCACCGTGTCGGCGCGCGCCTGGTCGACGACGCCGGCGAACAGCGCATCGGTGAACACGACCTTCGTGCCGGAGTCGGCGAGGATGAAGCCGAGCTCGCGCGGGCTCAACCGGAGGTTCAACGGATTGACGACGCCGGCACCGAGGAAGCCTGCGTGATACAGCTCGAGGAATTGATGGCCGTTCGCCGCCATCACCGCGAAGCGGTCGCCACGCTCTACGCCGAGCTCCGTTCGCATCGCCGACGCCAGCCGCAGCACGCGATCGAGATGGTCCGCGAACGTTGCGTGGTATTCACCGTCGTGGAAGCCCACGCGGTCGGCGTAGCGCTCGACCGCCGGCAGCAGCTCACGGTGGTACACCAGCTCCTTCACGGCGACGACCGTACCCGGCCGACGTCGAGGGGGGCCCGCCAGTAGCGTCACGGGCATGTCGCCGCGCGAGCCGCTGGCCCGAAGGTCCGTCCTCGTCGTCGGTGCCGGCACACGCCGCACCGGAGACGCGGACTCCCCCATCGGCAACGGCCGCGCGATCGCGATCCAGGCCGCCCGCGAGGGCGCAGCGGTCGTCGCCGCGGATCTCGACGCCGAATCGGCCGAAGAGACTGCGGCCCGCATCACCGCGGAAGGCGGCACGGCGAGCACGCTCGTGGGCGACGTGACCGACGAGCGGGCGTGCGTCCGCATCGTCGAGGAAGCACACGCGGCGACGGGCGAGTTGCACGGCGTCGTGTGCAACGTCGGGATCGGCCGCGGGGCGCGCCTGTCGGGCACCACGGCCGAGGACTGGGACGCGACGTTCGCGGTGAACCTGCGCAGCCACTTCCTCGTGGCGCGCGAGGCACTTCCGTTGCTCGCCCCTGGCGGCGCGATCGTCTTCATCGGGTCGGTCGCCGGCCTGCGGCCCGGCAGCGGTCTGCCGGCGTACGACTCGTCGAAGGCGGGCCTCGCCGGCTTGTGCCGCCACGTCGCGCTCGAGGGCGCGCGCCGCGGCGTGCGCGCCAACGTGGTCGCGCCCGGCCTCATCGACACACCCCTGGGTCGTCGGGCGTCGCACGGCCGACCCTCGCGCGAGCGTACGCCTGTGCCCCTCGGGCGGCAGGGGACCGCGTGGGAGGTCGCCACGGTCACCACGTTTCTGCTGTCGGACGGCGCGAGCTACGTCACCGGTCAGGTGCTCGCGGTGGACGGCGGGCTGACGCTGATCTGAGCGGCGGTTGTCCGCGGTCGAACGACACGCGACCATTCCCAACGGGGATTCAACCAAGGGGGTACGCGTGAGCTTCATCCAGATCATCGAGTTCTCGACCCAGAAGATCGACGAGGTGCAAAAGATCGGCAACGAGTTCCGCGACCACCGTCTCAAGGAAGGTGGCCCCAAGCCGTCGCGCGTCATGATCGGACGCGACCGCGATCGCGAAAACGGCTATGTGCAGATCGTGGAGTTCCCCTCATACGAGGTGGCGATGGAGAACTCGAACCGACCTGACACCACCGACTTCTCGCAGCGAATGGCGGCGCTGTGCGACGGGCCGCCGAAGTTCCTCAACGTCGAGGTCATCTCCGACGAGACGCTCTGATAGCCGGCGCCCGCGCCGGCTTCGGTATCAGGCGCCTGTCCAGCAGCTCATCACCGTCGCCGCGACACTGAGCGCGGCGTCGGAACGATCCTGCGGAGGCTGACCGAACTGCTGGGGCAACTGGGTGATGTCGACGCGCATCACCTTGAAGTCCTTGCGCACCACGACCGAGCCGTCGGTCGCCATGAACGCGCCGTTCCCCAGCGCGAGCGGGCCCGGCCGTTCACCGAGCTGCGCGTGCAGCGCGTCGTAATACGCGACGGTCTGCTGCAGATTGTCGAGCTCCTTGACGGAGATGACGAACGAGCCGTTCGGGTACTGGTAGGTGCACGAGTAGACGTGGTCGACCCACGTCGGTGGGCTCACTTGCGTCGTTGCCACGCCGAGTGTCGCCGCGATCTCGCGCTGCGCCTCCGTGGAGCAGACCATCACGGACGACTCCGACGGGCTCACACCGGCCGGCTTCGCAGTCGGCGACGGGCCGTTGGTCGACGTCTGGGTCTTCGACGAACCCGACCGCGACCCCGACGACGAGGAGGATCCGCCGCACCCGGCAAGGAGAAGCGCAGCAGCGACGATGCCGGTGATCAGCCAGCGAACCATGAGGCGCAGGTTACCGGTCGAGGCCCCGGGCACGGCCGCGGGCTCCCTTTCCGGCGGAAGCATCGACCTTTGCTAGGAAGTGCCGGTGGCGACCCACGGATGGACCGCGCCGGGGTTCGAGGGCGTGCGCTCGGTGTTCGAGCAGAACTTCGCCGAAGGCCTCGAGGTGGGCGCGGCATTCACCGCGTATCACCGGGGCACGATGGTGGTCGACATCTGGGGCGGTGACGCGAACGCGGCCACGCGCCGGCCGTGGGAGCGAGCCACGACGGTCGTGGTGTTCTCCACCACCAAGGGCGCGACCGCGGTCTGCGCGCACATGCTCGCAGCCGAGGGCGTGCTCGATATCGACGCGCCCGTCGTCGAGTACTGGCCCGAGTTCGGCCGAGCCGGCAAAGAAGCGATCACCGTCGACCACCTGCTGTCGCACCGCGCAGGATTGGCATGGGTCGACGAACCGCTCACCCTCGACGACGCCCTCGCATGGAAACCCATGATCCACGCACTCGAACAGCAGCGACCGGCATGGGAGCCCGGCACCGCCCACGGCTACCACGCCATCACGTACGGCTACCTCGTGGGCGAGGTGATCCGGCGGGTGACCGGGCGCAGCGTCGGCACGTACTTCCATGACGAGGTCGCCGAGCCGCTCGGGCTCGACTTCTGGATCGGGCTGCCGGACGCGCAGGAACGTCGGGTCGCACCGCTCGTCGGGGGTCTGTTCCGCGGGTCCGGTGCCACCGACGAAACCTCCGCGTCGATGGCCGGGGTGTTCGGACGCGACTCGATGCTCGTCAAGGCGCTCACCGCCGGCGGAGCATTCAGGGGAAACGACATCTTCAACTCCCGCGCCGTGCACGCCGCCGAGATCCCCGCAGCCGGCGGTATCGGCGACGCGCGCTCCATCGCGCGGATGTATGCCGCCTGCATCGGCGAGGTCGACGGCATTCGCCTGCTCGACGCGGCACGGGTACGCGACGCGGCGACGCAGCGCACACAGGGTCCGAATCTCGTGCTGATGAATCTCGATCTGCAGTTCGGTCTCGGCTTCATCGTTCCGTCGAGCATCGTGAAGCTGGGAGGCCGGCACTCCTTCGGCCATTTCGGCGCCGGCGGCTCGACGGGATGGGCCGACCCCGACGCGCAGCTCGCGTTCGGCTACGTGATGAACCGCATGGACATCGGTCTCGCCGGCGACCGGCGCTCCTATTCGCTGATCAACGCCTGCTACGACGCGCTGCGCTGATTCACGGCGCGCGTCAGCATCGAGATGCGTGGAGAATCGGCATAGTGTCCGCGCCGTGAACACGTCCATCGAAAATCTGTCGGCCGCGTGGCGCTCCCTCGAAGGGCTGTGCTCGACGTTCACGGAGGACGATTGGCGTCAGCCGACCGGGTGTCCGGGCTGGACCGTGCAGGACGCCCTCGCACATCTCGTCGACTACGAGTCGCGGGCGCTCGGGCGCCCTGCGCCCGACCACGTGCCGGACGACGTGTCGCACACGAAGAACGACATGGGACGCAGCAACGAGGTCGGCGTCGACTACCGGAGGACCCGGCGCGGCGGGGAGGTGCTCGACGAGTTCCGCGAGGTGACCGCGGCCCGTCTCGGGCAGATGCGCGCGTGGAGCGACGACGTGCTCGCGCAGGAGATCATGACGCCGGCCGGCCCGGGAACCGTCGCCGACATGCTCACCCTGCGGGTGATGGACACGTGGAGTCACGAACAGGACATGCGCCGTGCGCTGGGCCGGCCCGGGGCCACCGACGGACCGGTCGCCGACGAGGCGATCGCCTACTTCGCGCGATTCCTGCCGTACGTCGTCGGCAAGCGAGCGGGGGCACCGGACGGCGCCACGATCGTGTTCGAGATCGGTGACGCGCACCGGCTGCCGATCGAGGTGAAGCACGGCCGGGCCCGCGCGGCCGAGACGACGCCTCCGTCGCCCACCGTGACGATCGGCGTGCCTGTCACGACGTTCGCGGCGCTCGTCGGCGGCCGGACCGACGCCCCCGACGACGTGCGCATCGTCGGCGATCAACGGCTCGGACACGCGATCGTCGACGCGCTCGGGTTCATGCCCTGAACGTCGCGGCAGTGCACCGGACGCGACAACGGCCGGCCCTTGCGGACCGGCCGTGTCGTCAACGCTTCACGAGGCCCGGCGTTGTGCACCGGGCCGGCCGCGCTCGCTGTGGTCGCGGCCGTTCGGTCGTTCAGACGGCGCGCACGTTCTGGGCCTCTTCGCCCTTGCGGCCGGGCGCGACGTCGAACTCGACCCGCTGACCCTCTTCGAGCGTCCGGTAGCCACTTCCCTGGATCGCGGAGAAGTGCACGAAGACGTCGTCGGCCCCCTCGCGCGAGATGAAGCCGAAGCCCTTCTCGGCGTTGAACCACTTCACGGTGCCTGTTGCCATTGGTGTTGCTCCTTGTGCCTGTTGTTGTGAACCGTTGGCCGGAGATCGGCTCAGCGGAGTGGGGCCGCGCGCGTCACGTCACGAGACGAGAACACGGGGCAGCGAAAAAGAGGGGGAAACGGGTCATCGACCGGCGTGCACGGTATGTGTGATCGGTGCTCCGACCAGCTCGTGCCGCCAGTCGTGCCTGGGTACAAGACGGATACCCGGCGGAAACTGTACCCGCATCCCTGCCGATCCCGTCATCTTTCCCGAAAATTCGTCCGGCCGACATCGAGCCGCCCGCCTACGCGGGCCGCCCGATTCGGGACCATTGGTGCGCCCCGCGCGTGCTAACACGGTGCCCGCAGACAGCTGTGGCCCCGAGGACCCCACGATGCAGGTGCACGAGTACTCGTTCGTGATCGACGCCACACCGTCCGAGATCTGGAGCGCGATGCACCCGCCCCGGAGGCCTTTGCCGCCCGGTGAGATCCAGGTGATCGAGCACGGTCCGGTGCGCATCGAGATCCTGCACCCCGGTGACGAGCACGGAGACGGTCTCGTCCGCCACTGCTACTTCCGCGTGCCTCGCTACCTGTTGTCGCGTGGCGTCGGACAGTCGTGGGAATGGGTCACCGACGTGAAGCCGAACGAGTCCTCGCGCTACGACGCCGTCGGCAAGCCATTGTGGTCCAAGGCTCAGGGCTTCCACCGCTTCGAGGACCTCGGTGACGGTCGCACGCGCGTGCATTTCCGGGAGACGTACCACGTGTTCAACCCGGTCATGCGGTTCCTACTCGAGCGCCGAGTGCACCGCTTTCTCTCCAAGGACAACGACCGGCTCGTGAAGGCCGGCATCGAAGGCGCGCTCGCCGCCGCTCGCGCTCGTGCAGCGCGCGGCTCCACACCTGCGTCCTAATCGGCAGCGTCCACCTTGGCCCAGAAGTCACGCAACACCTGCGCGCCGGCCTTCGGGTCCTGCAGCATCCACCAGTGGCCCAGCCCCGGCATCTCCATGGTCTCCGCGCCCGCGCTGGCGGCTCCGTCGCGCGCCGCGTCCGCCGACAGGAACGGGTCCTCGGTGGGCACGAGCACGAGGCCGGGCCGCGGAATGTCGCGGAAGTCGGGGCCCCACTGGCGTCCGACGTCGACGGCCGAGCGGTACAGCGCCAGGATGCACTCGACCATCGTCGCATCGGCCCAGCCCGCCATCATGACGGCTTCGTCGTGCGGCACGTTCCACATCTCGAACACCGTCGCCCGTTCTACGGGCGCGAGCGCGAGCTGTTGCTCGAAGAACTGCTCGCCTTCACCTGGCGTCTGCCAGATCTTCGCGAAGTCGTGCCACTCGAACTTCGGGCTGCCGATGCCGGCCGCGTCGGTGACCCAGGAGCGCACGAGATCGGGTCGGATGCTGACGAGGCGCACCACCAGACCGCCGCCCCAGTCGTGACCGACGAGATCGACGGGTTCGTCCGCGATGCGCTCGAGCTCGTCGACGAGGAAGTCGACGTATTCCTCCTTGGTGGCCCCGAAGCCGCTCGGCCGAGCGCAGCCGAAGCCGGGGAGCTGCGGCGTGACGACGTCGAGGCGCCGGAGCTCGCGCCGGAGCGCCTCCCACAGTGCAGGCGTCTCGGGCACACCGTGGACGAAGACGACCGTCATACAGGCCTCCTTTTCGCCGACTCACATGTCAGGGGACTCACGACGCGTCCACCGGCTGCACTGCGACGCTCGCGGGCATGCCCGTGGTCGCGGACCGGTATGCCGCATCGACGAGTGCGTGCGCGACGAGCGCGTCCCCGAAGCCGGGCGCAGCCGCGGCGCGATCGCGCACAGCCGTGACGAACGCTCGGTCCGATACGTACTGATAGAACAGAAAGTCCCGGCGTTCGACGCCGAGCTGTACGAAGCAGACCTCCCGCTCCGACGCACAATCGACGCGCTGGGCGGGCTGATCGGCAACTTGCACGAGCATCGAGTCCTCGTCGGCACCGACGATGAAGTTCGTCGTGAGCTCGATGGTGCCGTACTCGAAGAAGACCTCGAAGCGGCGCTCCTCACGCCCGCGCACGCCGTTGAAGATCGTGACCAGATTGCCGACGACGCCGTTCGCATGTGTGATGGTGAGCGCGGCCGCGTCTTCGACGTCGTAGCCGAAGACGTTGCGCATGGATGCGTACACGTCGACCGCCGGGCCGAAGAGCCACGAGACGATGTCGGCGGCGTGGATGGAGTGCTCGAGGAGCGCGCCGCCGCCCGCCTGCGTGCGGTCGGAGCGCCAGGAACTGTGCCCCGCGACCACACCGCCGGTGGGCCAGTACTGGTCGTCGCGTACGGCGTAGCCCATCGGCGCGCCGAGCTCGCCCGATTCCACGAGGGCCCGCAGGCGGCGCACGAGGGGATGGAAGCGCGAATGGAAGCCGACCTGTGCGACAACACCGGACGCGGCGACGGCGTCGCAGATCTCGCCGACGGCGGCGAAGGTCGGCGCGAGCGGCTTCTCGCAGAACACGGGCTTGCCCGTGGCCAGGGTGCGCAGCACGAGGTCCCGATGTGCGGCCGTAGGTGCCGTGATGAACACCGCCTCGACCTCGGGGTCGTCGATGACGGCGTCGGGATCGCCGTCAAGGCGTTCGAACTCGCAGTTGCGGTTCACCGCGTCGCGAGCACCCGGCGAGGGGTCGGCGGCCGCGACGGCGCGCACCGAGCCGTCGTCGACCAGCTTGGCCAAGCCGTCGGCATGGATCTGGCCGATCATCCCGCAGCCGACGAGGCCGATCCCGACCGCGTGAGCCTCCGCCATGTGCCCTCCCGTACGCCGGAGCGAATCCTCGCGCAGCCGACGGCGAAGCGCTCCTGAGGTCGGTCGCGGTGTCGCTACAGCAGCTCGTACTCCGCAGGATCGGGCTCGAGCGTGCGCTGCCAGTACTCCAACAGCGAGAACGGCCAGTTCTGCGTGATGCGGCCGGCTTCGTTCTTGTACCAGCTGTTCACGGTGGACACACCCCACGCCATCTGCTTGTTGCCGGCGTCGACGTAGTCCTCGAACGCGTCGTACACCTCGGGCCTGAGATCGAGGGCACGGTGCCGGCCCTGGAGCAGCATCCGGATGCATCCGAGGATGTAGCGAACACCGCACTCCGAAAAGAAGATGATGCTGCCGTTCGCCACGATGTTGGTGTTCGGCCCGTACAGGCAGAACAAGTTCGGAAAGTTCGGGACGGTGATCCCGAGATACGCCCCCGGGTTGCCGGACCACTGCTCGTGCAGATCGTGACCGGCCCGACCGATCATTCGCATGGGCATGAGGAAGCGTGATGCCTCGAAGCCCGTCGCGTAGACGATGACGTCGGCTTCGTACTCACGACCGGAACGCGTGCGAATGCCCCGTTCCGTCACCGCCTCGATCGGGTCGGTGACGAGATCGACGTTGTCGCGCTTGAGCGTCTTGGCCCATGATCCGTTGTCGAGCAGCGGCCGTTTGGCAAGCGGTGGATAGTTCGGCACGACCTTCTCGAGGAGTGCGGGGTCGTCCGCGAACTCCGACTCCAGATATCCCGTGAGCAGGACGCGCAACAACTCGTTGAGCTCACCGACCGAACGTTCCGACGGCGGCCACGCCGGGTCCACACGTGCGGCGGGGAGCAGTCCCTCGACCATCACCCAGAACAGGCAGAAGCGGTACCACTCGCTGTAGTAGGGCACGTGCCTGAGCAGCCACCGCAAGCCGTCGGTGACGTCGTCGTGGTATTCCGGCACCGGCAAGAACCAGTTCGCCGTCCGTTGGAAGACGGACAGCTCGCGGGCCTGTTCGGCGACGATCGGCAGCAGCTGGATGGCGCTGGCGGCGGAACCGACGACCGCGACGCGCTTGTCCGTGAGATCCACGTCGTGATCCCAACGGGCCGAATGGAACCATTGCCCCCGAAACGTCTCGATACCGGGGATGTCCGGGAGCTTCGGCCGGTTGAGTTGTCCGACCGCGCTGATGACGGCGTTCGCGACGAGGGTGTCGTTTGCGCCGTCGGCGGCTCGCAGGTGCAACGTCCACGTGCCACGATCCTCGTCGAACTCGCCGCACGTCACCTCGGTCCCGAAGCGGATGTGCCGGCGCAGGTCGAGATCGTCGGCGCAGTCGCGGAAGTACTGCAACAAGCCGTCCTGGGGCGTGTACCGCTGCGGCCAGTCCTCCTTCTGCGCGAACGAGTAGCTGTAGAGGTGGTTGGGCACGTCGACCCGGCACCCGGGGTACGTGTTCTCGAGCCAGGTGCCGGCGACGTCGGCGTTCTTCTCGATGATCACGAACGGCACCCCGGCCTGTGCGAGCCGGTGCCCGGCGAGCAACCCCGACATGCCTGCGCCGATGATCGCGACAAGGAACCGGCGGTCCGGATCGACCTCGTCCGCGCGCCACGTGGCCGCGCGCAGATCCTCGTTGCCGGCCGCGAGCTCCTCCCGGAGGAAGGGGAGATAGTCGTCGCTGACCGCCTGGCCGGCGGCGAACGCGATCATCGTTCGCAACGCGTTCGTGTCGGGAGGAGGCGCGAGCGCGCACCCACCGTCGCGGAACCGGATCAGGGCATCGAGCGCGAGCGCTCGGGCCTCGGCAATGCGCTCGGGCGCGAGCCCGCCCTGTGGCTCGCGCATCCGGGCCGGGTCGGGGCGCAGCTCCTCTCGAAGGAGCGAGAGGTCGCCGGTGGTGTGAGCGAGGGCCGCCAGCAGCCCGGGCAGGTACGCCTCTTCGACGGCGGCGCTGATCGTGGCGTCGTCGACGTCGGCGGCGAGGGGCTCGACGGGCTCCGTCACGGGCATGACGGCGAGGTTACGCACCCACGCCGGCGACGCGGTAGGTCACCCGCTGGTCGGCCGGTGTTGCGGGTTTCCACCTTCCCGAGCCGGGCGTCCAGGTCAGACCGGCGAAGGTGACCGACGCGATGCCGAAGGTGGACGCGTGGCCGACGAGCCACCCCGCGATCGTCCATCCGCGCGACGAGGCGACGCCTTGCCCGGGCCCGGGCGAGCCGAGCTCGGTGGCGAGCGTGTCGGCGAGTGCCGCCGCGCTCGCCGTGCCGGTCGGCGCGTCGAACGTACAGGCGAACCCGGCTGGGACTTGACCCGTCAACACGACCGCGAGCGCGCGCGCGTCCGGCTCCCAGCGCGCGTACGCATTTGGCGCGCCGCTGCGCTGCACACGCTGCGCGGCATCGGTCACGCTCAAGGCGCTCCAGTCGGGGACCTTCGCGAGCGCGCGGTAGAACGCGGCGGCTGCGAACGCTGGCCGGAGCAACTCCGACGCGCTCCCCCAGCCTTGCGACGGACGTTGCTGGAACAAGCCGACCGAGTCGCGATCGCCGCCGGGAAGGTTGCGCAGGCCCGACTCCTGGAGCGCGGCCGCGAGCGCGACCGTGACGGCATGGTCGGGCATCCCGAGCCGCTTGCCCACCGCGGCGATGGTGGTGGCGTTCACGGCCTGCGCGAGGTCGAGGATCACCGGCTGCTGTGAGCCCTTCACCTTGCACGACGGCGCGACCCGTTGGTTGTCGGGACGGGTGAACACGACGATGCCCGCGACCAGCAACGCGAGGACCGCGATCACCGCCACGAGGCGGGCGAGGGTCACATGCTGTGACAGGGCGCGGACGGGGTGCGGTTCCATGGGCGCGGTCCAGCGTCGCGCGTGGGGGACCCATGGGCGGGTCACCGCGAATGGCGCCGTTCAGCCGGGTTCAGGCGACGTCGCGGGAGCGGTCACTCCGTCTCGGCGAGCTTCTGCACCTCGTCGAAGCCCTCCTGGAGGCAGCTCACGAAGACCTCCGGGTCGGGCACGGCCGCAGGGTCGCTGGAGATGCCGATGTGCAGGTCGTCGATATAGCTCAGCAAGGTGATGTTGCACGCGGCACCGCAGATCGGCCCGAACCCGAAATTCGCCTCGAGCCTCGCACCGGAGACGTAGATCGGTATCGGCGCGCCGGGCACGTTGCTCGTGACCACGTCGATGGCCTTGAGCATGCTGCCGAACACCGCGGTGCTGACACTCACGGGCATGCGGTTCAGCGCGCCGCTGATGGGTGACACGAGCGTGAGTGCGGGCTCGCCCCGCTGTTGCGCCAGCAGTTCCTTGAGCGCTCGCATGCGCTCGACCGGGTCGGTGATGGCGACCGGGAACGGGAAGCGGGCCGGCACGAACTGGTTGCCGGCGACGAGTGTGGCGTCGGTCGGGCGGATGTTGATCGGCATCGTCATTCGGAGACGATCGACAGGTACGCCGTGCGCGCGGTGGTAGCGGTCGAGGCCCCCGGCGACCGCAGCGACGAACGCGTCGTTGAGCCGGCCGTCGACGCGCTTCGACGCGGCCTTGAGCGCGGGTAACGATGCCGTCAGCGTGTCGAGGCGCACGCTCAACGAGCGACCGGTCATGATCGGGCTCAGCGGCTGCGTGACCGGGCGCAACATGCGCGCCGCCGAGGCAGCGCCCTCCGCCACTGCGCGGGCCGTGCGCACGGGCCGGCCCGCCATGGCTGCGACGGAGCGCGGCACGCGCGCGAGTGCAGCGGCGCGTTCGCGAGAGCGGTGGCGGACCCCTTCGACGAGCGCCGGCAGTGCGTGCCTGTGCTCGGCCTGCGGCACGGGCGGCATCGGACCGACGTCGCGCGACGGATTGCGCTCGGTGTCGAGGAACGCCATCGAGATCTTCATCGCCCCGACACCGTCGGTGAGCGAGTGGTGCATCTTCTGGATCAGCGCGCCGCGCCCGTCTTCCAGACCGTCGACGACCACGAACTCCCACAGCGGCCGGGCGCGGTCGAACCCCTGCATCGCGATCGGCGCGGTCATGTCGAGCAGCTCGCGTAGCGTCCCGCGGCCGGGTGCTTTGGCGAAGCGCACGTGGTAGCGAAGGTCGAAGTTCGGGTCGACGACGAACTCCGGCGGCGCGACGTTGAACGGTGGTGACACGACCCGCTGGCGAAGCCGCGGAACCAGCCGCGTCGCGCGCTCGAGCTGTTCCTCGAAGCGGGCACGTTCAGGTGCCGCGTCGAGCACCGCGACACCGATGATGGTCGAGCGCAGGAGCGGGTCTTTCTCGATCGACCACATCAACGCGTCGGCCGGGCTCATCCGCCGCTCGAACTGAATGTCTCGGGCCATGGCGATACCCCCCGACGAGCCACCATGTCGACGCCACATTGTTCAGCGTCGGGACGCTCCGCGCACGGCCGCGGCGCCGATGCGCAGCAGGCGCGTGTCGGCGAACGGGGAGCCGGCGACCCGATTGCAGACCATGGCGACGGCGAGGTCCCGCTCCGGGTCGGCCCAGGCGCCCGAGCCGCCGAACCCGAAGTGGCCGAAACCCGTGGGCAACACGCCCCGAGTGGTCGCGGCCATGTGGTAGCCGAGACGCCACCGCATCGGAAAGCCGACGACGACGTCGCGCGCGGTCGACTGCACTTCTGTGGCACGGCGCAACGTCTCGGCCGACAGGAACCGCTTGCCGTCGAGCTCGCCCCCACCGGCCAGCGCGGCGTACATCCGGGCCAGCGAGCGGGCCGTGAAGCAGCCGTTCAGGGCAGGCAACTCCGACTCGTGCACCCGTTCGCCGAGCAACAGCATGTCGAAGCCGGCGACCATGAAGGTCTCGACGGCGGGCCGCAGCCACGCGACGCGTTCGAGGCGCCGCGCGATCCGTTCGGTGCGCTGCGAATCGCCGAACGACATGATCAGCGTTGCGAGTCGGTGTCGCGCATCCGGAGGCGTGGCGATGAACATGCCGTCGAGGTCGAGCGGCTCGACGATCTCGCGCTGGATCACGTCGTGCACGGTGGTGCCCGTGACGCGACGGATCACCTCGCCCACGAGGAAGCCGTATGTGACGCCGTGGTAGCCGTGGCGGGTCCCGGGCTCCCAGCGCGGCGCCTCGGCCGCCAGCGCGTCGGTGATGTGCTTCCAGTCGAGCATCAGGTGCGCGTCGTCGATCACGCCGCGCAACCGGTGCAGGCCGGCCGAGTGCGAGAGCAACTGGCGGACCGTGATGTGTTCCTTGCCGTTGGCCGCGAACTCGGGCCAGTACTTCGCAACCGGGTCGTCGTAGTCGAGCAGGCCCTGGTCGACGAGGCGGTGCAGCGCCGTGGCCACCACGCCCTTCGTCGTCGAGAAGCTCATCGCGACCGTGTCGCGGTCCCACGGCGCGCCGCTCGGGTCGCGGGTTCCGGCCCACGCATCGACGACGAGCCGACCGCGGTGATAGACGGCGACGGCCGCGCCGCCACCGCGCTTGTGGGCGACGATGCGGCGCAGCGTTTCCGTGACGGCTCCGAAGTTGGGATCGACGAAGCCCGCGATCGGCAGATCAGACATGTCTCGATTCTCGCGAGCCGGCGCCGCGGCGCGCACGTCGCTCCGGAACTTGCGTTCGTGTGTTCAGTTGCGGCGCGCCCGGCGGACGCGGCGTCGCCGGGCCGCGGTCGCGAGCAACGCCAGGACCGCGCCGGCGACCGCTGACACGAGGAGAGCGACGCCGATGGGCAGGTGGAACGACAGCGTGAGGAAGTGCATGCGCGCCGAGGCGCCGTTCTGGACGAGGAACGTGAGCACGAGGGCGACGAGCACCGCTGCGAGCACCCGCTTCGGGGTGACGACGCTCGGGCGTTCGACCTCTGACGTCGCCTCGTGCAGCGGCTCGGGCTCGTAGTGTGCCGTCACGGGTGCGAGCCTTCCCCATGGAGGCGCTCCCGGCAACCGTCGCGCGCCACCGCGTGAGCGCAGCGATCGAGGCGCCATGCGGCGCGTCGCCGACGGAACGGGGTAGAGAGCGGGCATGCGAATCGGCGTCGTGTTCCCACAGACCGAGATCGGATCGGACGCGGACATGGTCCGCCGGTACGGCATGCGGGTCGAAGACCTCGGATTCACACACGTGCTCGCCTACGACCACGTCGTGGGAGCCGATCCCGACGTGCACCAGGGATGGCGCGGGCCGTACGACGTGAACACGACCTTCCACGAGCCCTTCGTGCTGTTCGGCTTCCTTGCTGCGCTCACCGCGCTCGAGCTCGTGACCGGAATCATCATCCTGCCCCAGCGACAGACCGTGCTCGTTGCCAAACAGGCGGCCGAGGTGGACCTGCTCACACGTGGGCGCTTCCGGTTCGGCGTCGGGCTCGGCTGGAACCGGGTCGAGTACGAAGCGCTCGGTCGCGACTTCCACGACCGCGGCCGCCGCATCGAGGAGCAGGTGCAGCTGTTGCGCCGGCTGTGGACCGAGCAGAGCGTCACCCATGACGGCCCGAGCGAGCGGATCACGGGCGCGGGCCTTGCGCCGCTCCCCGTCCAGCGACCGATCCCGATCTGGTTCGGCGCGCAGTCGGAAGCCGCGTACCGCCGGGTCGGCCGGCTCGCCGACGGGTGGTTCCCCCAGGTGCCGCCGGGCCCCAAGCTCGATGAGGCCCGGGCCGTCGTCGAAGCCGCCGCGAGGGACGCCGGCCGAGATCCGGCCCGGATCGGGATGGAGGGTCGCGTGACCTGGGGCGACGGCGGCGTCGAGCAGCTGCTCACGCACGTCGACCGGTGGAGGGCCGCCGGCGCCAGTCATCTGTCGATCAACACGATGGGCTCCGGCCTCGGCGAGGTGGAACGACACCTTGCGGTGCTCGCGTCGGTCGCCGCCGCCTTGGAGCTCGTGCCCGCCTGAGTCCGTTCCTCAGCGGAGCGGGAGTGCCACGTCCACGACCGCGGCGGGATGCGTCACCGGGCTCCACAACTGCAACCGCACAGCCCCGGGCGGTGGGGCCGGACGGAACTCGGCCAGCGCCTGCCAGAACCGATCGCTCCCGCCGGAGTTGCCCGAGCACAGCCGGTATTCGGTCCCGGCGTCGTCGGTGACCACCCACGACCAGTGCGCGGCGTCGCGGCCCGGCGGCGGCGACTGCGCCCAGCGCACCACGAGCGATCCGGTCCAGAGCTCCACGGCAACGACGATGATCCGGCCACCCTGCACCAGCGGAACGTCCTGGAGGACGGGCACGACGTCCCGGACCTCGGGCACCTCGCCGAGCCACTGCTCCACCACGTCGAACATGGCGCCGAAGGTACCGCCGGGGGCCGTCCCGGAGCGGTCACCGGGGCCGCGAAACCGCTCAGGCCGTGTCGATCTCGGAGCCCTCGGGGTCGAGGACCCAGAACGCCCTGAAGCCGTCCGGCGGGGCGATCCACCGGTCGCCGTTGGCGAGCACGATCACCCACATTCCCGGGTCGGTGATCACCCGCCCGATCGGTGTCTGCACGATCTCACCGCCACGAGATTGTCGGGCGCGAGCCCGTTGCTCCTTCGGCCGCACCGCCATCCACTCGTCACCCACCGACGTCCTCCCGGCCCACCGACATGACCGGCCGGCTGCTCAACCGGATCGCCTGCTCAACCGGATCGCGCAGCATGGTCGATGTCGACGTTGGTCGCAACGAACGGGTTCGCCTGACCGGCATGGCGTCGCGACGATCGGCGATTCGGATGCGCGAGAGCGCGCCGTGGATCATGAGTGACGCAACGTGAGCGGGCCGCCACGCCGCCGAATCGGCGCCCGCGTGGATGCACAATTTCGGGGTAGCGTCGATGCGTGGTCACCGGCACCGTCGCGGTCCCGAACCTGGTCGGCCGCCCGGTCGACGAAGCGCTGCGCGTGCTGCGCATGAGCGGCCTCACGTTCGTGATCGCGTACGACCACGGACATTCCTCGGCAGTCGGGCTCGTCGTCGTGCAGTTCCCCGACCCGGGTGTGCCGGTCGGGCGCGAGACCCCGGTACGGATCGAGGTCGGCGAGGTCTGATCCCCGCGAGGCGGTCCGTTGCCGCGTGACGGGGGCACACGGGTATCCCGAACCGGTCGACGTGGTCTGGTGACGGCGCGTCAGGCGTGACGTGTGGTGGTCGTGGTGACGCGGCCCTTCGTCGTCGCCGTGCTGGGCACGCCGGTGGTCGGACCGAGGGTGAAGGTCGCCGCCGCCTGCGTGCCCTGCGTCCCTGTGGCGCTCACCTGGTACTCGCCGTTGGGGTTGCCCGCGGTGGCGACGTACGTCGCGTTCAGCGTCCCGTCGGGCGCCACGGTGTGGCCTTGGCCGTCACGCACCCGATTGTCGGGAAAGCGAATGTGGAACGTCACGGTCTCGCCGCCGACCGCGCCGGCCATCGTGAGCGTGAACGTCGTGCCGACCTTTCCCGCCGTCGGTTCGACGGACAGCGTCGCCGCGGGCTTCGCCGTCGTGGGCGGAACCGTCGTCGTCGTGGTCGCGCGGGTGGCACTGGTCTTGGAGCCTCCCCCGCCACCGCACGCCGCCAGGAGCACGACGGCTCCGGTGATCAACCAACGCCTCACACCGTTCTCCTCCGTCCGGCATCCGAAAAGCCGGCGCGACCGGCCGTGCAGGCCTGTTCCGGGCGACGTGGACCGGCCACGCTAGCCCGAACCGGTCGCCCGGCACCCCGCCGCCGCGGCGCGATCAGCCGCTCGGAGGTTTCGCAGCCGCTCCGTGCGGGAACGCGGCGATCAGGGGGAACGCCGTGCCTGCATCGCGTCAAGGGTCTCGATTGGTCGCGACCGTCGCGGTCGTCGCCGTGCTGGCGGCGGCCTGCGGCGGTGGCGGAGGCAAGGGAACGACCACCAAGAGTCAAGGCAGCGGAGGGACGCCCGTCGAGGGCGGCCGCCTCGTGTACGGGCTCGACGCGGAGACACAGGGCGGGTATTGCGACACCACGGCGCAGCTCGCGGCATCGGGCATCATCGTCAACGGCGCGATCTACGACACGTTGGTCGTACCGGCGGAGAACGGCGGCTACGCGCCGTATCTCGCACAGTCCGTCGCTCACAGCGCCGACTACCTCACCTGGACGGTGCGCCTGCGCGCCGGCATCCAGTTCCAGGACGGCGAGCCCTTCGACGCGAACGCGGTGAAAGCCAACTTCGACGCCTACCGCAAGGGCGCGCTGTTCAGCTTCGTGTTCTCGAACGTCGTCGACGAGCAGGTGGTCGATCCGATGACGATCGCGATCCACATGAAGAAGCCGTGGATCGCGTTCGAGGGTTACCTCTGGGGCACCGGCCGCCTCGGCATGATCGCGCCCAACCACCTCAACGCGTCCGATTGCGCGTTGCATCCCGTCGGTACGGGGCCGTTCATGGTCAGGGAGTACGTGCCCAACGACCACATGACCGTGGTGAAGAACCCGCACTACTGGCGCAAGGACAACGGCGGCCGGCAGCTTCCCTATCTCGACGACATCGAGTTCCGGCCGATCATCGATCCGTACCAACGGCTGAACGCGCTGAAGACCGGCCAGATCCAGGCGATGCTCACCGACAACGGCGACGTGATCTACCAGGTCCGTCAGGCCGTGAATCAGGGAACTCTCGCGAGCGTGGAGAACCAGCACGGTGCCGAAGTGGCGTACACCATGCTCCGGGTCGACAAGCCGCCGTTCGACGATCCGATCGCGCGCCAGGCCGTCGCGTACGCGGGCGACAAGAACGAGGTCAACGACATCATCTATCACGGTGTGAACACGCCGACCAACACGCCGTTCGCACCCGACGTCTTCGGGTACATCAAGGACCCGATCACGCCCCCGATCAGCCACGATCTGAACCGGGCCAAGCAGCTCGTCGACCAGTACAAGGCAGCCCACGGCGGCCAGTTCAAGCTGACGATCAGCGCGACGAACGATCCGACCGTGATCAAGGCGGCGCAGCTCGTGCAGTCGCAATGGCAGAAGGCGGGCATGGACGTGTCGATCAAGACCGCCGATCAGGCGACGCTGATCAACCAGGCGCTCGGCGGCCAGTTCCAGGCCGTGACGTGGCGGAACCATCCGGGCGGCGATCCCGACGGTCAGTACGTGTGGTGGCACAGCGGTTCACCCGTGAACTTCAACAACATCAAGGACGCGCAGATCGACAAGGACCTCGACGACGGGCGTACGAACACGGACGTGAACGCGCGCCGCGCCGACTACGAGGACCTGCAGCGCGTCTTCGCGCGCCAGCTGTACAACCTGTGGGGCTTCTACGCGTTGTGGACGTTCGCCACCGCACCGAACGTG
Organism: Acidimicrobiia bacterium; assembly: GCA_024281095.1. Taxonomy (GTDB): domain Bacteria; phylum Actinomycetota; class Acidimicrobiia; order IMCC26256; family JAMXLJ01; genus JAMXLJ01. Next base: position 13,677 of record JAMXLJ010000169.1, on the reverse strand, counting down.
CACGGCATCACCGGGCCGGCTCTGCCGGACGGCGGCCGCCAGGCCCTTGTCGCCAGCGTCCACCCCGTCGTAGGCATCTGGCTGTCGAAATAGCGTCACCGCACCGATCAGTGGGGACACACCATGGCGTCATCAGCGTCAAGTTTGTGTCCCAACTGAACGTCGGATTGCGCGCGGTTGACGATGCGCGCGGCATCACGTAGACACCGCCACGGATGGACGACCCGCTCTTGCGCTGCGAGAACCTGGTCCGTCGCTACCGCGACCGGGTAGCGGTCGCAGGCGTGGGGTTCGACATCGCACGCGGCGAGGTCTATGGGCTGCTCGGCCCGAACGGCGCGGGCAAGACGACCACCATCTCGATGGTCGCCGGCATCCTTCGCCCGGATGCGGGCAGCATCCTCGTCGAAGGGCTCCCGGTCACCACAGGCGCCGGGCCCGCGAAACAACTGATCGGCCTCGTCCCGCAGGACATCGCGCTGTATCCGGACCTCTCCGCGGTCGAGAACCTGCAGTTCTTCGGACGGCTCCAGAACCTCGACGGCAGCCGGTTGCAGCAGCGCATCGACGCGGTGCTCGAGGTCGTCGGCCTCGCCGATCGAGCCCACGACCGCATCGACGACTACTCGGGGGGCATGAAGCGCCGGGCCAACATCGCAGTCGGGTTGTTGCACCAGCCCCATCTGCTGATCCTCGACGAGCCCACCGTCGGGGTCGACCCCCAGAGCCGGAACCAGATTCTCGAGAGCATCGAGACGCTGGGCGGCGAAGGGCTCTCCGTTCTCTACACGACGCATTACATGGAAGAGGCCGAACGCCTCTGTGACCGAGTCGGGATCATCGACGCCGGAAAGATCGTCGCAGAAGGGACACGGCGCGAGCTGGTCGCGCTCGTGGGCGCGCACGACCGCGTCCACGTCAGCGTCAGTGGTGATGCGGCCGCGCTCGCGGCCCGCTGCCGAACGATCGCCGGCGTCATCGAGGTGCACCAGACCGACAGTCGGCTCGAGATCGTGAGTGACGACGCGGGCCGTGTGCTCGCGCCGGTCGTCGAGGCGGCTGACGTCGAAGGCGTGGCGGTCACCGGGGTCGACGTGCGCGAGCCGGACCTGGAAGCCGTGTTCCTGCATCTCACCGGCAAAGCGCTGCGCGACTGAGCGCCGATGTCACGCGTCGCGGTCATCACACGCCTCGAGCTCGTGCGGCGGATCAGGAACCGCTCCGCCCTCGTGACCGCATTCGTCGCGCCGCTTGCAATAGGGGTGGTGTTCGGGGTGCTGATCGGGGGCGCGGGCCATCTGAAGTTCACCATCGGCGTCGTCGACGGCGACCATTCACCCGTGGCGCGCTCGTTCGTGGACGCGGTCGTCCATCGGTCGCCGAGCGGCAACGATCCCGTGCACTTCCGCGAGCTCGCGTCGCAACCGGCGGCGCGGCACGCAGTCGACAACGGAGACGTCGACGCCGCGATCGTGATACCCGCGGGCTTCGCGACCGCGGTGATGGAAAGAGGGCGCACGCAACTCGTCGTGTTGCGCAAACCGGCACGGCCCGTGAGCGGTCAGGTCGCGCAGTCCGTCGCCGGCGGCTTCGGCAACCGCGTGAATCAGGTCGACCTTGCCCTCGCGACCGTGAGCTCCATACGGCCGCAGGCGCTCTCGCAGCAGCTGGTCGAGGCCGCGCAGCAGCTGCGCGCCCCGCTCGCGACCCGCGACGTCGCCATGGGCGCGCGCGAAGTGAGCCCGACGGCCTTCTACGGCGCGTCGATGGCAATGTTGTTCCTGTTCTTCACCGTGTCGTTCGCACCGCGCAGCCTGATGGCCGACCGCCAGCAGAAGATCCTCGACCGCATGCTGGCGACACCGACCGCAGCGGGCGACATCGTCGCGGGGAAGGTGCTCGCCGTGTGCGCGCTCTCGGTCGCCGGCTTCGCCACCGTGTGGCTCGTGACGAGTGTGGTGTTCGGCGCCGACTGGGGCGACCCGGCGGCGGTCGTCGTCCTCATGGTCGCGACGGTTGCGGCGCTGGGCGGGGTGAGCACCTTCGTCAGCAGCCTCGCCCGCACCGAGCAACAGGCCGACGGCTACACGGGCGCCGTCACGTTCGTCCTCGCGCTGCTCGGGGGGAACTTCATCGGGCCCGGCCAGGCGCCGGACGTCCTGCGGCGCGTCGCGATGTTCACGCCCAACGGCTGGGCCCTGCGTGCGTTCACCGACGTGTCGGCCGACGCGGCGGGCGTGTCGCAGATCGGCCGGCCCGTCCTCGTGCTGCTCGCCTTCGCGGTCGTGTTCGGCGCCGTCGGGATCATGCGGGTGCGGGAGGGAGTGGAGCAGTGAGACGGCTCCGCATCGTCGTCGCTTTCGTGTCGGTCGTGTTGCGCGGTGTCGTGCGCGACCGCACCGCGCTGTTCTTCATGGTCGCGCTGCCGGTCGCGATCATCGTCATCATCGGCGCGACCTTCGGAGGGGTGCAGCGCCTCGACGTCGGTGTCGTGACGCACGACCGCGGCGTGGTCGCCACTGCGCTCGTCGACACGCTGCGCTCCGCGAAGGGTGTCCGCGTCCACACCTACGCGAACCTCGAGTCGATGCGCCGCGCCGTCCGCCGCAACGCGATCGCGGCGGGGATCGACCTGCCGCCGGGTCTCGACCTGCAGACGGCCGGGTCAGGCGTCATCCAGCTGCCGTTCGTCACCAACCGGGCGACCTCGGGCTCGTTCCCGGCCCGCAACATCGTCGACGACGCTTTGGGTCGCGTCGGTGCCCGCATCGCCGCCGCCCGCCTCGCCGTCACCGCAACCGGTGTTTCGTTTCCGGATGCGCTCGGAGCGGCGGGCACGGTCGCCCGCCGAAGCCCGGGTGTCGCCGTCGCGACGCGCGACGTCGGATCGGGACGGACCACGACGCTGAGCCGCTTCTCACTTACTGCCCCACAGAACCTCGTGTTGTTCGTCTTCATCAGCGCGGCGGCGTCATCGGCCGCGATCGTTCGCATGCGACGCGCCGGCCTTCTGCGCCGCTCACTCGCGAGCCCGGTGAGCGCGGGCATGCTGACGCTCGGAGTCGCGGCGGGCTGGTTCGCGATCGCGGTGGCCCAGTCGCTGATCATCATCGGCGTGGGTGCATTGGTGTTCGGTGTCGACTGGGGCGATCCCCTCGGCGCGGCCGTGCTCGTCGCGGTCTACGCATTCGTGGGCGCGGGCGTGGGCCTGCTGACCGGTGCGCTGGCACGCGACCCCGATCGAGTCGGCGCCATCGCACCCGTCGTCGGCATCGTGCTCGGCGCGCTCGGGGGATGCATGATCCCGTTGGAGTTCTTCCCCCCCACGATGCGCGCCATCGCCCATGCGGTGCCGCAGTACTGGGCGGTCACGGCGTGGCAGCGACTCGTCTTCAACGGCGACGGTCTCGCCGGCATCGCCGCGCCGGTCGCGGTGCTCGTGGTGTTCGCGGCCGGGTTCCTCACGCTCGCAACGGTTGCGTTGCGGCGAGACGTCATGCAGGCATGATCCGTCGGGCCGCTTCGGGATACGGTGACGCGCGTGCCGGCGGCTCGTAGCGAACGTCCACGCGAGGTCGGTCGGCACGCCATGGCGGCGATGCGTCAGCTCGCGGCGGAGAAGGTCGCCGGGGCCCTCAAGCGACGCGAACCGGAGATGTTGCAGGACCTGATCGACCGGGGGGTCATGCGCCAGGAATGGCTGGACCATCCGGGCGCGGGTCCCATCACCGACGCGACGCCGCTCCAGGCGCTCGAGCGCACGCTCGAAGGGCTCGTGGATCGCCGCCCCTCGTTCCTGTCGTCGGTCGGGCTCTCCGCGGTCGAGCTGTTGTCGGCGGCGACGACCGCTTCCGAGCCGTCGGAGGTGCGCAGCACCGTCACGGTCGCGTTCACCGACCTCGAGGGCTTCACGCGTTACACCGCACGGCAGGGCGACCTTGCCGCGGCGGCGCTGCTCGGTGACCACTACCGGCGCGCCGGGCGGGTGGTGCGCGGCCGCGGCGGGCGGGTCCTGAAGCACCTCGGGGACGGCATGCTCATGACCTTCCCCGAACCGGCCGGCGCGGTGTTGGCCGCGGTCGAGCTGGTCGAAGACGGGCCGCCACCGCTGCGGCTGCGGGCCGGGCTGCACGTCGGCGACGTGCTCGTCGACGGAGCGGACGTGGTGGGGCACGTCGTCAACGTCGCGGCGCGCGTCACCGAATCGGCCAAGGGCGGTGAGGTACTGATCAGCCGCGAGCTGCGCGACGCGCTCCCCACTGACGACGTGCCCCAGCTGTCCATAGGGCGGCCGCGACTCCGCGCGCTGCGCGGCGTCGACGAGCGCGTCGCTGTGTGCACGGTGTCGCGGTCGTGAACATCCTCCTCGTCACGCTGGACCAGTTCCGTGGTGACTGTCTGTCCGCGGCCGGACACTCCGTCGTGCAGACACCGAATCTCGACGCGCTCGCGGCCGACGGCGTGCGCCTCGCGCGCCACTACAGCCAAGCCGCTCCGTGCAGCCCAGGACGCGCGTGCCTCTACACCGGCACGTACCAGATGAACAACCGCGTCGTCGCGAACGGCACGCCGCTCGACGCCCGTTTCGACAATGTCGCGCGGGCGGCCCGTCGCGCCGGCATGGATCCCACGCTGCTCGGCTACACCGACCAGGGCATCGATCCGCGTCACGCCGACGGGCCCGACGACCCGCGCCTCTCCGACTACGAGGGTGTCCTCCCAGGGTTCGCACTGGAACTGGACCTCGCGCACGAGCGCGCCTGGCACGCGTGGCTGACCGAGTTGGGCCACGGCCCGTTCGGGAGCCGTGAGCACGCCCTCGCCACGGAACCCGAGCGGCCGGTCGAGTTGAGCATCTCGGCTTTCCTCACCGACCGTTTCATCGACTGGGTCGGCCGGCAGGACGCCGGCTGGTTCGCGCACACGAGCTATCTCCGGCCCCATCCTCCGTACGCGGCGGCGGGTGAATGGTCCAAGCGCTACGCACCCGACGACGTTCCGCTCCCGATCGAACCTGCGCAGCAGCGCCACCCACTGCACGACGGCGCACTCTCGGTACCGGCCGCAGCGGCTCCGAGATCCGAAGCGGAGGTGCGCGCGATGCGGGCGCAGTACTACGGGATGGTCAGTGAGGTCGACTTCCATCTCGGCCGGGTGTGCGACGAGCTGCGCCGGCTCGGCCAGTGGGACGACACGTTCGTCGTCGTCACGTCCGACCACGGCGAGCAACTCGGCGACCACGGCCTCGTCGAGAAGCTCGGCTGGTTCGAGCAGAGCTATCACGTGCTCGGCATCGTGCGCGACCCGAGCCGGCCGCACGCGCACGGAACCGTCGTGAACGAGTTCACCGAGAACGTCGACATCTTCCCGACGTTGTGCGACGCGCTCGGCATCGACGTTCCGGCCCAGTGCGACGGTCTGCCGCTCACTCCGTTCCTCGACGGCGTCGAGCCGCCGTGGTGGCGCACGGCAGCTCACTGGGAGTACGACTGGCGCGAGGTGCTCCTGCGTCACGCGGAGTACCCGTGGCCGTGGGACCGGCGTCCCGAACGGCAGCATCTCACCGTGCTGCGCAACGACGGCTACCAGTACGTGCAGTTCGCCGACGGCTCGTGGCGCTGCTTCGACTTCGGCGCCGACCCGACCGGTCGCACCGAGGTCACGGATGCGGCACGGGTGCTCGCGCTCGCGCAGGAGATGCTCACATGGCGTTCGCAGCACGCGGACCGCACGATGTCGGGCATGCTGCTGGAATGCGGCGGCATCGGCCGCCGTCCGCCGGGGGTCGGGGCACATTCATGACCGAGCTCGCGAGTGTCGACGACCTCGTCGACTTCCTCGTCGCCACGGCGGACGTGCCGTCCGAGGAAGGGCTCGCCTTCAGCCACCTCGACCACGGCCTCCAGTGCGCGTTCGAGCTGCGTCTCGCGGTGCCGCACGACGAGCAGCTGCAACTCGCCGGGCTGGTCCACGACATTGGGCACCGCTTCGGGGCCGATGACGTGCACGGCGTCGTCGGTGCGCGACTGCTCGAGCCGTTGCTCGGCTCACGCGTTGGCGCGCTCGTGGAAGGTCACGTGCCGGCGAAGCGGTATCTCGTCACGACGGATCCCGAATACCGCGCCCAGCTGTCGGGCGACAGCATCCGGACGCTCGGTCTCCAAGGGGGCCCCTTCACCGACCACGAGATGGCAGCATGGACCCGGTCGCCACACTGGCGCGACGCGGTCGAGCTGCGTCGCGCCGACGACCGCGCGAAGACACCTGGCCGGGACGTGCCCGGCATCGACGCGTGGATCCCCGGGCTGCGCGCGCTGCACGCGCTGCGCGCGCGCAAGTAGGTCAGACGGGCCGGCCCTCGAAATCGCCGATCAACGACACGCGCACACGATCGTGTGGCGCGTCGGTGCCGGCGAACTCGTCAAGCTTGCGGTGGTAGTACGCGGCTCGCAGATCACCTTCCGAGCGCGCGTTGTACGTCGGGTAGACCGCGCGACGGTCGTGGGATGACAGGTTCGGGCCGCTGCGGTGCGGCGTGCGGGAGTGGAACCACAGCGTCGCCCCGGCCGGCACCGCGACGGCCTCCCATGACATCGACTCGACGACGTCCGCGGGGATGCAACCGCGCCCGTCGAGCGGCAGCAGCGCATGGTGCATGCACGAGACCACTTCGAGACAGCCGTTCGCGGGCGTCACGTCGTCGACCGCGAGCATGCACGACGCGTGGACCTGCACCGACGGGTAGGCCGGCGCGTCCTGGTGTGCTGCATAGCCCGCGCCGCCCGCGAGCTTGTAGTTGACCTTCTCCTTGTAGAGCACCGCCGGCTCGCCGAGCAGCCGCCCTGCCACGTCCGCCATCACGCCGCCAGTCAGCAGCGCGCGCATACCGGAGTGGAACGGCACGAAGTTCTCGGTGCGGCAGAGCTTCGGGCCCGCCTCGGTCATCTCCCGGTAATGCAGCCACTCGCCTTCACCGTCAGGCCACCGGGCGATCTCGTCGACCCAGCGCCGGAGCTCCTCCGTCTGGGGGCGGTTCAGCGTGTCCACCAAGACCCAGCCTCGCTCGCGGTAGAACGCGACCGCGGCGTCGTCAGCCGTGTGGAACATGGACGCCGTTCGGGTGGTCGGCGTCGCGTGGTGCGCCATGCGTGTCTGCCTCGGGGCCGGTGCACGTCCTGCGCGCGAACCGTAGTCTGCGGCCATGAAGGCGGCGGTGTACTACGAGACGGGCGAGCCGGACGTACTGCGGTACGAGGACGTACCCGACCCCGTCTGCGGCCCGGGCGACGTCTTGGTGCGGGTCGAGGCGATCAGCATCGAAGGTGGCGACACGCTGAACCGTGCCGGCGGCGAGATGCCGGCGGTGCCGCACGTGGTCGGGTACCAGTGCGCAGGTGAGGTCGTCGAGGTGGGTCGCGACGTGTCCGACCGCGCGGTGGGCCAGCGTGTCGTTGCGACGATGTTCTGGGGATCCCACGCGGAACTCGTGGCCGTACCCGCGATGCTGACGTGGCCCCTGCCCCAGGGCGCGGACGTGATCGCGCTGGCGTGCGTGCCGGTCGCGTTCGGCACCGCCGACGACTGCCTGTTCGAGTTCGGCCATCTGCAAGCAGGCGAGACCGTGTTGATCCAGGCCGGCGCGAGCGGCGTGGGCGTCGCTGCGATCCAGCTGGCGTCGCGCGCCGGAGCCACGGTGATCGCCACCGCATCGAGTGATGGCCGCCTCGAGCGACTGCGCGAGTTCGGCCTCGATCACGGCATCAACTACTCGCAGCCCGACTGGGTCGACGCGGTGCGCGACGTCACGGGCGGGCGCGGCGTCGATCTCGCCGTCGACTCGGTGGGCGGTCCTGTGCTTGCAGGAAGTGTGCGCAGCCTTGCGTATCGCGGCCGGGCGATCAGCGTGGGAAACGCCGGGCGCGACCGTCAGCCGCTCGACGTCTCGCTGCTGGCGATGGGCAACCAGTCGCTCACGGGCGTCTTTCTCGGCGCGGAGATCGCGACGCCGCGGGCACAGGCGATGATCGCCCGCCTCATCGACGACGTCGCGTCCGGCGCGCTGCGTGTCCTCGTCGATCGCACCTTCCCGCTCGCCGAGGCCGCGGACGCCCACGCGTACGTCGAGAGCCGCCGCGCGGTCGGTCGGGTCGTCCTCATCCCCTGAGTCCCCTGACCGCGCTGCGCACCGCGCCTCGCATCAGTTGGGACGATTTTCAAGGATATGGCCACGAAATCGTCCCAACTGTGCGTCGCCGCGGGGTTATTCGTCGGGCCGGCGGTGCCGGTCGAACGTGATGAGCTGCTGGATGCCGCTCGGCCGGTTCGTGTAGCGCATGGTGTACGACAGGAGCCCCGGCACGAACGTGATCCGCTCGCGCGTCGCGTCGGCGCGCCACGCCGACGGGTCGGATCCTTGCGCGGCGGCGAGTTGCGCACCGGCGCTGTCGAACGCGGCCCACAACGAGGCGCGGCACGCGGCGAGCTCGCCGTTGCCGCAATACCGCACCGCGAACGGGCCCTTCACCGGGCGGCCGAGGATGCTGCGGAGGTCCTTGTCCATGTAGATGTGCCAACCGCTGTACTGACCGCCGGGAGGCGCGTTGAACGGGGACTCGATGGCCGCGAGTTGCGCGGCGAGCGGCCCGAGCACCGGCTGAGCCCATGCCGCGGCGAGCTTCGGCCACAACGCGTCCATGATCGCGGCGCCGGGGTCGTCGATCGTCCCGTTGAGGTCGCGGTCGAGGCGGCTCCCGCCGTGGGCGCGCCATGCGTCGAGGAGTTGCAGCATCTTCGCGGAGCGCGCGTTCGGCGCCGGGCCGGTCCGGAGGAGGTCGGCGAGGACGGGCTCGAACTCCATCACGCGCACGTCCTGGGTCGCCGCCTTGTTCATCGCCGCAGTGAGCGTCGCGAGCGTCTGCCCGCCACCACGACCGAGGTTGTCGGTGAGCAACTGCACGCGCTGCTCCGCACCGAGCGACCAGTTGTCGTCGGCGGCCCGGTAGCCCGCGATCGTGCGGTTGTTCCAGTTGACGATCTGGCCGTCGGGCGGGTTCACCCCGCGGGGATGGCGCGAAAAGCCGATGAAGCCCCGCCACTCGTGACCACCGCGTCCGTCGATCGGGAGGCCGGCGTCGACGTCGGAAGGCCGGATGGGCACCAGCCCGCTCGTGAACACGCCGATGTCACGGCTGTCGACGTAGAACGAGTTGAAGGTCTGAGGCGACTGATTCGCGGCACGGAAGAACTCGTGCACGTTGTGGACCGCACCGGTCGTGAGGTCGCGGTACAGCAACAAGTCGAGCGCGTCACGCCCGTAGCTGGAGCGCTTCCGGGTGACCGCGACCCGCCGCCCGTGCACGGTCGCGTACCCGGTCACCGGCCCGTGAACGGTTCGGTAGAAGCGCAGCGGCCGGCTCGGCGCGCCGTTGAGCGTCCCCGCGTCGAAGAGCGTCATGTCCTGACAGCGACCGTCGAAGACGTATTTCGTGTCGCTGCCGCCGCACAGCGTCTCGACATAGGTGTCGACGATGTCGAGCCCGGCCGACGTGAGTGACCACGCGTAGTCGGAGGCCCGCCCGATGAGGATGTAGCCGGGGAACGGCGCCGAGGTGGAGCCCCGCGCCGCGATGCCGGGTGCGTGCAGATCCATCTCGAGCAGCAGGCCCGGGTAGTAGTAGCCGATCTGCGGGCCCGCCACCATGAGTGGATGGCCGTTCGCGGAACGGCTGCCCGACACGAGGAGCGCGTTGCTGGCGTGCACGGGCTCCGGAGCCGGCGCGGCCGGGGCTGCGCTCGTGTCGACGGGCACGAAGCTGCCGTTGTCGAGCACGACGTTCCCGGCCATGCTGCGGGGCGGGGGCTGGAACGAGACGCTGCCCGGCACGCTGACCGGCGTCTCGGGATCGTTCACTTCGCGCAGATCGTTGAAGACCGCGAGCCCCTTCTCGGGTCCGAGCGCGTGCTGCAAGCCGTCGAGGAACATCGAGCGGCGGGCCTCGTCGCCGCCGCCCTCACCGACGAACTGACCCTTCAGCGCGTCGAGCGCGTACACGTCGTTCCGTGTCCACGGCTTCGCGCCATTGTGGGTGTGGACGTAGTACGCATTGATGCCGGCGACGAACTGATCGATGTCGTGCAGCACGGCGCGGCCTTTCGCCCCGGCCGCCATCAGCACGTCGGTCTGCTTCGACAGTTCGGCCTCGGTCTGTGCGCTCGGGGTGAACTGCTTCAGGCCCGCGATCAACGACAACGCCTGCACGCCCGGGGCGTCGACCGCGGCGACCCGGGAGTTGTAACGAGCCTGCTCGAGCAACAAGCCCCGGTCCTCCGCGGTGATCCAACCCGCGGCAACGGTCAGTGCGTCTCCCGAGTCGGCGTAGACGTGCGGCACGTTGAACCGGTCGCGAAGGATGCGCACCCCCGGCGGCGTCACCGCCTCGGCCTGGACCGGCCCATCGGTGCCGACGCCGAGCGCCTCCGACTTGAAGTAGCGCGGCAAGTCGTTCGGGGTCACGTTGCCCGACAGCGGGGTCAGCCCGTCGTAGAGCTTCGCCTGGTCGGCTGCCGGCGCCGGGGGCGGAACTGCGCCGTACTGTCCGGACGGCAGGATGTTGAACGCCTGTTGCGCGCCGTCGAAGGTGCCATGGTCCCGATCGCCCGACCACGCGCCACCCGCAGCCGGAGTGGCCAGCGCGCCGACGAGCGCCAGCAGAAGGATCACCGTTCCACGCCGACGCATCATCACGCCCTCCCCTCGGATCGGCGGAGCCGTACCCCCGCGCGACGAAGCCGACACCCGAACCGCTGACGCGTCAAACGCGCCCGTCCGTTGCCAAGGGCCCACGCCGGATGAGATGGTCTATTTCGTATTTGCCGGGGTTGTTCCATTAAGGCAAATCGGGAAGCTCGAGGGGTTGGGGCAGTGAGGACAGGCAGGTTCCCGCATCGCCGCCGAGCCGCCATGGCGTGGTTCTCGGCGGTATCAGTCGTGACATTGCTGCTGGGCGGGATCGCGCCGTCGGCGCTCGCCGCGCCGAGCGCGCACCTCCTGCGGTACCCGTATCTGACGGACGCGACGGCGAGCAGCGCGGTCGTGAACTTCGCGACCGGCACCGCGTCGCCGGCGCCGGTGGTCACGTTCGGGGCCGCGGGCGGGACGTGTGCCACGTCGTCGGTGACCGCCACCGGCTTCGCCGTCACGGTCGGCACGCACAGCGATCAGCAGTTCCGCGCACAGCTCACGGGCCTCAGCGCCAGCACGAGCTACTGCTATCGCATCGTGCAGAACGGCATCGACCTGTTGGGTACCGACCCGTCGCCGTCGTTCAGCACCGCCGCCGCACCGAGCGACGCCACGCCGTACTCGTTCGCGGTGGTCGGCGACTGGGGCGCGGGCACCACCGACGAGGCCAATGTTCTCTCGCAGATCGCGAAGAGCCCCGCGAAGTTCGTCGTGACGGTCGGCGACAACGCGTACAACTCGGGGACGCAGACCGACTACGGCGACCTGCTCGGCGGCAACGTCTTCGGCCCGAGTTACTGGCCGAGCGTCGGCGCCACCCGGCCGGTCTACCCGGCCCAGGGCAACCACGGCTTCACCACGAACCTGCCGTATCTGCAGAACTTCCCCGAGACCGGCGTCACCGCCGCGTCGGGTGGCCGGTTGCAGCAGGACACCTACTGCTGCATCCCGCCGATGGCGAGCAACCACACGTACGGTAGCGCCTGGTACGCGTTCGACTGGGGCCCGGCGCGCTACTACGTGCTCGAGGCGGCGTGGGCCGACAGCCAGGGCGCGTACGCCGGCGACTTCTACGCGCACTGGAACGGCCCCGTCCCCGGCTGCCCCGCATGCGGCACCGAGCTGCAATGGCTCAAGACCGACCTTGCCGCGCACGCGAACACACCGTTCAAGTTCGCGTTCTTCCACTACCCGCTCTACAGCGACAGCCCCACGCAGTCGTCCGACACGTACCTGCAGGGCGCCAACGGACTCGAAGGCCTGCTCGCGCAGAACAACGTGAACATCGTGTTCAACGGGCACGCGCACCACTACGAGCGCAACTACCCGCAGATCGCCGGGTCGCCGATGGTGAGCTACATCACCGGCGGCGGTGGTGACGCGCTCGGATCGATCGGATGCAGCTCATTCGACGCGTACGCGATCGCAAGTGGTCGCTCGTGCCGAGCGCCCACACCCACGTCGAGTGCCCAGGTGTTCCACTTCCTGCTCGTGACGGTGAGCGGCAACACCGTCACCGTGACACCCACCGACTCGACCGGCCGCACCTTCGACGTGCAGACCTACACGACAAGCGCGGCGAACGTCACGACGATCGACAGCGGACCCGCCTCGCTCACGAACGCAACCACCGCCACCTTCACATTCCACAGCACCGCCCCCGGCGCATCGTTCACGTGCAAGCTCGACGCCAGTTCCGCTTCCCCCTGCGCGAGCGGCGTGGCCTACACCGGTCTGACCGCCGGCTCGCATACGTTCACGGTGACGACGAGTGCCTCGAGTGGGCCCAACCCGGCTCCGGTGTCGTCGACGTGGACCATCGACACGAGCCCGCCGTCCACGCCGTCGCCCGTCACCGCGACGGCCGTCTCGGGCACCCAGGTGAACGTCTCGTGGACGGCGTCGTCCGACGACACGGGCGTCACGGGTTACGACATCGCGCGTAACGGCTCACCCGTGGGATCCGTGGGCGCCGGCACCACGACGTTCTCGGACACGACCGCGTCGCCCTCGACGACGTACCAGTACGCCGTTGTCGCCCGCGACGGCGCGGGAAACCTGTCGCCTCCGGGCGGCCCCGCGAGTGTCACGACGCCGGCCCAGATCGCCGTCACACCCGCGCTGGTGCAGTCGGCCGGCTCGTCGACGACGACCGTCGCGTTCCCCGCGCCGACCACCGCAGGCGACCTGCTCGTCCTGTCGGCCTCGGTCTACACCGGCGTCACGAAGCCCATCACCGCCGTCTCCGACGGGAAGAACACCTGGACGAAGGTGGGAGCCTTCGCGGTGTCGGGCGCGAACTCCGACGGTGAGATGTGGTACGCCGCGAACGCGGCACCGGTTACCAGCGTGACGGTGACAACGGGCGCGGCGGCCGTCGCGTTGTCGGCCCAGGAGTTCTCGGGCGTCGCCGCCACGAACGTGCTCGACGTGGCCGGCGGAGCCGCGAACAAGGGCACGACTGCGAGCGCGGGCCCCGTCACACCGACCGCGGCCAACGACCTCGCGGTCGGCTTCGCGGCGGGGCACGCGAGCACGCAGGCGATGACGGTTACCGCGGCGGGCTTCACCGCCCTCGCACAGCAGACGACGAGCGGGTCCAACACCGCCACCGTGGTCGCGGGCTACCGGGCGCTCACGTCGTCGGCTGGGCAGACGTTCACCGCGAGCTTCGGCTCGTCGATGTACTGGGCTGCCGGGATCGCGACGTTCAAAGCGGCGACTGCGCCGCCTCCCCCACCGCCTCCGCCCACCGACGACTTCTCGATCAGCGCGAACCCGACGACGGTCACCGTGACCGCGGGCCAGAGCGGCACCAGCACCATCAGCACCACGCTCACGAGCGGTGCCGCGCAGTCGATCACGCTCGGCGCCACCGGCCTGCCTTCCGGCGCCACCGCGTCGTTCAACCCGCCGACGATCAGCTCCGGCCAGAG
>JAMXLJ010000168.1 GCA_024281095.1 Acidimicrobiia bacterium | reverse complement strand
ATCAAGGTCTCGGTCCCGTTGATCGGTGGACGGCTCGAGCGCTTTGTATTCGATCAAGCGCGTCAAACCATCGAAACGGAGCACCGCTTCGGCGAGGAATGGCTGGCGAAACAGGAATAGCCCGACCCGCCCACGTGGCCGTGTGCACCGCGCGAGCGCGTTCGGCTCGAGAAGGTCTGATGGCGCGGCCCGGATGTCGGAATTGAAAGGTGTCCGAAACTAGGGATTTCCCGGATGTGCCCAAGTGCCATGAAATGGCACGGTCCTCCTGTCAGGTCGCCGCGGGTATCCCTGAGAGGACGCGATGGGGCAAAGCGCTCCCGAACACCGAAGCCGGGGCCTCATTGCCGGCACCGGTCGGTACATACCGGACAACACGTGGACCTCCGAAATGGTCGAGGCGCGTGTCGACGCGTCGAGCGGCGGGTGGCGGATTCCGAACGGAGTCATTCGGATGGCCACTGGAGTCCGCGAGCGACGGTACGCGGACGACGGTATGTGTTCGTCCGATCTCGCGACGCGAGCGGCACGACATGCGCTCGATGCCGCCGAGACGGACCCGCGGGACATCGACCTCCTGATCTTCGCGTCGGCATCGCACGACGTTGCCGAGCCGGCGACTGCGAACATCGTTCAAGCTGAGCTCGGTTGCGACCGGGCGTCGGTCATGGACGTGAAGAACGCCTGCAACAGCTTCCTCAACGGCCTCGATGTCGCGCAGTCGTTCATCGAGACCGGCCGCGCCACCCGCGTCCTCGTCGCGGCAGGGGAACACCTCTCGCCGACCATCAAGTGGGAGATCCGCGATACGAACGAGTTGCAGACGCGGCTCGCGGCGTTGACGCTCGGTGACGCGGGGGCCGCATTCGTGGTCGAGTCCAGCACGGACCCGTTCCGCGGGATCTTGCGCGGCGCCTTCGAATCGGACGGGCGCCACTGGGAGCTTTCTACCGTGCTCGGAGGAGGTTCCCGCTACGGAGCTGCGCCGGAGCGAATGTTCTTCGAATGTCAGAGCACGACACTGCAGCGCCTTGCCGTGAGCCGGATACCCGTTCTGGTCAACGATGTGCTGCTGAAGCTCGACTGGTCGCTCGACGACGTTGCTCTCGTCGTGCCCCACCAGGTCTCGCGATCGGTCATCGAGCGAGTCGCTTCGCTGCTCGGTTACCCGTTCGAGCGCTGCATGACAACGCTGGAACGGTTCGGCAACACCGCTGCCGCAAGCATCCCGGTCGCGCTCGATGTCGCGATCGAGGAGCGACGGGTGGGCGCCGGCGACAAAGTGCTCCTCGTCGGCGGCGCAGCCGGTTTCAGCGCGGCGGTGGTCCCGTTGGTCATCTGAAGGAGGGACGATGACGGTCGGACTGGCGGCAGGGCCAGCGCCTCACGCAAGTAGCGAGCCAGTCTCCATTCTCGACGTGTTGGAAGAGGGCGCGTCGGGACGCGGTTGGGTTCATTTCCTTCACGACGATCCGGAACCGACTCCGATCTGTGATCTCTGGCAGGCATCGGAGCGCACGGCGCGGTGGCTGGCGGAGAGGGCCGGTCCGGGATCAACGGTTGCCGCGGTACTCACCAACACGCGGCCCGCGGTCACTGCGTTGCTCGGCGCGTTGCGGGCGGGCTGCACGGTGGCGTCGTTGCCGTTGCCCTCACGCGGCATGGCGCCGGCCGTCTATGCCGGCCAGCTCGAACGCTTCTGCAAGATCGTCGAGGCCCAGATCCTGCTCCTCGACCGCGAGCATGCCCCCCTCCTGGGCGACATGACTCTCGGCGTGCCCGTCTCGACGTTCGACGACGCCGCCTCCGGACACGGGTCGGCGCCCCTCGGCGACAAACCCGCGCTCGTGCAGTTCACGTCCGGAAGCCTTGGCATGCCGAAGGGCATCCATCTGACCGCCCACGCGCTCGGCGCGCACGTCCTCGCCACGCTCGCCGCCTTGGAAGTGGCGCCCGGCGACCGCTCGTGCTCGTGGCTTCCGCTCTCCCACGACATGGGTCTCATCGGCCAGCTCCTTGCGCCGTTGTGCGCGGGCGCGCCCCAGTACGGACATCACACACTCACGCTCATGACGCCGGAGACGTTCGTCGCGAGCCCGGCGTCATGGCTTCGGACGTGCTCGCAAACCGGCGCAACGATCACGGTCGCGCCGAACTTCGCACTCGAGCTCGCGACGCGCACGAGCGCGCGTGTCGGACCCGTAGATCTGTCGGGGATCCGGGCCTGCATCGTCGGGTCGGAATCCGTCAGGCGCGACACCCTCCTTCGCTTCACGGAGGCGTTCTCGCCGGTGGGATTCCGCCCATTGGCGTTCTGCCCCGCCTACGGAATGGCGGAGGCAACGCTCGCTGTGACGATCGTACGCCCGAGGGAGGCATGGAGATCCATACCGAACCCCGCGCGCGGATCGCGGGATGGCGCAGCCGCTCCGCTCGTCTGCACGGGCTCGGCGCTCGACGGTGTCGACGTGCGCGTCGCCGCCGGCGAGGACGGGATCGGGCCGATCGAGTTCCGGAGCCCGTCGTTGCTGGACCGCTACATCGGCGCCGAGCTCTGTCTCACGGATGACGGCTACTTCGTGACCGGCGACGTCGGCCTGATGGGCGGACGCGAGCTGTTCGTGATCGGTCGGGGAGACGAAGTCATCGTCGTCGGCGGTCGGAACATCTATCCCACCGACATCGAAGGCCGTGTCCGGCATGTCGCGATCCGTGCCGGTTGTCTTGCCGCAGTTGCCGCACCCGACGGCGGCCTCGCGATCGTGGCCGAACCGAGCAGCGCGACCATGTCGACAGGCGAGCTCGAGGTGGCGTGCCGGAGGATCCGTGCGAGCGTCGCACGCGAGACGGGGGTTGCGCCGGCGACCGTTGCGTTCGTACCGCGAGGCACGTTGCCGAAGACTCCCAGCGGAAAGCTGCGCCGTATGGCCATACGAAGGCTGGTGGGGGAGGGCGACGGCCTTCTGGCCCGGGTGGACTTCGGATGACGTCCGCGATGGACGAGCGAGTTTCGACGGCGCTTCGCGCCGAGCTCGCCGTCGTCACGAAGGAGCCGCTCTCGTCCTTTACGGACGACGCGCTGCTCAGCGACGTGGGGCTCGACTCACTCGCGCTGATCGAGGTTCTGGTCTCGGTACGGGAGCAGCTTCTCGCCGATCTCGGGCTCTCCGCGGACGAGATCGGCGAACCACCGACGGTGCCGTGGCTCGAAACCGTCGGAGAGCTCGTGACGTTCGTGCGCGAGTCGATACCCGCTCGCATCGACGGAGCGCGTTGACGTGGAGTACCTCTCGCCTTTGGACGGCGCGTTCCTGGATGCCGAGACCGCGACTCAGGCGCTCAACGTCGTGGCCGTTCTCGTGCTCGACTCCGGCGCGACGCCTCCGGAGGACCGGTACCGCGTCTTCCGTGATCGCATCGAAGAGCGATACCCCGCGATTCCGCCCTGCCGTCGCCGGCTACGACGCCTACCCACGGGACAAGCCGTGTGGGTGGAGGATGCCGAGGTCCACGTCGATCGCCACCTCCACCATGCTGTGGTCGGCCGCCCGGGAGGTTTCCGCGAGCTCGCGGACGTGACCGCGCACGTCGCGGCCGGGCAGCTTCCCCGAGACCGACCTCTCTGGGAATGTTGGTTCGTCGAAGGTCTCGAAGGTGACAAGACCGCGGCGATCGCGAAGGTGCACCATTGCGCCATCGACGGCGTGTCGGGCATCACCGCCCTTGCGGAGTTCTTCGATCTTGCTCCCGATGCGCCCACGGAACACGGGACGGACTGGCGACCACAGCCCGCACCGGGGCTTGCAACGGTTGCCGGCGCCTCGTTGGGCGCCGCCGCGACATGGCCGTTCACCTTCGCGCGGAGTGCCTTCGCGCTCGGCCGATCGTGGCTCGGCGATCGACGCAAGCGCGATGACAGTGTGCCGCGAACGCCGTTTCCGTTCACGGCGCCGCGCCTTGCGCTGAACCACGCGTTGAGTCGCGGGCGCAGCGTCGCGCTGACGTCCGTTCCACTGGACGACGTGAAGCGCATCCGCAAGCACCTCGGCGTGACCGTGAACGACGTCGTCGTCGCGCTCTGCACCGGCGCCCTGCGCTCGTATCTGACATCTCATGACGAAAGGTTGGAGCGCACCCTCACGGCCTGCGTACCGACTTCGGAACGGGGCTTGGAGGACCAGCGCACCGGAAACAAGTTCTCGACGCTGTTCTACGCCTTGCCCGTGCATCTGGCCGACCCCGTTGAGCGGATCATGGCCATCCAGCGGTCCGCGAACGCGGCAAAGGACCATCACGAGAGGGTCGGTACGGGACGATTGGAGAGCGTGACCGGGCTGGTACCTCCCGGCTCGATCCGCTGGATCATGCGAGCGGCTTCGGAACTTCGTCTCCCTCACGTCGTGCCACCGTTCGCGAACCTGTTCATCTCGAACGTCAGGGGACCTGATTTTCCGTTGTACGTGGCCGGCGCGCGCGTCGATCACATCTTCCCGCTCGGCCCGCTGTTCGAGGCAGTGCCGCTCAATGTCACCGTCGTGACCTACTTGGACCGCGTCTCCTTCGGATTCATCGGGTGCGCCGAGCGTGTGCCGGACATCCAGTCACTCGCGGATGCAGTCTCGGGTGCACTCGTCGAGTTGCAGGCCGCGACCGGCACGCGCGAAGTCGCGATCGACCTGCGCGACGACGTTCCTGAGCAGGCGCCATCACGCGAGGATGATCACGCAGGCGTGCGAGCGTAGGCCGCCATCCGCCGGTCGATGACGCGACGAACCTCCGGCAGCACGCGCTCGCCCGCCTCACGACCGCGCGCGACGAGCTCGGGCCCGCGGTAGAACTCGATCCACGTGAATCCTGCGAGGTCGACCGCGAGGCTGACGTCGGCACTCCTCGATTTGTAGGTGCCGAGCTCGTATTCGACGATCTGCAATGTGTTCATCAGGACGTCGACGAGGTTGGGTGCGCCTTGCGTGCCGTAGAGATACGAGAACGGATTCAGCCGGTTGATCCCATGGAAGGCTCGTGAGACAGGGTTCGATGCGCCGCGTTCGAGCGGTGGGACGACGTTCACGCCGATGATCACGTCGGCACCCATCTCCGCGACGACGTCGGCCGGCACCGGATCGACGAACGCGCCGTCGATCAACGTACGGCCCTGATGTCGCACCGGCGTGAAGATCACCGGTATCGCACAGCTCGCTCTCACCGCGGGCTCGAGCCTGCCGTCGCCGATGGTGACACGCTCACCTGTCTCGACGTCGGTCGCCAGCACCCGGCACGGACGCACGAGGTCGTCGAACGTGTCGACGTGGCTGGGGAGCAGCGGCGCGAGGATCTTTCTCATCCGCTTCCCGGCGAGCAGGCCGGTGCCGGCGAGCGTGGGGTCGAGGACCGACAGCGTGGTCCGTACGGTGCCGACACGGCGGGCCATGTCGAGCATGACCTCGGGCGTCAGACCGGCTGCATAGCCGACGGCGATAACCGAGCCCATGCTGGCGCCGGCGACCATGTCAACGGGAATGCCCGCATCTTCGAGAGCCTGCAGGACACCGATGTGTGCGATGCCCAATGCCGCCCCGCCGCCGAGCGCGACGCCGACGCTCACCCCGAGTGTCTTGTGCGCCAATCGGCGCAGCGCGATCCCGACGGGTGAGCTACCCGCCTCGAGCACGTGACCGATCTGTCGTTCCACCGGCGCGCCGTCCAGAGCAGCGTCGATAGGCAATGCGAGAGGCTGAGACTGGTTGACGGGGAACGGGTGCGAACCGGCGTTGTAGAGGTTGACGACCCTGAGCACCGAGGTGTCGCCGTGCGTCGGCATCTCTGGAGCATCGGCGGCTGCGGCGATGTCGATCACCACGTCCGAGAACATCGACGCGCCTGTGACGTCGATCGATGAACCGTGGACATCGACGACCACGACGGGCGCCATGCCGACCAACGTCGAGGTGAAGCGGTCCAGTGCACTGACGACGGCGTCGCCCTGCGGCTCTTCTGCCGACACGTCGATCACGGTGACGGCGTTGGTGCGCGTCGTGGGGTGTACGGCGGAAGCCTCCACCTCGCTGCAACACGGCCCGTCATCACCGAGGCGCACGAGCATCACGGTGTCGGACAAGCGCTCCGCCTGCAGTGCAGCCACTGCTGCGGCGACGAGGCTGGCTCCCTTCATCCCGGGCTCGGCAACGACCGTGACGATGGTGGTCTGTCGATGGATGGGGGCTCGTCGTGCCGCCGACGCGGCTCGACGCGACAGCATCTCCGACACCCGGGACATCGTGCCGGCATCACTCGCGACCACTTGCCGAAAGTCGGTCTGGTTCAAAGCCAGCACGCGGGCCGACCGGGTGCACGTGACCGTCGCGCAGCGCCAGTCGTCGACGAGCAACGCCATCTCGCCCACGCATTCGCCTGGACCAAGGCGGGCGAGCAACTCGTCGGCGCCGCTCTCGTCGGTGCCCCAGACGGCCAGCTCGCCGCTCTCGACGATCAGGAGCTCTTCGCCGCGATCGCCGGCTCTCCACACTCCTTCGCCTTTGCGATATGCGCGCTCGGTGCATCGCGCCGCGGCTGCCCGCAACTCCGCCGGATCGCGATCCGCGAACAGGGGCGCGCGTGCAAGCACCGCGGCCCGGTCGAGCGTGGCCTCGACGCTCATGGCGCGCTGGAGGACGCAGTGTCGACCGCAGCCTGTCTGTGCGCAGTACCCGACACTGCCGGCACGACCTCGGGCAGACCGGTTCCGACGCGTTCCACCGGTATCGGCCCGACACGGTCCCGGAACTCACGCGTGGTGTAGCCGAGCACGATGCTCGGCCGGCTTGCCCGCGCCGTGGCGGACCGGGGCAAAGCGAACACCGGACCGACCTCGCCGAAGTATCCGCCCGGCCCCAGGACGCTGCGGACCTCCTCGCGGCCACCCTCGAGCTCCGCCACCATCTCCATCTCGCCGTCTTCGATCACGTAGACGAGGTCGCCCCAATCGCCCTGCCGGAACAGAACATCGCCGGTGTCGAGGAGTACACGTTCAGGAGGCCGCGCGGTGTGGCCGACTTCCGGAACCAGCTCGACCACGCGGTCCGCGATCGGCAGCAGCCGGTGATCGTGCGTCGCGATGATGACGAGGCGGTCACCGTCGGCGAGCTGCCGTATCAGCTTCAGCACACCCTCCACCTGGATGTAGTCGAGGTGAGCCGTCGGCTCGTCGGCGAGCAACAGCGGAGGGTCGAAGGCCAGGGCGCGCGCGATCGCGACGCGCTGTTGTTGGCCGCCGGACATGTCGCCGGGACGGTGGCTGGTGCGATCTGCGAGCCCCACGTCGGAGAGGAGCTGGTTGGCGCGACTCCGCGCGAGCCGCCGCCGCATGCCTCCGTTGCAGAGCGGCACCATCACGTTCTCGAGCGCGGTCATGCTCGGCACGAGGTTGAACGCCTGGAAGACGATCCCCACGGTCTGACGACGAAAGGTTGTGAGCGACGGGCCACTGAGCCCGGCAATGTTGACGTCGCCGAACCGGATGCTTCCGTGCTTCGGCGTCAGGATCCCCCCGAGGCAGGACAGCAGTGATGTCTTGCCACATCCGCTCGGTCCGAGGAGCAACACGAGCGAGCCCGTGGACGCGGTGAGATCGAGCCCGTCGACGGGTCGCACGACGTAGCCACCGCTCGAATACTCGATGGTCAGGTCGCGGATGCTCAGTTCCATCGCTTCTCCTGTGGGTGGAGCCTCACGCGGTCGTGAACGCCACGGCTGGATCGACAGTGATCGCGCGACGCAGCCCGGCCAGGCTCGCCACGAGGCCGACGGCTATGGCGAGAAGTGGCAACAACACGAACGCGCTCATCGGTATCACGACGGGAATTGGAAACCGGGGCCCGATCAAGACTGCGAGGCCCGCGCCGATCGCCGCCGCGAGAAGAGCGAGGATCACGGCCTGAATGATCAGGTCGACGAGAATCGTCGCGCTGGAAGTTCCGGTCGCTTTGAAGACGGCGAAGTCGTGGACGCGCTCCAGTGCGGAAAGGTAGATGACCGATCCGATGATCGTCGCGGCCACGACCCAGAGCAGGAGCCCCACGAGGTCGATGCCGGACCGCGCGTTCTTCACCGATCGCAGGAGATCCTTACGTGCCACCGAGTTCGACATGAACGTCGTGCCGGCGGGCACGTTCGTGGGCGTCCCCTTCACTGCGACCGCCGAGACGATGGGTTGTCCGACGAACGCGATCTTCTGCGCGTCGGCAAGGCCGACGAACACGTTGGGAACACCCGCTACTGCCGTCCAGTTGCCGATGGTCCCCACGACGACGAACTCGCGCCCCGACAGGAAGAATTTGTCGCCGATGCCGTAGTGGAGACGGGTGCTCACCGTCGCCTCGCCGCTTCTCCTCGGCCCCCGGCCATTGTCCACGGAGGGCACTGCAACACCACGGCTTCCCACGCCAAAGAGGTTCACTTCCTTGTCCGCCGCGACGCCGACGGTCTTTCGCGAGAAAATGAACCCGTTTGCCTCGTGAACTCCTGGTTGGCGGCGGACTGCATCGATGTTCGAGGCGAGCAGGGGCGACTGGCCGACGAACGGTCCTGACGCTCCGCTGCTGATCACCCAACCATCGGCGTGGAACTTCGACATCGTGCGACTGGTCTCGACGTCGAATCCGTGCGACACGCCGGAGAGCACGAGCGTGAGAGCGAAGACGAGGGCAGTCCCGATCGCAGCGATCAAAACCCGGCGACGCCGCCACTGCAAGTCTCGCAGTGCGCTCAGAAGTGTCACGACATTCCGCCGTGCGACATGTTCGCCCGCGCCGATTCCACGCTGCCGTCGGACCTGTCGCGGTGGGCGCGAGCGATGAGCCACGCCAACTGGGAGCGGGATGCCACTCCGAGCTTCCGAAAGACCTTGCTGAGGTGGAACTCGACGGTCTTCGGGCTCACCGACAGTATCTGGGCAGCCTGCTTGTTGGTCGCTCCGCGAGCAACGAGCTCGGCGATCACTCCTTCGCGGGGTGTGAGCGACGCTGCGCCAGTCACGGTCGGAATGGCCGGCGCCGCGAAACCGTCGAAAACGTCAATGTCCCCTGCCTGCATCGGGCACCCCTTCCGCGTCCTACGTCGCGTCCGGCTCTTGGGCCGCGCTGGGGATCGGAAAGCGAACGCCCGTGATCGCCACCGCAGCGGTTCGATCGCAGGAATAGTTGCCCCGAAGCTTCCTCGCCACCACCGCTCCTGAAGCTTCCCGTGCCGCGGTACTCCCAGCCTCCCGCGGCAGCCGCTGCCCACTGTACGCCCGGTCCGCACAACAATCCATCGGGTTCGTGGGCCACAAGTCGTGCTTGCGTATCGGCACAATTCGATCAGATTCCGAGCGGCGCCCCGTCAAAGAGAGCCGGTTGGTTTTGATGCTCGGAACCACTCGGCCAGTCGCGAAAAACCCTCATCGAGACCGACTGCGGGCCGCCACGCCAGCAACCGTCGAGTCTCGCGTTGGTCAAACCAATGCGCGGTTGACAGCTGTTCAGCAAGGAACCTCGTGATCGGCGGCTCATCCTCTCGGTTCAGCCGATCCCAGAGTTGTTCGAATACGGCTCCTGCGGCACGGGCCACTGCGGCGGGGACGCGGAGGCGTATCGGGGGAAGCCCGGCGGCCACGACGATCCGGTTCAACAGCTCGGAAACGGGACGAGGCTCGCCGTTCGAGACGACGAAGGCGCGTCCGCCCAACTCATGGGCGCGGTCGGCTGCGGCTACGAGTGCGTCAGCCGCGTTGTCCACGTATGTCGTGTCGACGAGAGCCGTGCCCGTCCCGATGATGGCGAGCCGACCCTGGCGCGCGCGCGTGATGATCCGTCCGACGAGCTGCTGGTCGCCGGGACCCCAAACCAGATGCGGACGTACGGCCACCACGGAGAACCCGGACTCGTTCGCCGCGAGAGCGAGGCGTTCGGCCGCGGCCTTGCTGCGCGCGTAGGAACCACGGGCGGACTCCGGACTTGCCGGTGTGGCGGGCCGACCTACGAGGGACCGCCCCGCGTGAGCGACCGAAGGCGACGACACGTAGACGAACCGCTGCACGCCGCTGTCGCGGGCGGTCCGGACCAGGTTCACCGTTCCCTTGATGTTCGTCTGCTCGAAGGCAGGCCAGGGGCCGGCCATCTCCACTTTCGCGGCGGCGTGGATCACGACATCTGCGCCCTGGACCGCGCGTGTCACCGCCTCGGCGTCGGCGATATCCGCGAGCACCTCGCGCGCGCCAAGGCCACTCGGGCGGCGTTGGAACACCGTCACGTCGTCGCCACGGGCGCGCAGTTTTCGGGCGGTCGTGCTCCCGAGGAGGCTGGTGCCACCCGTGACGAGGGCCTTCACAGCTTTCGAATTCTTCCACCGGCGAGCACCGTGCCCGCTGATGTCGCGACTCGCGTGCGATCAACCTTCGAGTTGTGGCGTTTGTCGACCGGCAACGCGGGCACCGTGAGGACGGCCGCGACATCGACATGTGTGACGGCGCGCACCTGCGTGGCGAGCGTCTCGGGCGCGAGATGCAGCCGCCCACACCCGTCGTTCGGGACCACCGCCAGGACGACTCGCTGCGTGCCAGGCGGCCCCACGCCGACAACGGCGGCTTGGCACACGCTCGGGAGTGACTCGACCGCGCGCTCGATCCCGACCGGCGTCACCGGCCCGATGTCTGTCGACACCACATGGATCAGCCGGCCCTCGATCCACAGGCGTCCTTCGGCGTCGAAGTGGCCGACATCACCGCTGCGATGCCACCCCGGCGGCTGCGTGGTCCGATGCTGCGTGACCCACAGGTTGTCGTAGGACTCCTTCATGTGCGCGGCCTGGATGCACACCTCACCCGTCACGCCCGCAACGGTCGTCAGCTCACCCGTCGCCCGTCCTACGGCATCGAGCGGGCTCACCGCGACGGCCACACCAAAGACGGGCCGGCCGACACAGACGCCGTTGCCATCACCCGCGTCTTCGATCTCGCCAAGCGTGACGTCGGTAACCGGCAGCACCTCCGTCATGCCATAGGGCGTGTGGGGCTCTGCGTTCGGCATCAACTCGTTCGCGGCACTGAGCACCGAGCGCGAGACCGGGGCTCCGGCCGACAAGAGGAGCCGGATCCTTGCCAGTGCCGCGCGTTGGGGCGGCGTGAGGGCGCCGGAGGTCGCGA
This sequence comes from Acidimicrobiia bacterium, assembly GCA_024281095.1. Classification (GTDB taxonomy): domain Bacteria; phylum Actinomycetota; class Acidimicrobiia; order IMCC26256; family JAMXLJ01; genus JAMXLJ01. The sequence goes on along the minus strand of JAMXLJ010000168.1, from coordinate 34,950 downwards.
CCACATTCGCGAGCGCCGCCGGCGACGCGAACACCAGCGTTGCGTCGATCGCCGCAGCCGCGTCGGCAAGTGCAACGGCTTCGAGGGTGCCCGGTGCAGTGATGTTCATGGCGGGAACGACGGACGGCACGCCGATTGCAGGGCCATAGAGCGCGAACGGCGCGAACGCCGCCACGAGCCGGTCTGCGTCCGAGATGTCGTACAGACGCGCGAGGACGTCGCGTTGGGCCTGAAGTTGGTGATGGCGGTAGAGCACCCCCTTGGCCGGCCCGGTGGCACCGGACGTGAAGACGACCGCCGCGTCGTCCATGTCGTCCGGCTCGAGAGGCAGGGCCGCCATGCTTCCGGCTCGGCGCACGTCATCGAGCGTCGTGAAGACGCCCAGCGCCCGTGCGGTCCGCCGGTCCATCGGGAGGGCCGCGACGCGCTCACCGGGCCACCGCAGTGCCCGCGCCGCGACCAACGCGCGCGGGATACCGATGACGTACTTCGGTGCCGCACTCTTGAGCGCGCGACTGATCCCTCGAGCCCCGAGACCCGCGTCCACGAGGACCACGACCGCACCGGTACGCCAGCACGCGTACAGGCAGACGGCGAGATCCACGCCCGGCGGGACGAGCAACGCGACCCGGTCACCTTTCGTGACGCCGGCCTCGACGAGGCCGGCCGCGACCCGCTTCACGTCCGCACCGAGGTCCGCAAAGGTGATCGATCGCTGCCGCCCGCGCGGCGTCATCTCCACCATCGCGACGTCGCTGTCCCGGGCCCGCCGCTCGAGCCCGGCCCACGCCGGAGGTCGCGGTGGCGGAGCGGCCGGAGGCGGCTGGGAACCATGGAGCTGGCCGACCCATGCGTGGATGGCGCCGGCAACATCCGCGTCCTCGCAAACCAGGTGGCTCGCCCCGACGAAGCGATGAATGTCGGCACGCGGGAGGCGGCCCGCGAGATCGCGCAAGTAGATATCGGAGAACACCGGATCGGACGGTCCCCACAACAGCAGGGCCGGAATGTCCCTGAGCTTCTCGACGCCCGCGACAATCTCGTCGAGTGCCTCAGCGCTCGGATGGGCCGGATCCAGCGGTATGTCTTCGACGAACGCCCCGATGCCCGCGCGCCTGCCCGCGGATCGGTACGGCGCGTGAAACGCGTCACGAACCGGCTGCGGTATGCGCGGTCGCGAGAGCGCGAGCGCGGAATCGATGAACGTCGGGGTTGCGACGCACACGAGCTGCAGCACACCGGGCAGACGAGCCATGCGGATGAGCGCGGGCGCCGGTGAACCTTCGGGCTGGTGGATCGCGGTGTTGGTCAACACGACACCCTCGAGTCGTGCCGAATGTCTCGCCGCCCACCCGAGCGATATGGCACCACCCCAGTCGTGACCGACGGTGATCACAGGCCCGTCGAGGCCCATTTCAGTGGTGAGCGCGCAGAGGTCGTCGACGCGTTGTCGCAACCGTCGAGTTGCGCCCGTGCGCTCGGAAAATCCCATCTCCAGCTGGTCGACCGCGATTACCCGGACTCCCGGGTCGGCCTTCGCGACGACCTTCCGCCACAGATACGACCACGTAGGGTTGCCGTGCACGCACAGCAAGGTGACGCGCGGGTTCGAGACGGCGTTGTCGAGCACGTGGAACGTCCGGCCGACGCCGTCGAGGTCAGGCGTCGTGATCAACCGTGACCACGACGGCTCGAGACCTGGGAGATCAGCGGGCGGGCGCGTCGCCGGTGCGGTGGACGCGCGAGATCCAACCGGGCCCGCGTCACCAAGCCGTCTGAGCCCGATTCCCTGCCGGGACACGCGCGGATCGTACGTCTCGATGACCGCGATGTCACGAGCTTGTTCTGGTCGGAAGAAGCGGACCGTCACCGGCCCGAACGCATGCCCGCTGACGCGGGCTCGGCGTCAACTGGTGCCAGGCTCGACCGTCGCGACCAGCCACGCGAGCTCCGAGCGGCAACGCACGCCTAGCTTCCGGTAGACGCTGCTCAAATGGAACTCGACGGTCTTCGCGCTCACGAACAGCGCTGCCGCTGCCTCCTTGTTCGTCGCACCTCGCGCGACGAGTCCTGCGACTGCGCTCTCGCGAGGCGTGAGCGGCGCGCCGTTCAGCCGCCGGATGTGCGACGTGACTCCGACCGAGCGCTCAGCGGCCTGGTAAGCGAGCGCCATCCTCCACCATTCCTCAGGACGGTTGCCTTTTGTGTCGGTCTCGATCATCGACAGGCTCGACGAATTGGGAAGCGTCCGGATACCCAACGGCCGTGAGTATCGATACGCACGCCGAGACACGAGAAGCGGAGGGGGTTCGACGCGAAGACGCGCGCCTCGCGGCGCGCGTCTTCGGGCTTTGCGTGTGACTGCGGCGGTCAGAGGCCGTGCGCGCGTGTGCCGTACCTCGAACGTGCGACGAACCAGATGATCGCCAGCACGATGATGAAGAACAGCACCGGGTGCACGGTGATCCCCAAGACGACCGCCAACGCGGTGATAAGGAGCGCGACAAGGACATCGAACAACATGGCTACCTCCCAACTGTGCCCGAGGCTTTACCCGCCGCCTGCGAAAAACACACTTGCAGGCAGGCGCGCGCCACGTGTCGCTCTTCGCGCGATCCGATCAGGTCACCGGCGCCGGTACCGCCCGATACGCCGGGGCCCGGTGGGCGGGCATCAGCATCCAGATGCACGTCACCGCCACGAACGCCAGGAAGCCGAGGAACGCGATGAGCCCGAGCGCGGTCACGCCACCGTTGTTCTTGGTGACGAAGAAGCCGGTTGCTCCGGCGACGAACGCGATGACTGCGACCACCAGGCCGGCGAAGCCGAGCCACGGCACCGCAACCTCGCGGCGAACCATGGCGTACGCCGCCGCGGCCACGAACAGGCCGAGCAGGATGGTCAGCACATTTCCGAGCATGAGGTTGACGTCGAAGAGGCCCCGCACGATTCCGGAGCCCGCGTTCGTGATGATCTCCGACTTCTGCTTCGCCGCGTAGGCGAGCACCGCGTTCGGGACGCTCGCGAGCGCACCGAGCGCGGCGAGAGCGATGCCACTGCCGAACACGAGTGACGAGAGGCCGTCACTCACGCTCTCGGCCGCCTTGAGCGTTGTGCGGAGATGGGCCACGAACCACACGAATCCCAGCACCGCGAACGCCCCGATCATCTGCGACGCGAGGATGCGGTTCGGGTGGTCGAGGAAGTACTTCGCGATCTTCAGTGTGCTCGCATCGACGTGCGGCGGCTGCGACACCATGAAGGTGCTCAGCAGCAACAGCACCACGAAAACGATGCCGCCGACGGCCCCGTAGCGCTCCCACCCTTTGTCGTCCATCAGGTCCCTCCCTATGGCCTGACGTCCGGCTGCGCCGGGACGTCAGATCCCGAACGAGCAGCACCAGGGTGGGTCATCGGACCCGGTTTGTCACGTGCCGCGCGCCAACTTTTCCTGGTCAGGCCACCGAGCGGGTTCGGCCGGCCTCTCGGGGAGTCGCCGTAGGATGCCGCCATGCCGGACTTCGAAACGCTGGACTACGACGAGATCGACGGTGTCGCGTGGGTCACCCTCAACCGGCCCGACGTGCACAACGCCTTCAACTTCCGGATGCAACACGAGCTCAAGGACCTCTGGCGGGGGCTGCGGGCCAACGACGACGTCCGGTGCGTGGTGTTGACCGGTGCGGGTGACAAGGCCTTCTGCGTCGGCATCGACCGCTCCGAGATGATGGGCGGCTGGGAGTCGGGGAGCGACGTCGGCAGCCGTCCCGACGACGCCGTTGCCTCCACCGGTCAGGCCGGTGCGTCACCGTGGCACTTCGACGATCCGGGCGACAACCTCGGCCCGAAGACGAACGATCTCTGGAAGCCTGTGGTCGCCGCGGTCAACGGGATGGCCTGCGGCGGCGCGTTCTACATGCTCGGCGAGGTCGATGTGGTGATCGCGGCCGAGCACGCCACGTTCTTCGACCCGCACGTGACGTTCGGCATGACCATGTGCTTCGAGTCGATGCACCTGCTGCAGAAGATGCCGTTCCACGAAGTCATGCGACTCTCGCTCCTCGGCTCGCACGAGCGCATGTCCGCGCAGCGGGCGCGGGAGATCGGCTTCGTCACCGAGGTCGTGCCGGCTGCCGAGTTGCGATCCGCGGCCGAATGGGTCGCGACGCGTATCGCGTCCGCGCCGCCCGTCGCGATCCAGGGCACAGTGCGGTCGCTGTGGACGGCTCGGGAGCTGTCACGCCGGCAGGCGCTCGACATGGGTCGCGTGATCATCCGTGTCGGCAGCGACCCCGACTCGTTGTATGCGGGGCAGCAGTCGTTCCAGTCCGGCGAACGGATCAAGCCGCGTATTCGCTGAGCGCTGTGCCCGCGCGTCAGCTCGACACGTGCCGTACCGCCACCACGTGGTGCGCGGTGGCCACGAGCACCGTGTCGCCCGCGACCGTCGGTGTGGTGAAGTGACGAGCGTTCTCGTTCGGCACCAACTGGATCGACTGTTTCACGGTGCCGTCGGCGGGATTGAGCGCGTACAGGTTCCCGGTGTCGACCGACATGACCCACACGGCGTTCCCGCCGTACACCGGCGAACCGTTGGAATCCGAGGGACCCTTCCACAATTTGGTGAGCGTCGGCGGCGTGGTATTCGAGACCGAGAGCGCGAGCATCCCGTCTTCACAGGGCATGTAGACGACGCCCGCGTTGTACGCGTCGCCTCCGAACGAGCGGCAGTTCGTCGCGTACGACGCGACCGGATTGCCGACACCGCCGGGCGTCGCCTGGTTCACGAGGAACGCCACTTTGTTCTTGCCCGCCTGGAACACCAATCCGTTGGGTAGCAGCGCGGGGCCGGCCGACCCGAGGTCCTGCCCGTTGATGTTCAGCGTGACCCAGTCGGTGGGTGTGAAGAAGCCGAGCTCCTGCAGCGTCGGGGACAACTTGATCAGCGACTCGGTGCGGTCGGGTGGCGCGGTCGGGTTCGTCTGCGCGCCGCTCCCCGAGGTCGCCCAGACGTTGCCGTCGCCGTCGATCGCCGCGCCGGACGCGCCCCAGAAGGAGCCGCGGGTGCCCGGCACCTGGTAGAAGACCGGCGACGTCCCGTCGGTCTTCACGCTGACCATTGTGCCGTTGTACAAGTTGCAGTCGGCCCCGAGGTAGCCCCAGTAGAGCCGGCCGTTGCCCAGTGTGAGCGCGGTCCGGTTCCACATCGTCGACGTCTTTGCGCCGGCCGGGTCGCCCGACGCGAGCACCGTCGGATTACCCGATGCAGTGTCGAGCCCCACGAGCGCGTGGCCCTGGTTCCCCGTCTCGATGACGACGTAGATCGTGTTGGTGCTCGAGTCGATCACCGGCGTCCCCGTGATGCCCACTGGATTCACGTCGTACATGCACGGGGTGACGACCTGAGTGAACGGCGAGGTGATGTGGGTGCTCCACACGAGGCCGCCGTTGGAGATGTCGAACGCGTAGACGGTGTTGTTCTCCGTCGCGACGTAGACGCGGTTCTGGTACACGATCGGCTCGGTGTACGGGAACTGGTCGAGGAACTGCGACGTCCATGCCACGCCGACGGGCGTTGCGGGACCGTTCGGGTCGGAACCCGTCCGCGAGTTGTCGCGGTGGTAGGTGAGCCAGTCGATGGGGCTGCACGCGGTGGCGCAGAGCCCGATCGTCAGCGCGATCGCGAGCCACATTCCCCGACGCTGCATCCGCTTTCCACCAATCTCCGCCCAGCAGCCACGATCCGTGCTCATCGTGCCCTGAAGCGTGAACGGTTACACGTACGCCCGGAGCGCTCGGGTCCCCGCCCAGCTACCCGGCACGTGGATAGGCGCTACCGGCGCCCGCCGTCAAGAGACCACGGCACCGTCCGCGTCGTCAGCGACACGAGGCGACCCCAATCGTCGCTCCTTCAGGAAGATCGAGGAAGGCGACGAGCTCGATGCCCAAGAGCGGACGCATGCGGCATCGAGCCTCTGAGCGCGGCGAGGTGTTCGACCGTTGCATGGCGCGAGACTTGCGCGCACCGGTGCCGGCGGCGCCCCCGACACCGCCGGCCTGCCCCGGTGTTCCCCTGCTCCTGCCCCGTTGTGAGGACGTGCGCCCGGAATGACGAGCCCGAGGTGGCCGTGATTGTGCACGAGCGCGCGGCGCGAGACAAGAGCGTTCTTCGCTTCGAGTGTTACCGCTCCGCGGTGAAGAAGATCGGGTCGATCTGAGAGAACACACCGCCGAATGGTGCGCGGTTCCCGGCAAACGCCCCGTACAGCGTCCCTCGCACGGCCTTCAGTTGCTGGAAGTCGCCGAGGACGCGTTGGCGGGGGTCGTCGTTCGGTCGCCCCTCGAAGGTCGGCGGCGTGAGGAACTCCTCCAGAACCACGTCGGTGAACAGCCGGCCCCGGTTCCTGCCGAGTGCGAGATGAACGGTGAATGCCGGCAGCCCGTCGCTCGTGAAGCCGTCGAAGGTGTCGTAGAGGACGCCGACCGTGCTGTCCTGTGTCACCGCGATCGCGGGCAAGGCCGCGCTGGCCGCACCGCTGACGACGTGCTCCTCGCGCAGTTCGAGCGTGCGGTGAGGACCGGGGCGGAAGCGGTCGACGAACAACTGGTTCCCGGCACCCGATCCCGAGACGTCGGCCCCGTACACGACGTACACGTCGCCCGTCGGACCAACGGCGAGCGCGTCCACTCCGCCGAGCAACGCGTTGACGCCGCCGAACTTGTAGTCGGGTGCCTGATCGCTGAGTACCGTGGCGATCACTACTCCGTCCGATGCACCGTTGAGGTTCCACGTCCTTCCGCCGTCGGTCGAGCGATTGAGCACGTAGCTGACGGTCTTGGGGTTCCCGAGCCCTTCGGACCGCTGGAACAGCGCGTAGAGCGCGCCCCGTGGGTCGACCGCGAGTCGCAAACCAGGGTTCGCCGCGAACGGGACTTCGATTCCCGGCGACGTGTCCGTCGCGAAGTCGGGCGGCAGGGCGCTCGCCGCCGCAGTCGCGACTTGAGCGCTCGGCCCGCCGGCGAAGTCGTCGTAAGCCACGTGCAGTGCATTCTTGGCGTCGACGACCAACCACGGTTGGTCGGCGGATCCGGGGTGGACCTGATTCGTGGCTTGAACTGGGTCCCCGCGCCACCGCCACGCGTTCACATCTCTCGGGTCGGTCGTGCCTCCGGTCACGACCACGCACTGGCCTGCGGCCGCGTTGCCGCACGGCTGGGTGTCGCTCGCGTCGGCGAGGAACGTTCCGTAGAGCAAGCCGTCGTTTCCGTACTCGACGGTCTGGTCGCACGGACACGTGCCGAAACGGGTCGCGTGCCCGGGCGGGCTCGGGATGCTGAACTCCTTCGTCCAGTGCCGGCCCGCGTCGCTCGAGAACCACAGTGGCGCGGGGCTCGGCCAACCCCCCGAAAAGTTCTCGCCGGAGAAGGCCGTCATGACGATCTCGGACGGGTTGCGCGGGTTCACCGCGATGCTGGGCTCGCTGCCGCCGACACGGTCGTGGACCGCGCGCTGCGGATCGGTGTTGGAGACCACCGGATCGACCACGGTGATCTCTTCGCTGATCCGCCGGCGATCCTGAGGTCGCGCGGGCGCAGCGTCATGCTGCCGGCCGGGTGGCGAGCTGGAGACATCGGAGAGCGGGGGCGCCGAGGCGGCCATGGAGCCGGACCGCGGGGTGGAAGCGACGGCGGCACATGCCGACGACATCAGCAGTACCAGGGCGACCATGCCGCGCGTCCACAGCGAGTGTCGAAGCCGTGACCGCCGAACGGGATGCACTGGCGAGGCGCGGGCTGTCGACTTCTAGCTCGTGCGTCCGCCCTTGCCGGTACCGTCCCAGAGCAGGACGTTGGCGGAGGCGTTCGCCGGGCCCTGGCCGGTCAGAACGATCGTGTTGCTGTTCCCTTGATGCATGGCACTGCTGATGTCGAGTGTCTTTGCACCGTGCCGGAGGTTCAGAGTGAACTTCTTGCCGTTGACGGCGACCTTCAGAACCGTCAAGCCCGGTGAGCCATTTTGAACCGCCACGGCGTGCTCCACGTCGGGCACGCCCCGGGCTGTTACCGCGTCTTCGGCGCCACGAACGACATTGAAGAGCGACGGATCACATTCCTTCTGGCCGAGGTCGGAGTTCGTGACGTTGAGATCCACAACCGACGGCCCAGGCGACTGCTTGGTGGCGGTTACCGTGACTGGATTCTTCGTGCCCGATGGGAACGCCGGAACGACAACGTTCGCATTGGACGTCAAAGGCCCGCTCACGATCGATTTCAATCCGTCGACCTGGTCGACGACTGCGACCTGAACGCCGTTCGATATCGGGGTGACGTCGCAGCGGATATTGGCGCCGGTGCCGTCGCATGCGGCGAGGCCCAGAGCCATTCCGACGAGGAGCAACGCGAAGGCGAGAGGCGTGAGCCGGACCATTGCGGACCCCCTTGTCGTGCCCATCCGCACCTTTGAAGCCTGCACCAGCGCAGCGCCAGCGTCAATCGTTCCTTCCGGCGGCTGCAGACGTCGCACGTGTGTGCCGCGGGAGGTCGGTCGCGCCGGCCAGCGCGAAAGCGATGTCGGCGCTCAACGTCTTCATGCCGAGCTCTTCGGCTTCCGCTTGCGACGAACGGAGCAGCGCGAAAGCGTGCATGGCGTCCTCGTCGCGACCCCGGTCGAGCAGCATTCGTGCATACCAGTACTGCGTGCGCGCGACAAGGGGTCGCGCCTGGAGGCGCGTTTCGATCTCGAGGGCGTTGCGATAGTGCGCTTCCGCGTCGTCCCATCGCCTCATTACGGTCGCGAGCTGTCCCAGCCCGCGGTCGGCTGCCGCCGGCGCGAGTGCGAGGTCGGCGATGACCACCATCCGTCCGGCGTACGGTTCGAGTAACTCCGTCAGCGCGGGCGCGTGATCGGCGTCGGACAGGATCGCGCAGATCTCCGCCAGAACGACCAGAGAACCCGTCCAGGTCATATCACGCGGTACGGGTCCGAAGCCGTCCTCGCTCAGCGACACGAATACCTGCTGCGCCGCTGCGACGTCGCCGAGGTCCGCATGCGCGAGCGCGACGGCGGCGCGGAAGCCGGCCAGTCCGGGGTTCTGCTCGATTGCGTCGATCGCGAGACTGAGGATCTCTCCTACGCGCCCGCGTTCCCGGTAGAGCAGGAACAGCTGCGCGAGCGCCACCGTCGAACGGTCGTTGGACTCGGTGCCGCGCGCGAGAATGGACTGGATCACGAACTCGGCGTCGTCGAACTTTCCGTGCATCAAGCTCCGTGCGGCACTGAGGTAATCACGCCATCCGATGGTGTTCAGGTCGGTCGCGTCCTGGTGCAGTGCGATCCAGCTCTCGAGTGAGGAGGCGAACTCCGGATCACCGAGTTCGAGCTTGAGCCGTGCGTCGAACACGAGATGCAGCCTTCTCCGCGCGAGTGAAGGCGGCAGTGCGGCCTCGACCACTTCGAACTCGTCGAGCAGGCTCTGCTGTTCCTCGGCGAGCGGGGAGGCCCAGATGTGGCGCAGCGCCATCCAGAAGACCTCGAAGCGGTCGTGAGCATCGGCACCCTCGTGCGTCAACTCTGTCGCCTGTTGGAGCAAAGGCCAGGTCGCGTGCCAGTCGCCGCCTGCGAACAACATCTGGTCGGCACTCGCCACGAGCAGCCGGGCCCGCAATCCCGGGTTTCCGGCGTCGAGAGCGGCGAGCGCTTCGCCGATCAGCGACGACACCTGTGCATCGGGTCGTCCCAGCTCCTGGCAGCGCGTGTACGCGTCGACGGCTTGCGCAATCCGGCGCCCGTCCCGCAGCGTTCGCGCGAGTGAAATGGCGTCGAGGCACGCACGGCGTGCCTCGGTCCAGCGCTCGCAGAGGCGCAGCGGAGAGCACAGGAAGATCAGGAGATCTGCCTGTGCTGTCTCCGACCCCGGTGCGAGGCTGACGACGTCGAGCGCTCGTTGAACGATCGCGATGGAGTCCTCTGCCGCGACCGTGACGATTGCCTCTGCCGCGCGCAGTGAATACTCGACCGCCTTGTCGAGGTGACCGGCATGGGCGGCCTCCGTGTAGTGGAACGCGAGCGAGGCGAGGTTCTCGTTGGAGAGCGCTCCTTCACGCTCGAGAGCCTGGGCGACGTCGGAGTGGAGACGCGCTCGCCTCGCAGACGACACCTCGTCGTAGAGAACCTGCCGGATCAGTGCGTGCGCGAACTCGTACCGATCGTCCGCGCGCCGCTGCTCGACGATCAACCCTTCGTCGAGTGCGAGATCTACCGCGTCGAGCAGCGCGTCGACACCATTCGCCGCGGCGGGTATCTGCTCCAGGAGCCGCACCGTGAAGGACGGCCCGGCGACCGCGGCCACCCGCAGGACTCGAGTCACCGATTCCGGAAGACGTGAGAGGCGTAAGCCGATGGCTTCCTTGATGCCTTCCGGCAGATGCGGATCACTGCCGTGCTCGGCAACACTGCGCAGCAGTTCCGTGGCGAAGAACGGGTTGCCGCGGGTCTGCTCGTGCACGCGTTGTACGAGGGTCGTGTCGGTGACGTCGACCATCGTCGCCGCGAGGGTTCCGATGGCCGAGGCCTCGAGGCCGCGCACAGCGAGCCGCGTGACGATCCCTTCGCCGCGCAGTTCGACGAGCGCCCGTGCGAACGGCTCGCCGCGTCCGAGCTCCGTATCTCGATACGTGCCGAGCACCATCACGGGAGAGTCCAAGCAGCGATGGAGCATGTGCCGAAGCGCGCTCACCGTGGGCTCGGTTGCCCAGTGCAGATCGTCGACGACGAGCAGCAGGGGTGCCTCGACCGCCAGCCTCCGGACGAGCTCGGCGACGGCCTCGAACACGACGAATCGCTCGCCGGCCACCCCGAACAACGCGCGCTGATCGCCCGGCCACGGTGGCGTCTCGGTGTCCGCTCCGGCGAGGCGGGGGACCAGCGGTGTGAGCGCCCGCACGACCCAGCCCAGCTGCCGCCCGATCATCTCGACGTTCACGTCCCGCAGGCACTCGCTCACCGCCTCGGCGATCGGCTGCAGGGCCTGCGGTGCCGCTTCGTCGCACCGTCCGAACAAGACGAGCCCGCCGGCCCGATGAACATGCGCAGCGAACTCCGCCGCGAGACGGCTCTTGCCGATTCCGGGTTCACCGCCCAGCGCGACGAAGTCCGATCGTCCGCGCAGTACGTCCTGCCAGCGGGCGTCGAGCGACGTCAGCAGCTCTTCACGACCGACGCACGGCTGCGAACCTGACAGTGTCAATGCTGCGGGGAACCCGATGTCACCCGTGACCCATTCGTCGGTTCGCGCCGCGGACACGTGCTCGTTCGGCTCCCACGGGACGTCGTAGGCGGAGAGGGGTGCTGCGAGCCCCTTCAGGTCGAGGGGTCCGACCGGGAGGAACTTGAGATCGGTCCGCGTGCCGGCGAGCAGCCGCACGACGTCGGACACGAGAATCTGGTCACCGGCCGCGGCCGCCTCCAGACGAGCAGCCTCGACGACCGGTGTGCCGAAGTAGTCATTCCGCTCGAACGCGATGTCACCGGCACTCAGCCCGACCCTGATCGCGATCGGGAGATCGCGGTCGCGCCGATAGCGGTCGACGAGTTGTTGCATCTCGACCGCACACGCAACCCCTTCTGCGGCGCTCTCGAAGACAGCCATGACGCCGTCGCCGGTGTTCTTCACCCGTGTGCCACCGTGTCGAACAACCGCTCGCGCAAGGATGTCATCGTGCTCTCGACGCAGCTCGTCGGCAGTGACGTCACCGAGGCGCGTACGGAGAATGGTCGAGCCGACCAAGTCCGTGAACAGCACGGTGCGTGTGCCCGGGGTCGAAAACGCCATGGCACTCCCGTTGTCCCACCCAGCCGGCAGGAGTGTAGGAGGAATGCAAAGAACGCGCCGCGCTGCCACCGGTCTTCGGAGGCAGGGGAGAGGCGGAATGACTTTCGTTACTCGATGATGAATGGCCGCTCTTCATCGTGCGCAGCGAGTGATGGCGCCACAGGGCGCCGTATGATTCCGGCGCCATTGCGACCACCGAGGCGGAGGACGTCGGATGAGGCAGCTCTTCGCTCATGGCTGGCACGGCTGGGTGCTCGTCATTGCCGTGATGGTCGGCTGGGATATCGGAGCCATCTGGGCGAAGGGCGAGACCATCACGGCCTGGACCCGCAACGCAGGCACCCATCCGCTGGGCCGGTGGCTCCTATTCGCCGTGTTCGGGTATGTGCTCGTTCACCTGCTGATTCCCGGCACCTGGCCGACATACGACCCGCTGGACCGCCTCTATGCACTGATCCGGGACGCGTTCCGGCGCGCCCAGAGGTGAGCAGGAGCAGCCCGAATACGGGTATGTCACGCCCTGACCGATGAAGGGTCGACACCCTGCCGGTGACGCGGCAGACTACGGCCAGCCACGAGGAGGGCGGACCATGAAGCGGCCGTACAAGAAGCCGACCTTGACCGACCTGGGACTGCTCCGGAAGCTCACTCGCTTTTCGTTCTGATGGCACGCCGCGGGCCGGGGGGCAGGCCCGTCGAAGACGTCGCGGTCGACACCGCTCCGAAGCGAAGCTCTCGTGTCCTCGCTGAGCGGACGGAAGAGGAAACCATCTTGCTCGCGCTCGACGGCGGGCACTACTTCTCGTTGAACGAAGTCGGAACGCGGGTGTGGGAGCTGTGTGACGGAACGCACGACGTTGCGGACATCGTCACCCTGCTGTGCGACGAGTACGACGCTCCCCGCTCTACGGTCGAAGCGGATGTCGTCGACCTCGTCCGCGCGCTTGCGAGAGACCATCTTCTCGACGCGTAGCAATTCGCAGTCCCGGCCGGGGCCGCGCGACATCACGTTGCTCGCGCGATGCGCACTCATCGCCACGCTCGCACCCGCGATCCTTCGTTTCGATCTGGGCCGGGTCCAGCGGCTTCTCGAGCCGGCTCCCGAGACGAAGCGCGGGCGCCGGCACCCGGCCGCGCCGTCCATCCATGTTCGTGTCGAAAGGCTGGAGCGGTGGGTGGATGCCGTACTCCGGCACGGGGCGCCGTTGGTTCGACCGAGCTGCACACGACGCGGCATCGCGCTCTACTACGGGCTTCGCCGGCTCGGGGTCGACGTCGCCTTGTGCTTCGGTGTCGACACGTCGGGCACGTCGACCGTCGGACATTGTTGGATTGCCGTGGACGGTCGGCCCGCGTTCGAGCGCAGTGACCCGTGCGCACGCTTCAGGGAGGTCGCACGCATCTCGCGCTGCGGCGTCGAGACGTGACCCGTACCGGCCGGATCTCCCAGCGGGTGCTGCGGGCGACGTACCAGCTGGCTCGGCTCGGCATCGAGATCGAGACGGACGACGAGCGCGTGCTCGCAGGTATCGACGCTCGCCTGCGCCCGCTTCGTGCCGAGCTCCGCCGAGATGCCGACATCGCGTATCGCGTGCTCGTTTCCGACGCCCCGCCCGCGTTCGGCGCGCGCCCTGCGGGTACCGCGCGCCAGGTCTACGGCAGCCCCGCGGGAGCTGTCGACTACTTCGAGGCGACCGACGAGCTCTTTGTCGACTGCCCCGGCGTCGTGCGCGCGCGCTGTCGCGTCAGCACCGGGCGCGTCGAGGTGAAGGTTCTCGAGCCTCACGCCGGCCGTCCCCACGCGATGAACGCCTTCCTCAGCATCCCGCTGCTCGAGCTCGCAAAGCGGCGAGGCCTGTACCCGCTCCACGCGGCGTGCGTCGCGCGTGGCGATGCCGGTCTTCTGATCGCCGGCGCGAGCGGAGCAGGAAAGTCGACGCTGAGCCTTGCCTTGACGAAGGCGGGGTTCGCATTCCTCGCCGACGACATCGTGTTCCTGCAGCGGCGGCGCGATGAGCTGCGCGTCGTCGGCCTGCCGGACCAGGTCGACGTGAGCCGTGGCACCGTCGCCATGTTTCCCGAGCTTGCGTATCTCTCGAGAACCATGATGCCGCCCGCGCGTGCGAAGCACGCGGTGCGGGTGGAAGAGCTCTTCGGCGTCTCGCCGCAACTGCAGTGCCGCCCGGTGGCATTGATCGTTCCGGACATCGCGGCACGAGAGCACAGCAGCCTGGTGGCGTTGGCGCCGTCGGAGCTCATCCGTGAGCTTGCGCCGAACGTCCTTCTGACGGACGCGGCGTCGTCACGACAGCACCTCGGTGTGCTGGCCGAGCTGTCGCGGTGTGTCCCGACCCACCGGCTCGTCGCGGGAAGCGACCTCGATCAGGCGGTGGAGCTCCTCCGCCCCCTCGTCGCATGACGGCCGCTGCTCGTGTGAGGCGCAGGACCAATCGTCGCCTGATCGGGAAGCTGCTCGTCGCGTCGGTGCGCTCGTGTGCCGGCGGCCAGGCAGACGAGGACGTCGTGCAGCTTGCCCCACTGGTCGACGACGTCGAGCTGGCGAGAGCGTCCGAGTTCCATGGTGTGACGAGCCCGGTGTACCTCGCGCTCCGCCGGCGCGACGCACTGGATGTACGCCACGCACGCGACCCGCTGGACGACGAGCTCTCGACCCGCCTCGTCGCCGCGCACCGCCAGATGATGCAGGACCGGCTCCGCAGCCGCGCGGATCTCGCGACCGTCGCGACTCTGCTCGACCGTGCGTCCGTCCCGTGGGTGCTGCTGAAGGGTCCCGTACTCAGCGACTTCGTGTACGCGCGCAAGGATCTCCGGGGTTACATCGATCTCGACGTGTTGGTGCCGCCGCGCCATTTCGAGGTCGCGCTCGGCGCGCTGGAATCGGCCGGGCTCGCGGTGCTCGACAACGACTGGCTGTCAGCTCGGGAGCGCCGGCTCGGCGAGGTTCCGCTCGTGGCACCGCTCGGCACGGTCGTCGACCTCCACTGGCACCTCGTGAACCTCGGTCCCGTGCGCGACGGTTTCCGCATCGACATCGACGAGCTGTTCGGACGGGCGCGCACACTGCCGATCGACGGTGCACCCGTGCCGGCGCTCGGTCGGGAGGATTTGACCGCGTACGTCGCCCTTCACGCCTGCCTGCACGGCGGGAATCGTCTCGTCTGGCTGCAGGATCTGGCCCAGTTGGCTCAACACGACACGCCCGCGTGGCACGAGGTTGTACGAACGGTGCGGAAGTGGAGGACCGGCCTTGCGACCGCTGCGATGTTCCGCGCCGCGCGGCACGTGCTCGACGCGCACATCCCCGAAGCAGTCGACCGTTCCTTTGCCCCTGCCGGATGGCGGTTCTTGATCGACGGGGTGGATCGATTGTCCCCGATCGAGGCTTCTCGGGGCTACGGAACGGTCCCGACGATGCTTCGGCGCTCCGCGCACGGAAGTCCCCGCGCGGTCGCCGAGGATGTCGCGCGGCGGTGCCGGAGATGGGTCCGGCGCTCGGGCTGGCGCGACCGGCGGGCGCCGCCGCCCGCACTGTTCGACGTGCGCACGGCTGCAGTCGCCTCGCGCACCGGCCGGAAGGAGTATCTCGCGATGATCTCGGCGGCCCGCTCCTAGACGAACGTCCGACCGGCCGAACCCTTGGGCCGGTCATTCGTGCGACGGCGGTCCACCGTTCGCGGCCGGAAGTGTCACGACGAAGCTTGCACCGCTGGTGCGATCGGCGAGTCGCAACGTGCCACCGTGGTGTTCCACGAGCTCACGCGCGATCGCGAGCCCGAGGCCCGTGCCGCCGGCGGAGCGCGCGCGAGCGAGATCGAGACGCGTGAACCGTTCGAAGACCGCCTCGCGCTGGTCCGGTGGGATCCCCGGGCCGTCGTCGGCGACCTCGAGGTCGACCGAGCTGTCGTATTCACGGACCGTGACCCGCACCGCGTGCGCGGCATGGCGCTCGGCGTTGTCGAGGAGGTTGCGCAGCACCCGGCGCAGTTGGTCGACATCGCCCATCACCTGACCCCCCGACACGTGGGTCAGATCGACCCTGACGCGGCCTCGTTCGCGCAAAAGACGCGCCTCGTCGAGCACGAGGTCGTCGAGGTCGACTGGCGCGCGACGCGTCGGAAGCGAGTCGGTGTCGCTCTGCGCGAGGACCAGCAGATCGTCGACCAGGCGCTGCATTCGCACGGTCTCGTCGAGCACGTCGTGCTCCGTCTGTCTCCAATCGGCGCGGTCGGGATGAGCCAGATCGACCTCCAGCTGCGACCGGATCGCGGTGAGCGGGCTGCGCAGCTCATGCGACGCGTCGTCGACGAACCGGCGTTGTCGCGCGGTCGCCTGCTCGATGCGCGCGAGCATCGCGTTCATCGTGCGCGACAGGCGGTCGATCTCGTCGCCCGTTCCCGGCTCGGGAACGCGCCGGTTCAACTCACGGTCGCCGATCTCGGCGACCTCACGGCGAATGCGCTCTACCGGTTGCAGCGCGCGTCCCGTGACGATCCATGTGACGACGCCGACGAGGACGAGCAGCACGGGAAGACCGATCAGGAGGAGCCGAATCAGCGTGGCGGTGCTGTTCCGAACCGGCGCGAGGCTCGCGGCGGCGTAGACGACGTACTTCCCGGCCGGGTTCTCGACCGTGTGCGCGACAACTCGGAACGATCCCTCGCCGACGGGCAAGCGCGCGACGGTCCGGGCGACGAACCCGCCCGGGCGCGGCACGATGGACGAGAGACGAGCCTCGCCTCCGACGTTGTCGGTAGCGGTGACGACCTGGCCGGTCGTCACGTCGATGACCTGGACGGCCGACCGATCGTCACTCGGAACCTTGAGGGTGAGCGGAAGGAGCCTCGCGGTAAGAAGGCTCTCGACGTCTTCGGCCCGGAGCCGCGCGGCAGTGGTGACGTCTCGCGTCAGCGAACGGCGGGCCTCGACGACGAGCAGCGCGGCGCAGGCGGCAAGTGCGACCGCGACCGCGACCGTCGCGAACGCCGTCGTACGGACACGGATGCCGCGCCGGTGATACCCATGGCCGGCTCGGGCTGCACGGTCAGCCGCCATCGGCTCGGAGGCGGTAGCCGGCGCCGCGGATCGTCTCGATCGCGTGACGCCCCTGTGGTTCGTCGATCTTGCGCCGCAGCCGGCGGACGTACACCTCCACGATGTTCGGGTCGCCCTCGAAGTCGAAGTCCCACACGTGCTCGAGGATCTCGCGCTTCGGCACCACCTCACCCGCCCGGCTCAGCAGGTATTCCAACACCGAGAACTCGCGTGCGGTGAGCTCGATCTCCTCGCTGCTCCGCCAGGCCCGATGGGCCGCGGGATCGAGGTGCAGATCGCCGGCCTCGTAGCGCAGATGCTGCGTGCGGCCGGTCCGCCGGAGCAGCGCGCGCAGACGTGCGACCAGCACGACGTAGGAGAACGGCTTGGTGAGGTAGTCGTCGGCGCCCTCGTCGAGTGCTTCGGCCTCGTCGTACTCGCCGTTCTTGGCCGTGAGCATGAGGATGGGCGTCCAGTCGCCCGCCTCACGGAGCTTCGCGCAGACCCGGTAGCCGTTGACGCCCGGCAGCATGATGTCGAGGACGATGGCGTCGTAGCTGTTCTCCTGCGCGAGCCACAGGCCGTCCGTGCCGTCGCCCGCGACGTCGACCGCGAAACCCTCCGCCTCGAGCCCTCGCTTCACCGCGGACGCGACCCTCGCCTCGTCCTCCACGACCAAGACCCGCACCGGGCACACCTCCGCTTCGCAAGGGTCGCGCGCGCAAGCTGAACGTGCACTGAGAGCGGACGGAGCCGGCACGGCCCGGCGTGGGAGGCCTGTGCCGTCAGCGGGCCTCGGCCGCCTCGACGACTTCGGCGGCTTCGCGGGCGCCGCACCCGAGATCGAGCATGCTCGGGGGCTCCCAACCGAGCGAAGGCAGGAGATGGTCGAGCAGCTTCCCGCAGATCGACTGCAGCTGCTCGAGCTCCTCCGCCGTGAGTTGGTCGAACAGATGGGCACGGACGCTGTTCACGTGATCGGGCGCCGCGGCTTCGAGAACCGCGAAACCCGCGTCGGTCAACGTTGCGTTTGCACCGCGTCGGTCGCTCGGACAGCGGGAGCGACTGACCCAGCCCGCTTCCTCCAGCCGGGCGATCGCGTGCGACAACCGGCTGCGCGACACGAGCAGCATGTCGGCCAGGTCGCTCATCCGCTGGGTGCGGGCGGGCGACTCCGACAGCGCGACGAGGATCTGGTAGTAGGCGAGCGGCATCCGGGCGTCGCGCTGGAGGTCGCGCTCGAGCTGCTCGTTCAGCAGTTGCGTCGCGAAGATGAACGTCAGCCATTGCCGCCGTTCGTTCGTGTCGAGCCACCGTCCGTCAGCCATCGATCAGAGGGTACCGCGGATGGTTGACCTCTCAACCATGCCCTGTCAGCTTGCCAGGAACTCGTCGCAGTTCCGAGCCGCGATGGTCATGATCGCCGACTGCGGGTTCACTCCCGGAGCATCGGGAAGCAGTGACGCGTCGTTCACGCGCAGGTTCGTGAAGCCCCGGATCCTTCCGAAGCTGTCTGCGGCGGTGCAGGCGCGGTTCTCGCCCATGCGCACCGTCGAGGCGAGGTGCACCGTCATCAGGTTCGTGCGGGTGCGCGTCACGGCGTCCCACCACGAGACGAGGTCCTCGGGGCGTCGCACGACGTCGGCACCACCCACCGACGGGTACAGCTCCGTGGCACCGGCCGCGAGCAGCGCTTCGCCGAGGCGGACGAGCCCGCGGGCGAGGCGGCTCATGTCCGCGTCGGTGAGGTTGTACGTGACGATCGGCGCCCGCAGCCCGGGGACGACACGTACGCGGCCGATGCCCTCTCGGATGGCCGCGTAGTACACCGCGACGTGCGACCAGTCGGTCATCGCTTCGCTGTATTCGGCACCCGAGTCCGCGAGCGCCATCGCGACCTGACCCTTGCGGCTCGCGGAGCCGCCGATCTCGATGTAGGGCGCGAACTCGGTGATGCGATGCATCGGCACGTCGCCGTGGTCCAGCTCGAACGGGAACCGCGCCGCGATCTTGATCATCGGGTGCAGCTTCAGGCCGACGCCGATGCGTGCGCGTATCCCACTGCGCAAGAGCAGCGCGGGCGTCTGCACCGCGCCGCCGCAAACGAAGACGTGCTCGGCACGGATGTCGACCGGCTCGTCGCCGTCGGGGGTCGAGCGCTTCGCCCGCGCTCCGACGAGCCGGTCACCGTCCCGCAGCAGCTTCGCGACGCGACAATCGGGGATCACGCGCGCGCCGGACCGGACCGCCCGCGGGATGAACGTTCGGGCCATCGTCTGCTTCGTGGCGCGCCCGCCCTCGTAGCGAAACACCCGCCGGAACTCCACGGAGCGCCAGCCGAGCTTGGTCGCGCCGCGTTCGAGCAGCGCGGAGGACACGGGTGGCGCCGACGGAAGCGTCGAGACCGTCAACTGCGCTTCGATCCCGTCGGCATAGCGGGCGAGTGTCGCCGGTGTGAACTCGTCGATCGCGTAGTTCAGCCGCCATTCCTCGGCGAGCTCGTCGGGGAGGCGCGGGAACAGGCCGCTGTTGATCTCGGTGCTGCCCCCGACGCAGCGTCCCTCGGCGAACGCGATCGTCGGCGCGCCGAGTGCGGCCGACAATCCGCGGTGCCGGTACTTGAGCCGCATCTCGTCGAGCGAGAAGGGCTCGAGCGCGTCCGGATCGACCCACGGACCTTCCTCGAGCACGGTGACGGTGCGACCCGCGGCGGCGAGTGTGGCGGCCGTGACTGCGCCTCCTGCTCCCGAGCCGACGACGAGCACCTCGGTGTCGATGCGGGTCACGTGGCCTTGCCCACACTGGGGTGCGCCATCGTCGATGTCCCTCCGTTGGACCGGTCGCCCGCCGGCCCGACGACCTCACCCTCGACCCACCGCATCACGACAGCCTAGAGAACGCAGGCGAGGCCACGCACCGTACCGGGCAAGACTTTCCCCGGTGTCCCCGCTGTGTCCGGTGCCCCCGTGTCCGGAGGCGGCGGACGGCCGCTCCGTACTCAGGAGCGGGGCGCGGCCTGGCTGCGCTCGGCGATCCGGGCCGCGACCCGCCGCGGCGTGAGCCGCAGGCTCTGCATCGCGAGCCGCAGCGGAATTCCCGGCACCACGACCGCGCGCCCGCGCCGCAGCGCCCGCCAACCGCTCTCGGCCACCTTCTCGGCGGACACCTTGATGAGTGGTGCCCGCATGAGTGACGTGCCCTCGATCCCGGCGACCGAGGCGAACTCGGTGTCGACGGGGCCCGGGCACAGCGCCGTGACGCGTACGCCGGTACCCCGGCATTCCTCGGTGAGCGCCTCGCTGAACGACTTCACGAACGCCTTCGTCGCGTAGTACACGGCCTGCAACGGACCGGGCGCATACCCCGCGGTCGACGCGACGTTGAGGATGCCCCCCGACCGGCGCTCCACCATGCCCGGCAACACGACTCCGGTGAGGTGGACGAGCGACGCCACGTTCAGTTGGACCATCGCGAGATCGTCGGCGAGCGGGCGCTCCACTGCGAACCGTCCGCGTCCGCCGAAGCCGGCGTTGTTCACGAGCACCTCGACCGGTGCACCGTCGAGCGCACGCTCGACCTCCTCCACGCCGTTCGGCGTCGCGAGATCGGCGGTGGCCACACGCGTGTCCACTCCGTGGTCGCGCGAGAGCTCGTCGGCAAGGGCCTCGAGCCGGTCGCGCCGTCGCGCCACGAGGAGTAGGTCGTATCCGTCGCGCGCGGCGACACGCGCGAGCTCCGAGCCGATGCCGCTCGATGCGCCGGTCACGAGCGCGAGCGGCCGAGTGGGGGTGCGGGATGCGTCGACCATGGGCGCGTTCCTACTGCAGCGAGGCCGCGCGCGAAAGGGGCTCGACGGCGGACCGTGATTCGGCCTCCGAGGCGGTGGGAAGGGGGGACCGAGAACGCAATCAGGAAGGAGACGGTCATGACGGACATACGCAGCGGTACGTCGACGACCGGATCGGCGACCGACGACATCGTCGCCGCGGTACGTCGCGACCATGCCGAGATCAAAGACCTCTTCGGGCGCGTGGACGCCGGGTCGGGTGACGCGAAGCGGGACGCGTTCCGGTTGCTCGTGGCGAAGCTGGCTGTCCACGAGACGGCCGAAGAGGAGCTCGTCCACCCGCTGCTGCGCAAGGCGCCCGAAGGCGAGAGCATCGTCGAGGGCCTGTTGCAGCAGGAAGACCAGGCCAAGAAGGAGCTCGCGGAGCTCGAGAAGACCGAACCGGGCACACCCGAGTTCGAGTCGAAGTTCCAGCAGGTCCGCAGCGCCGTGTTGCAGCACGCGGACCAGGAGGAGCAACAGGAGCATCCCCGCATCGAGCGGGAGGTCGACGCCGATCGGCGGCGCAACCTCGCGGGTTTGTTCCGCGCCGCGGAGGCTGTCGCGCCGACGCACCCGCACCCGAACTCGCCGGAATCCGCCTCCGGCAACATGCTGCTCGGGCCGTTCGTCGCGGTCGCCGACCGTGTGCGCGACGCGATCAGGGCTGCTCGGGACAAGTCCTGAGTGCAGCCGTGCTTGCGCAACCTTGACCGCGCTTGATGACATTGGGGCGCGCCGGGTGGGCGACGCGACCCGACAAAGCCGGTCGTGAGGTGGTGAGCAACCACCTCGCCCAACCCGGAGGCCGAGGTTGCGGGAGCCGAGTGTCGTCGTCGCCGCGGGCGACGGGGTTGACGCAGCCATTCTCGTCGGCGTGCTCCGCCGGCACGGCTTCGACGTGCACGTGACGAGCGACGGCCGACCTTCCGCGGTGACCGGGCACCGGAAGGCCGACGTCGCGCTCGTCGACACCGATCTTGCGTGTGGCGACCCGCTGGCGCTGGTGCGCGAGCTGCGGGAGGCGGGTGTGCCCACCGCGGTCGTCGGTGGCCGCCGCCCTGAGGAGCGCGCCGACGCGGAGGCCCACGGCGCCGACGCGTATCTCGTCCGTCCGGTGGTCGCCACGCACCTGCTGGCGACGCTGCGCTCGTTGGCGCAGCGGCCGGCGCCCGACGTGGTGCTGCGTTCCGGCGCGCTGACGATCGACGTGGGTGCGCGGGCGGTACGCGTGGGGGCGCGCCGTATCCATCTCGCCCCACGCGAGTTCGACCTTCTCGCGTATCTGGCGAGCCACCCGGGCCGGGTCTTCGCGACTCCGCGCCTGCTTCGCGACGTCTGGCACGCGCCACCGGGCCCGCAGGACGCGGGCACGGTGGCAGTGCACGTCCGGCGGCTGCGCCAGAAGCTCGAGGCCGCCGGGCTGCCTCCCGCGATCCGCACCGTCAAGGGAGAGGGCTACACCTTCGCCGGTCCGTGACCGGGATGGACGTGCCCGGTGGCACGTCAGGGGTGAAAACGGCCGTGGAGGTATAGAGGCGGTCGAAATGCGGGTATCACTGTTGGCGAACTTCGCGAAGCCTTGCCTCCCGTAGCGGACCCTCCATCGGATATGGCTATCGACGGCACGATCTCGAGAAGCGAGCAAGAACGGCGCCTGGTGCTCGCCGAGCGCCTGCCACCCGACACGCGGGCGCCGGGCCTGGCCCGGCACCTCGTGTCCGGCGCGCTCGGTTCGGGCCTCGACAGCGGGCTCGACGACACGTTGCTCATGGTGAGCGAGCTCGTCACCAACGCCTGCATCCACACCTCGTCCGACATCACGATCCGCCTGTACGCGGACCGCAGCGGGTTGCGGGTCGAGGTCGTCGACGGCGGCGAGCTGCCCCCCGTGCTCGAGGAATGGGACGGCCGCGTCGGCGGTCTCGGTCTTCAACTCGTCGACCAGCTCGCCGACCGGTGGGGGTGGCAACCCGCGCGCGACGGCGGGAAGGTCGTCTGGTTCGAGCGGCGCACGCAGCTCGTCGTCTGAGCGCGAGCGCCGGAGCGGGCGACGCACGCGGCCACCCGTGCCGCGCGCGTACGGCTGATCGATCGATCTGCCTACGTGGGCTGCCCGGCCTGGGCCGCGAGGTCACCGACGTCGGCATCGCCGCTGCGCACACCGCGTAAACCGAACCAGGCCATCTCGGCGAGCCAGCGCGCGAGTCGCTGGGGGTCGCGTTCGGCGTCGGCACGGTGAAGGCGGCGGCTCGTCGCCTCGGCCATGCCGACGAGGGCGTGGGCGAGCACCCGCCGGTGCTCTTCGGTGGACTCGATCTCGATCAAGCCCGCGATGACGTCGGCAATCTCGTCGATCGTGCGTTGCACCACCACCGCGAAGCCCGGATCGTTGCGCACGGACGCACCGAAGAGCAGGCGGAAGCCGGCATCGTTCTGCGTGACGAACCGGAAGTATGCGGCAAACCCGTCTTCCACCCGCTCACGGCCGGTCGTCGCGTGCTCGGTTGCGCGGGTGATCTGGTCGAGCAAGCGGGTCTCCACGTCGGCGAGCAACTCGTTGTAGAGGGCGCGCTTCGACGGGAAGTGCTGGTAGAGCACCGGCTTGGTGACGCCGGCCGCTTCCGCCACGTCGTCCATCGACGTGGCGTGAAATCCGCTCGCCGCGAAGGCGTCGCACGCGACGTCGAGCAGTTGCCGGCGTCGTTGCTCTGCAGGGAGGCGCACTCCTACACGCTCGACTTCAGCGGCATCACGAAGCGGTCGGTGTGGTCGAAGTTGCGCGACCACAAGTCGTCGAGCTCGGACTTCTCGTCGCGCGACAGCGGCAGGTCCGAAGCGGCCGCGTACTCGCGCACCTCGTCGGCCGTGAGGCAGGTCGGCAGCACGTTGGCGAACCCGTCGAACGCAAGGATCCCCGCGACCGCGGCCTGGCCGATCGTACGGCCGGTCTCGGGTGACCACAGGTACTCGAGCCGCTCGGCCTTCTCGAAGTTGTCGAGCATGTTGTCCCGGTTGCGGTGGCCGCGATGGTCGCCCGGCGCGAACACGCTGTCGCGCGTGATCTTGCCCGACAGCACGTCGGAGGCGTGCGGCACGCGGGCGATCATGCCCACCCGACCTTCCCGCACCGCGGGCTCGTTCGCGAACGTCAGGCCGGGCTCTTGCTCGAGCACGTTGAAGACGGTCTGCAACGCGACGATCTCGCGGGTCTGGAGCGCCTCGCGCCCCTCCTGCACCCAGCCGATTGCGGGGCCGAGCGCGACGCCGAGCTCACGCACCTTGCCCTCGCTGCGCAACTTGGCGAGCTCGTCCCACAGCGCGTCGTCGCGTACGGGGTCGAGGCGCACGTTGTGCAGTTGCAGGAGGTCGATGTGCTCGCGACCGAGACGGCGCAGCGAGTCCTCGACCTGACGGCGGACGCCGCCGGGGGTCCAGTCCTGCGGGCGCTCCGATTGGTTCGCCATGCGCGGTGCGTGAATGTCGTAGCCGCACTTGGTCGTGATGACGACGTCGTCGCGGCGACCCAGCAGCTCGGCAAGGATGCGTTCACCGAAGCCGTCCTCGCCGTAGGCCGGTGCGGTGTCGAAGAAGTTGATGCCCGCGTCGAGGGCCGCGTGCACGAGCCCGGCCTTGTCGTCGACGACGCCCCACCAGTCGGTCGCGATGGTCCAGACGCCGAAGCCGACTTCGGAGACCTGGAGCTCGCTGTTGCCGAAACGTCGATACCGCATGGGATGTGCTCCTCGATGCCCGCGCCTGCCGCCGGGACAACTGTGTCTACGAGTACTTGATGACCGACCGCGCGATCGACCCCGACCCCATGTTGTCGAGGGCGTCGTTCACGCCGTCGAGCGGGATCTCGGCCGAGATGAGCTCGTCGAGCATCAACTTCCCCTCCTGATAGAGCCGAGTCAGTGTGGGGATGTCACGGTGCACGTTCGACGAGCCGTACCAGCAGCCGCGGATCTGCTTCTCCATGATGACGAGGCCGATTGCCGCAGGGATGTTGACCATGACCTCCATCTTCGGCACGCCGACGAGGATGGTCTGGCCGCCGCGGCGGGCCATGTTGAACGCCTGCTCGATCGTCTGCTGCAGCCCGATGACCTCGAACGTGACGTCGGCGCCGCGCTGGCCGCTCAGCTCCATCACCTGGGCGACGGGATCGCCGTTCGACGCGTCCACGAGATCGGTGGCACCGAATTTCTGCGCGGTCTGCAGCTTCCCGTCGTTCATGTCGACGGCGACGACGCGGTCCGCGCCCATGTGCCGCGCGCCCTGGATCACGTTGAGGCCGACGCCGCCGCACCCGATGACCGCGACCGTGTCGCCCGGGCGAATGTCGGCGGTGTTCACGGCGGCACCGAAGCCGGTGAGCACGCCGCAGCCGATCAACGCGGCCGCGGTGAGCGGGATGTCGTCCGCGATCTTCACCGCGCCGATCGCGGGCACCACCGTCTCCTCGGAGAAGGTGCCCGACGCCGCCATCTGGTACAGCGGCTGCCCGCCGATCGAGAACCGGGTCGTCATGTCGAGCAGGCCGCCCGACATCGCCGCGGCCGAGCCCGACTCGCAGAGCTCGCCCTGGTCGTGCTCGCAGAAGTAGCAGCGGCCGCACTGCGGAACCCACGAGATCACCACGTGGTCGCCGACCTTCAGGTTTTCGACGCCTTCACCGAGCTCCGTGACGACGCCCGCACCTTCGTGCCCGAGCACCGACGGCAGCGGGCTCAGCAGCGTGCCGTTCACGACCGACAGATCGGAGTGGCAGACGCCCGACGCCCCGAGGCGGACGCGCACCTCGCCGGCCTTCGGTGCTTCGAGCTCGACGTCGAGCACCTCGAGGGGCGATCCGATCTCTCTCGCTACGGCGGCTCTGGGCATGGCTCACTCCTTGGTCCTGCAACCCGCTGCCAGCGTAGAGGAGACCGGCGTCGCGCCCCTCGCCGGGACCTCAGCGCGGCCCGCCGCGGGCGCGCTCGTCGCGCTCGGCGGCGCGAATGCCGTATCCCATGACGATGGGGACCGGCAGCACGATGCACGACGCGATCAGGCCGCCGATGCTCAACGCGACGAGCGGCCCGGGAAACCCGGTCGCCAAGCCGATCGCGAACGCGACGATCGCGACGAGAAGGCATGCATAGCCCGCTCGCTTCGCGATGCGCACGCCCACCGCGAGTCGGGCCCGCCGCCGCGCGACCGGGTCCGGCGTCGTCACCGCCGGCTCACGAACGGGCCCCGAGCGCCGCGCCGTGACCGAGCCGCCCGAGCGCCGCGTCGAGACGGGCCGGTAACGACCGGAGGTCGAGGTGGCGACGCACCGCGGCGAGGTTCGCGTCGAGCCGGCGTTCGTCGGGCGCCTCGATCCACGCGGCCGCGTCGTCGACCGCGTCGAGCGACAGGAAGCGCATCCCGAGGGCCTCGAGCTCCGCCCGTACCGGAAACGTCCCCGCGACGACGGCTCGCCGGGCGACGGCTGCTTCGACCATCGGGTTGCCGAACCCTTCCCATGTCGACGGAAACGCGACCAGATCGGCCGCGGCGTACGCATCGGCCGCACGGGCGACGCGGCCCTGCGTGACGGGGACACGCGCCCGCGCCACGAGGGCGCCGAGCACCGGCCCGTAGCCGTCTTCGGCGGGACCGGTGAGCCAGTAGCGGATACGACGGTGGGGAAGCCTCTCCTGGAGGCGGGCCGCGAACGCGAGTGCACCAGGGACGTTCTTGCGGGCGATCGCGCGCGTCGGCTGCAACACCACGACGTCGTCGCGTTCGAACCCCATTGCCTGCCGCGTCCGCCGGCGTTCGCCCGGCGCGTCGGCGACGCCGAAGCAGTTCGGGATACGCACGACGCGCGCGCCGTCGTACCCGCGAGAGAGCAGCTCGGCGCGCGAGCGGTCGTTGATCGTGACGTGGAGGGTCGTGGGCGTGTCGGGTGGCAGGTCGGTGAGCGCCTCGTACTCGGCGCGCTGCCAGGGCAGATCGTGGTGGTGCAGCACGACGGGTCCGTCTCTCGCCGCCAGCACGCCGGCGGTGACGCGGGCCGCGTCGAGGTTCATCGGCAGGGAACACAGGTTCTCGACCACGACGACTGCGGCCCCCGACAGCGCTCGGGCGAGCTGCTCCGGGTCTGGACGAGCGTCACCGGGCGGTTCGATCGCGAGCCACGGGAGCTCGACGTCACCGGCGCGACGCGGGCCGTGGATCGTGCCGGCGACGCGTGCGACGTCGAAGCCGAGCGAACGCCAGCCGTACTCCCACTTGGCGGCCTCGACCGATACACCGTCGGTTCCGCCGAGACGGAACGACACCACCGCGATCGAACGACGTGGACCCATGGCTTCGTGGCAACGATAGGTGCGCGGTGACTCAGGCCAGTTGCGGGAGCCGGCGGTTCGTCGCGTCGAGGACCGCGCGTGCCACCGCGTCGGCCTCCTGATGGCCGCGTACGGCGGCCGAGCCCGAGACCAGATGTTCGCCGGGCGGCACGACGAACACGATCGTGACGAGCGCGACCTCGTGCATGCCGGCCCGGGTGATCTGGGCGCTGTCGACGTCGAGGCACTCGGCCACCGGATCGAGCTGCCGGAGGGCGTCGAGCGTGGCGGTCGCGACGAGGCGGTGCCGCGTCGCGACCGCGATCGACCCCTCGGCGAAGCCGACCGCCTCCTGCTCGCCGCGGCGCAGCGTCACCCGGACGAGCGAGCGGAGGCCGCTCGTCTCCGCGGTGATCCCCCCGATCACGGTGCGGGGCCCACCTGCCGCACTCGCTCGAGCGCCCCCGGCCTCGTTGCCGAACTGCACGACCGAGACGATCCGCCGGTCGAGCTCGATACCGAACGACGCGAGCGCAACCGACTGGATGTCGCGCACCACCTGCTTGGGGTGCTTCCCGGGCAGGGCGAGGACGTGCACCTCGACGGGCTGGCTCTCCTGGTCGACCACGATGCGTGCCGCAGAGATGTCAGGAAGCCGGCAGAGCTCCCGCTCGAGCTCCTGCCACTGGTCGGCGCCCTGCCCGTCCCCGTCGTTCACAGCGTGTCTCCCGCCCCCCGTCGGAGGAAGGAAGCATAAGGCCGAAGGCCTCGGAAATTGGCCGGAACTGCCGATGGAACCCGTGCCGCGTCAAACGCGTCTGTGGCTTCTGTGGTTGGAGTGAACTACCGTGATCTCCGGGCCCGGAAATTGGGCCGACCGACTCTGGTGCCGTAAGGCCGTGTCTGCTCAGGATTCAAGGGCCACGGGCAGGCCGACGAGAACCACGGAGAGCGAACGTCCGTCGACGATCGGGAGGATGGCACGAGCCAAGTCCCACCCGTGAGCGCACGTCACGGAGGGAGACAACAAGGTCCCGGCGTGTAAGGCACCCCAAGCGAAGCGGATTCCCCCAGGCCACACAGCGGACGGCCGGGGAGATCACCGTAAAGGGGGTCTTCACCCGATGAAGAAGGCCTACGTCCGTATTGCTGCGATCGCTTCGGCGCTGGCCGCGCTGCTGCTGGCAGGTGGCGCGAACGGCGTCTGGAAGTAGTTCACTCCCGTCGGGGCCTTGCTGTCTCCTCCCGGAAGGATCCGCCGAACCGGTGTCGCTCCGCCGTCCGAATCGCATCGACGTCATGTGCGTCGCCATCGGAATCACCGCCCTGGGTGCCGCGGTCCTCGCGGCGCGCGTCTCGGCACGTCCCTCGATCGTGCCCCTCGTGCTGCTCGGCACGCTGTCCGCGTTCGCCGCGAACCAGGACGTCACGTTGGCGGGCACCGGTGTGAGTGCGAGCTTCATGATCACCATGGCCGCCGTCGTGGTGTTCCGGTCCGAGAACTCTCTACTCGGTCCGATGCTCGTCGGCGCCTGCGGCGCCGTTCTGATCGAGCACTTCCGCGCGTTCGACTGGCGCAAGGTCCTCTTCAACGTCGGAAATCTGTCGCTCGCCACGCTGGCGGCAGCGGTCACCTTCGCAACGATGCCGCACTCGTCGAGCAGTTTCGTGCCGACCCTGCTCGTCGTCTCGTTGCCCGCGGCCGCGGCAAACTCGATCCTCGGCACGCTGTTCCTGACGATGGTGGTTGCCGCGGCCACCGGACGTGGAGCCCGCGCGGTGCTCGCCGATTACGCGCCCACGTATCTGCACGTCTACCCGTTCGCGGTGCTGGGCGTCTTCATGGGTCGCCTCTACCTGCAGATCGGGCCGGCGTCGGTGCTGTTGTTCATCGTCCCGATCGTCATCGCTCGCCACGTGTTCAAGAGCTACATCGACCTGAAGGAAGCCCACGAGGCGACCATCCGGATTCTCATCCGCGCGCTGGAAGCGAAGGACGCGTACACCGCCGGGCACGCGGAGCGCGTCGCAAGGTTCGCGTTGTACATCGGCGCTGAGTTAGGGCTCTCACCGATGCAACTCGAGCGTCTGCGTCTCGCGGCCCTGATGCACGACGTGGGGAAGCTGATCGTGCCGAACCACTTGTTGAACAAGCCCGGCCGGCTCACCGCCGAGGAGTTCGCCCGCGTGCGGGAGCACGAGCACGTGTCGGTGGAGATCCTCAGCCGCATCGATTTCCTCGCGCCGGTTGCGCCGAGCGCATCGAGCGAGCACGCGCGCTTCACGTGGGTGTCCGACAAGTACGGTCAGCCGATCGAGCCGCACATCGTCGCGGTCGCGGACGCATTCGACGCCATGACGTCGACGCGTTCGTATCGTCGGGCGCTCACGCAGGAAATCGCGTTCGGAGAGCTGCGCAAGAATGCCGCCCGTCAGTTCCATCCTCGGGTCGTCGAGGCGCTGATCGTCGCGATCGAGCGCCGCGGCGAGCATTTCGGTGCGGGCTACGAAGAGGCCGACGAGCACTGGGCCACGCCGCCACCGGTCGCCGGCACGGGATCAGCCGGCCTCGGTGACCTCTTGCCCGAGGCGCAACGGGTGGCGTCGGACGGCGGTGCCGCGTGAGACATCGGATGCTGCTCGTGGTTGCGGTCGGGGCGTGCGCCGCGGGAATCGCGGCCATCGTCGCGCCGCACGGCGACGCCGTCGCGCTCGTCGCGCTTGCCTCCGGAGTCGTGCTCGGCGAGTTGCTCGAGCTCGAGCCGCAACACGGTCCTGCGTTGCCGTTGTCGCACGCGGTTGTGCTCGTGCTGGCGGCCGTCGCGACGTTGCCTGCGTTCGCGATCACGGTCTGCGCGGCGCAACTCGCCGCCGCGGTCGTGCGGTCGGAGGCGAACGGACACACGCGCGTCATGACGGCGGCACAGCGCGTCGTCACGGGGCTGGCCGCGTACGTCGTGTTCCGGGTCACCGCCGAGCTGTTCCATTACGGCAACGGTCGGGCCGTCGGTCTGCTCGCACTCGCGCTCGCGGGTCTGGCCCAGATCGCCTGCGACGAGGTGGTGTTCGCAGGCGGCCGCCGAGGCCTCGGGCGTGCCTTCCACGGCTGGGAGGCCGAGCTGGCGTTGCTGACGAGCGGCGTGCTGATGGCCGCGGGCGAGACCGGCATCGGTGGTCACGGGATCGGCCTGTGGGGGCCGCTGATCTTCTCGGTGCCGCTGCTCGCGACCTGGTACTCCTTCAACCGTCTGAGCTCGATCCGCGCAACGTACGACCAGACGATCCGCGCGCTGTCGCTTGCGCCGGAGCTCGGTGGTCTCGTGCGGCCCGGGCACGCCGAGCGCGTCGCCGCACTGTGCGTCGAGATCGGCGACGAGCTCGATCTCGAGCCGGTACAGCTGCAGCACCTCGAGACCGCGGCGCTGCTCCACCACATCGGTCACCTGTGTCTCGACG
Source organism: Acidimicrobiia bacterium (assembly GCA_024281095.1). Lineage (GTDB taxonomy): Bacteria > Actinomycetota > Acidimicrobiia > IMCC26256 > JAMXLJ01 > JAMXLJ01. Next base: position 4,465 of record JAMXLJ010000168.1, on the reverse strand, counting down.
ACGCGGAGGTGCTCGGGCGGCCGGCGGACCCGTGGGAGGTCGCGGAGGCCGGCGCCGCGATCCTGCGCGCGACCGAGTACCTGGCCCCCGCCGGCGATGTCCTCACGGTCGAACCGATCCGTCGCAACCGTGCGCTCGAGCTCGTCGACGACGGACGTGCGCTGAGCGGACACATTCTCAAGGTCGCGAGCGCGTTCGACGAGCTGACCGCGGGGAGCCCGCAGCACGCACGCGGCGCGATCGAAGTCCTGTACTCCGGACCGGGCTACGCCTACGACCAGGACGTCGTGGCCGCGCTCGAGCGCGTCGTGTCGCGTCGGTCGTCGGTGCGCGCCTGACCTTCGCGCTCCGCGCGCTCCGCTTTGCTCAAGTCGAGGATGCTGTCGTACGCGAGGAACGCGGTGTTCTCCTCCACGTCCTCGGGAGCGGGGCGGTCTTCGGAGTCCTCGATCTCGACAGCACCCCTCTGCACGGTCTCGGGCTGGCGCGCCGCCTTCGGCGCCGGCGCGCCAGCCGCACGGAAGGACATCGCGAACACACTCGTCGATCCGTCCTCCTCGTCCCGGCGGCTACCCCAGTAGCAGACGTCGAGCAGGCCCGCGACGAGCACGAGATCACCGAAGGACAGGAGGTCGTGTGACGGCCGCGGCAGCATGATGCGGTCGTCGAGCGGGGTGAGCAGATCGTCGGGTCGCTCGGGCCGGTGCTTCACGTTCGTGATCACACGCGAGATGCGGTGGCCGTCGGCGGTTCTGCGCGTGGGCCCGTTCGCGGGCATGCCCTGGTTCAGCGCGATGACGACCGCGTTCAACGCGACACCGAGCAGCACGATCGTCATGCCACGCACGTGGAGGTTTCCGAGGCAGAACGTGAGGATCAGGGCGTACGACGCGAGGAGGAGGCCGAACCCGACGTCGTCGACGCGCGCCTGAGGGATGTGCACGACCTGGAGGAGCACCTGGAGCGCGAGCCCGGCAAAGAGCATGTCGAGCGCCCGGAGCGGCAGCCGGCCGAGACGGGCCAGGCTGCCCCGGGTCGCGAGGACCAGCAGCAGCGCCGCCACCACCCCGAGCGGCATGAACGTCATCGCGTGCCACGGTAGCGAGGCACCGCCGGCCCGGGGTGGACCGCGTACGATGCCGCGATATGGACGAGGTCCGGTACGAACGGGCCGGGCCGGTGGCGCGGGTGACGATCGACCGGCCGGAGCGCCGGAACGCCTTGTCGTTCGCCGCGCTGCGCGAGCTCGACGACGCGCTCGGCCGGGCCCGCGCCGATGAGGACGTGCGCGTCGTCGTTCTCACGGGCGCCGGCGACCGCGCGTTCTGTACCGGCGCCGACCTGAGCGGCGTCACCGGCGCGCCGGCCGGCTCTGCACACGACGCCCGCGGCCTGTTCCCCGCGTTGTTCCGGTCACTGTGGACGCTCGGCAAGCCGACGATCGCGCGGGTTCGCGGATACGCGCTCGCCGGCGGCTTCGGGCTCGCGCTCGCCTGTGACCTCGTCGTCGCGGCCGACGACGCGGTGTTCGGCACGCCCGAGATCGACGTCGGCCTGTGGCCGTTCATGATCAGCGTGCCGCTGCTGCGGGCGATGTCGCCCAAGCAGGCGCTCGACCTCATGATGACGGGGCGTCGCGTGGACGCGCTCGAGGCCTCCGCATTGGGATTCGTGAACCGTGTCGTGCCGGTCGCCGAGCTCGATACCACTGTCGACGAGCTCGCGACCGTGCTCTCGTCGAAATCGCCGCTCATCATGCGCTGGGGCCGCGAGTCCTTCTACCGCGTCCTCGACATGGCGGCCGACGACGCGCTCGCGTATCTACACGCGATGCTCTCGGTGACGAGCACCAGTGAGGATGCGGCCGAAGGGGTCGCCGCCTTCGCCGAGAAGCGCGCGCCGCGGTGGACCGGGCGATGAGCCGGGATGAACGCGCGATGAGCGACGACGCCCCGCGGCCCGTGTCGCACGAAGGCGGCGACGTGCACGAGTGGGGTCCGCTCGTCGACGGTCTGGTGGCGCGGCGGGAACAGGCCCTCGGAATGGGCGGTCCCGAGCTTGTCGACCGGCAACACTCGCTCGGCAAGCTCACCGTTCGCGAGCGGTTGGAGCGCCTCGTGGATCAGGGCACGTTCGTCGAGTTCGGCATGCTCGCCGACCACATGGATCCCGGCCTCGGTGACCGGTACCTCGCCGCCGACGGATGTGTCACCGGCGTGGGTGACGTCGACGGCCGCCGCGTTGCGATCGCGGCGTACGACTTCACCGTGATGGCGGGGTCGATGGGCGCCGTGGGCGAAGACAAGGTGTCGCGCATCCGGGAGCTCGCGCTGCGTCAGCGGATTCCGATGGTCTGGCTGCTCGACTCGGCCGGAGCACGCATCTCGTCCCAGAGCGGGTCGACGTTCGCGGGCATGGGCGCGCTGTTCCGCGAGCAGGTCGCGATGAGCGGGGTCGTTCCGATGGTCGCCGCGATGCTCGGGCACTGCGCGGCCGGCACCGCTTACATCCCCGCGCTCGCCGACTTCGTGCCCATGGTGAAGGGAACGTCGTCGATGGCGTTGGGAGGCCGTCACCTCGTGAAGGCCGCCGTGGGGGAGGACGTCACCGAGGAGGAGATGGGCGGCTCCGCCGTGCACACGAAGGTGTCGGGTGTCGCCGACCTCGAAGTCGCCGACGACGACGAATGCCTCGCGGTCGTACGCCGGTACCTTTCGTTCTTCCCGTCGAACAACCGGGAGCGTCCACCCGAGCGGCCCACGGACGATCCGGTCGACCGACGGGTCGACGAGTTGCATGCGATCGTCCCGACCGCGCCACGACGCGCGTACGACGTTCGGAGAGTCGTGACCGCCATCGTCGACGACGGCGACGTGCTCTGGATGAAGCCCGACTGGGCGAAGAACGTCGTCACCGCGCTCGCGCACGTCGGCGGTGCCGCGGTCGGGATCGTGGCCAACCAGCCGATGGTGCTCGGCGGCGCGCTCGACGTGAACGCCGCGGACAAGGCGGCGCGCTTCGTCTGGCTGTGCGACGCGTTCAACATTCCGCTGGTCTTCCTCCACGATGTGCCGGGTTTCGTCGTGGGCTCGGCGGTCGAGAAGCAGGGGATCATCAGGCACGGCGCCAAAATGCTGTTCGCGGTCTCGGAAGCCACGGTGCCGAAGATCAGTGTCGTCATGCGCAAGAGCTACGGCGCCGGCTACTTCGTGATGAACGGGCTGGCGTACGAAGCCGACTACATCGTCACATGGCCGACGGCCGAGATCGCGGTGATGGGTCCCGACGGCGCCGTCGCGATCATCCACCGGCGCACGCTCGAGGCAGTCCCCGAAGAGGAGCGGGCGACGAAGCGGTTGGAGCTCGCCGAGGAGATCCGGCGCAACATCGATCCCTACGTCGCGGCCGGTCACGCGAAGGTCGACGACGTCATCGACCCGGCCGAGACCCGTGCCGCGATCGCGCGCGGTCTGCGCGTGTCGCGGGACAAGCATGTCGAGCGCCCGTGGCGCAAGCACGGCGTCCTCCCCGTGTAGGGCGCGGCCCCGTGTAGCGTGCGGCCGGGCAGCGAGTGGAGCGAGCGAGAAGACATGGCTGAAGTGCGCGCGGAGATCACCGCGAACGTGTGGCAGGTCGTCGCCGAGGAGGGCCAGATGGTGGCCGAGGGCGACGAGATCGTGATCCTCGAATCGATGAAGATGGAGATCCCCGTGGTCACCGAGACGCCCGGCGTCGTGCGTGAGATCCACGTGCAACCCGAGGACGTCGTGCAGGAAGGCGACCTCATCGCGATCATCGACGAGAGCTGACTCGTGGGCGACGGCACGATTCGCTGGGAGACGCGCGACGGGGTCGGCATCGCGACGATCGATCGTCCGCAGCGGCGAAACGCGTTGAACGCCGAGCTCGCCGGCGACCTGCGCAAGCATCTCGAGCACGAGGCCGGGCTGCGCGCCGTCGTTGTCACCGGCGAGGGCAGCGCGTTCTGCGCCGGCGCGGACCTGGCCCGCCGCTTCGACGACGTCTCCGCCGCCGACGGGCAGGCGACCGACTCCTTTCGCCCCGCGTTCGAGCAGCTGCTCGACACGATCGTCGACTACGCCGCGCCGGTGATCGCGGGCATCAACGGCCATGCACTCGGCGCGGGTTTGCAGCTCGCGGTGGCGTGCGACCTGCGCGTCGTGCAGCCCGGCGCGCAGCTCGGCATCCCGGCGTCGAAGCTCGGCGTGCTCCTGAGCGCGGCGAACATCACCCGTCTCGCCGTCCTCGTCGGGCAGGCCACCGCGCGCGACCTGCTCTTCACGGGCCGCTCCGTCGACGCGGAGGAGGCGCTGAGAGTCGGCCTCGTGCACGAGGTGGTCGACGACGCGCGCGTCGCGGGCGTCGCGCTGGCGACCGAGCTCGCCTCGCTCGCTCCGCTGACCATCCACGGTCACAAGCGCGCGCTCAACCTCGTCGCCCGTCG
>JAMXLJ010000167.1 GCA_024281095.1 Acidimicrobiia bacterium | reverse complement strand
GGGAACGCGACCGAGCGGGCACCGAGCTCGTCGGCGACCTCGAGGGAGCGGCGGTAGCACGACTCGAGCAGCGCCGCTTCGCCGTGGCCGCCCCCGCGATACCGGGGGCCGACGGCGTGGATGATCCAACGGGCCGCCAACCGGAACGCCTCCGTCGCCTTGGCGTCGCCCGTGGCGCATCCGCCGAGTGCGGCGCACGCGGCGCGCAGTTCCCGGGCTCCCGCGGCCCGGTGGATCGCGCCGTCGACGCCGCCGCCACCCGCGAGGTGCTGGTTGGCCGCGTTGACGATCGCGTCCACCCGCTCCTCGGTGATGTCGCCCAACCGGGTCTCGAGGATCACGGCCTCAGACCGCCCGCGGCGCAGCGAACGCACGTTCGGCAGCGTGGGCGCGTGACCACGTCGCGAGAAGTTGCCACTTGCACCCGGCGCCGCAACCGACCATAGTGACACTGTTGTAATTCCAACAGGGTGATTCCAAGGCCGAAATTACGGGCATGGAGTTCCCATGAGGGGAGAACGGTCGACGGGCACTTCCGCCGGCCGATTCCAGCGGTGCCGTGCCCGGGCGTCAAGCCCGGGGACGTTCGAACAGCCGGCGTGCTTCGAGAGGAGTTCGACGCGCGCATGCGGGTCAGAAAGCGAGGGGGGCGGCCGATGCACGAGATGCTCATCGCCAACCGGATGTCCGCGGGCCCTGTGCCCGTCACCTTGGGAACTGCTGGAGGCCCGGGCGAGAACGGGGAGCGGCGGTGGCAGGAGCGCGCCAACTGCCTCGGCGTCGACCCCGACCTCTTCTTCCCCGAGCGGGGGGCCTCGACGCGCGAGGCCAAGGCAGTCTGCGGCGGCTGCGAGGTGCGCCTCGAATGCCTCGAGTACGCCTTGTGCAACGGCGAGAAGTTCGGCATCTGGGGCGGCCTCTCCGAGCGCGAACGACGACGGCTCCGCCGTCAGCGTGCCCTCGCGCGCCGGGCGGCCGCGTCCGCATGACGGACGTCGCGTCGGCCAGAGGCCGGCGCGGCAGCGTCAGACCCCGTCAACCCGCCCCCGCGCGGCGTTGCGCGCCGCGGCGGCGGCGCGGGCCTCGATCGTCGATGTCTCGCTGATCCCGGTCCACACGCGGAACGCGTCGCTGCACCGAGCGAGCTCCGCCCCGGGTACCAACCCCACGAGCTCCACTCGCGTGACATCGTCGTGGGCAGCGCGCGCGTGGTCGCGCACCGTTGTACAGGCACGTTCCAAACCGGTGCGTTCGAGTGCGACGAGGTTCATCGAGACCTGGGCTCGCCGGCGCGACGCGAGGTGCAGCCCGAGCGCACGGACACCGGGTAGGCCACCGTCGCGCTCGCGCACCGAGGCGGCGATGGCACGCGCAAGGCGTACGTCATCGCGGTCGAGCTCGCAGTTCACCGCGACGAGCGGTGCGCGCGCACCGACCGCCGTCGCGCCGAGACGCGGATTCGGCGCGGCCGGGCCGAGATCGGGGCGCCGCCGCGTGAACGCGTCGTGGCGCGCGTCGGGCAACGTGCGGTGCTGCTCGTCGGCATCGTCGTAGAGGAACACCGGTACGCCGAGCTCGGCAGCCGACCACTCGGCGTACCGGAGCGCGGCCTCACGCGCGACATCGCGCGGGGTCGGGTCCAGCGCGACAAACGGCACGACGTCGACCACCCCGAGCCGTGGATGAACGCCGTGGTGGTCCGCGAGTGACAACCGCGCTGCGGCACGCCGGGCCAGTGAGCGGACTCCTTGCTCCACCGCGCCGGCGTCACCCGCGAGCGTGAACACCGACCGATGGTGATCGTGGTCGGTGTGCACGTCGAGGAGCGTGGGCCCCGCGGCATCGGCGAGGTCGTCCAGCGCTTCGGCGTCGCGGCCTTCCGACGCGTTCACCACGCATTCGAGCACGCCGCAACGTTACGTACAGTGGCGTGGTGCGCATCGGTCTGGCTCTTCCGCATTACGACTACTCCGTACCGGGCGAGTCGCCGGTCCGGTGGGACACGCTCGTGCACCATGCGGTGCGCGCCGAGGAGGTCGGCCTCGATTCGGTGTGGGTCTCGGACCACGTCGTCTTCGACCTCGCGAAGTACGGCGCCGACGGTCGCCGCTACGGCACCTTCGAGCCGGTTGCGGCCCTCGGAGCGTTGAGTCGCACGGTCGCACGCGTCCGGCTCGGCGCGCTCGTGTTCTGCGAGGCGATGCGGCCGGCGTCGGTCCTCGCCAAAGCCGTCGCGACGCTCGACCGGTTGAGCGGCGGCCGCATCGACGTCGGGCTCGGCGCGGGTTGGTACGAGCCCGACTACGAGGCGGTCGGCATGGAGTTCCCTCCGCCCGGCGTCCGCCTGGCCCGTCTTGCCGAAGCGGTGCAGGTCTGCAAGGGGATGCTCACCGCGCGCCCGGACGCAGAAGGGTTCACCTTCGAGGGCCGCTACCACCGCGCCGTCGCCGCAAGGAACGACCCCCCGCCGGTCCAGAGGCCGCGGCCACCGGTCTTCGTCGGGGGCAAGGGCGACCGCCTGGTGCGGCTCGCGGCGCGCCACGCCGACGGTTGGAACGCGTCCTGGGTGTGGACGACGGAGCAGTATGGGCAGCGGCTCGAGACCCTCAGACGCGCGTGCGACGAGATCGGGCGCGATCCGGGCACGGTGTGGCGGTCCGTCGGCCTGTACGCGCTGTGCGGCGAGGACGAACGCGACCTAGAGCGCAGGTTCGAGCGACTTCACGCCGTGACGCCGCCGGGAGTCCTCGACGGTGTGACCCTCGACGAATGGCGGGCCGGCCGCCTCGTCGGCACGGTGGAGCAGGTGGCCGAGCAACTCTCGGACTGGGACGCGCTGGGTGTCGAGACGATCATCCTCGGGGCGGGCGCGGTGCCGTTCCAGGTCGCCTCGCTGGACGACGTCGAGCTCCTCGCCGCCGCGGCCGCCCGGGTTCGTGTGCCTGCCAACGAGCCTGCGGCCGGGCGCCGGCGGTAACGTCTCCGCGGGCAACTCTCCGAAAGGGCTCCCATGAACCTCGGCGTTCCCGAGCTCCTGATCATCCTCGCTGTCGTGCTCCTCGTGTTCGGGAGCACCCGCCTGCCCAAGCTCGCCCGCTCGATGGGTCAGGCGTCGAAGGAGTTCAAGAAGGGGCTCGAAGAAGGCGCCCGCGAGCAGCCCCATCCACCCGAGGCAAAGCCGTAGCCGGGTTGGTCCACCCCGCCGCGTCCACCCGGCGAGGCTGGACGCGGGAACCTCCTGCGCACCCCTGACGTTGTCGTGACATCCGACGGTGTACCGACCTGGGACGAAGTCGCCCGTGAACATGGGCGGTTCCTCTATCAGGTCGCCTACCGACTGACAGGCAACAGCGACGACGCCGCCGATCTCGTGCAAGAGGCGCTGCTCCGTGTCCGCAAGGGCCTGGAGACGTACCAGCCGGGATCGCTGGAAGGGTGGTTGGCCCGGATCGTGACGAACGTCTTCCTCGACGAGGTGCGACGGCGCCGCCGCCGGCCTGTCACCGCACTGCCCGACGACCCCGACCGGGTGCTTCCGGCAGCGCCCTCGGCCGACGAGGCGAGCGCCGAACTGTCCGCCGACGTGCAGGCCGCGTTGTCGTCACTCCCCGAGGAGTTCCGGGTCGCCGTGGTGCTGTGCGACGTCGCGGACCTTGCCTACGAGGACATCGCGGTCGCCACGGGGGCGCCGGTCGGGACGGTTCGTTCGAGGATCCATCGCGGGCGGCGGATGCTGCGAGCGGCGCTGCAGCAAGGAGGTGTGCCCGGATGAGCGCCCCCGGATCGCTCCCCGAAGACCTGCTGTCCGGCTACCTCGACGGCGAGCTCAGCCCGGTCCAGCGCGCCGCGGTGGAACAGGAGCTGGCACGGTCGGCCGCGTGGGTCGCCGTGCTCGCGGAGATCACCGACGTCCGCGCGCGTGTACGCGCGTTGCCGCTGCCTGAACCACCGAGTGGTTTCTGGGAGGCGGTTCTCGACGAGGGCCCGCGCCGGAGTCGTGTGACGCGCCACCGAGTCGGCGGCCCGCTCGGGTGGATTGCGGGCGGTGCCGCGGCCGCGGTGGTGGCGGTCGCGTTCCTCGTGCCCTCTCCTCATCACGCGTCGCCGTCCGTTGCGACGCTCGTGGACTCGCACGCGACGCGATCCTCACTCAGCCAGGATCCCATCACGCAGCTGGCGCCCATCGGGTTCCGCCGATGAGCGCGACGTGATGGGGTTCCGAAGCACGCGCGTCGCCGTGGCGTGCGCCGCGGTCACGGTGACCGTGGTCGCGGCCGGTGTAGGCGTGCACGCCTCCGCCGCGACCCAACGCGAGCCCGAGCCGTCCGTACCCGACCCGCTGGCCGTCGCGCGCGACGCGGTGACGAAGTCGACCTTCACGGGGACCGTGCGGGTGGAGTGGGTCGACGGCACGAAGCGCCACTCACAGGAGGTGAAGGTCGCTGACGACGATGGTCTGCTCGTCGTCGGCTCGCAGCGACGCGTCATGGCCGACGGCGACGAAGGGCTCGTGCGCGAGAGCGACGGCTGGGTCGCGCTCGGTGCCGATGCGTCGACAGACTCCGGCCCGGCGGCAACCGTGAACTACCGCTTCACGGCGTTGACCGACGGTGTCGTGGCGGGCCATCAGACCCGCGTGATCGAAGCGGTACAACTCCACGGTCCGTTGCGCGAGCGCTTCTACCTCGACCGCGACACCGGAGTGCTGCTGCGCCGCCAGCAGATCGAGCACGGACGCACCGTGCGCACCGTGGAGTTCGTCGCCATCTCCGCCGTGCGGCCGGCGGCGACGCCGCCGCCCACGCTGCCACGTGCGCACGATCGCGCGTCACAAGTCTCCCCGGCGAGTCTCGGCCGTGGGTGGCAGGCACCACGCCGAGTCGGCGCGGGCTTCGAGCTCGTCGACGCGTACCGCCGGAAGGACGGCAGCCTGCAGCTGTATTACACCGACGGCTTGCACGGGATGTCGGTGTTCGAGTTGCACGGCCGGCTCAACCATGACGCGCTTCCGAGCGGCGGGCATGACGCGACGCTCGACGGGCATCGCGTGCGCGTCTACGACAGTGCCGGCGCGCGTACCTTCGTCTGGGACACCGATCGAGCGGTCTACGCGTGCGTCACCGATGCCGGGCCGACCGCGGTGGAGGCACTGCTCGCCAAGCTGCCCGCGCACCGTGGTCGCGGTGTTGTCGCGGGCCTGACGCATTTCGTGCTGGCGCCGTTCAGCTGGGAGTGACGCCGCGCGACCCCGTCGCGCTGTCGTCGGTGCGAGGGTCGCTACGAGGGACTTCCGACGCGCCGCGAGCGGAGGATACGGCGGCGTTCACGCTCGGACGCACCGCCCCATACGCCGTGGTCGATGCGGAACTCGAGCGCATACTCGAGGCACTCGACTCGCACGGGACATTCGGCGCAGATGCGTCGTGCCCGTTCCACGCCGACCCCGTCGGACGGGAAGAACGACGTGGGGTCGTACTCCCGGCAGCGGGCGTCGAGCATCCAGGTGTGCTCGCGTTCTTGGTCGGGGGGCAGAGGGAAGTCCATGGCGTTGCCTCTTCCAACGACGGAGGCGACGAGTAGGTTCCCTGGCGGATTCTCAGCCGGCCGTTTTCGCCGGCTTCTCAGCTGATCCTCAGGCGCGTGGTGGAACCTGGCCCGCAGCGTAGGGCGTTCAGCGAGCCGTATGCGGCATCAAGGCGCTGTGACCGGGCGCGACGATGGTCCGACCCAAGCGTCGGGCCAGAGTCCCCGGCGGTGCCGGCGGCGGCACGGTGCGTCCACGACGGAGGTGGCTGGTGAGCGAGCACGACGAGGGAGCCGAGGGGCCGGCGCGGCCGAGCCCGTGGGCGCGCCCGGGGCCGTCGTCCCCGCCGCCGTGGGGCGCGCCCGACCCGGCCGGTGCCGGCGAGCCCGGTGCCGCCGAGCCGGGTGCCGAGCCGACCGCACCCCAGCACGTCACTGCGCCGGCGGGCGACACGGGCGAGCTCCCCACGACCACGCCCGCGGCGGACGGCGCAGACGATGCCGCTGCGTTCGCAGTACCGGTCGGACCCGCGGCTTCACCCGGTCACGCGGCCCCGCCTCCCCCTTCCTGGGCTGCGGCCACGCCCCCGTCCGGCGCCTGGGGGGCTCCCCCCGTCTCCCCGGCGCCGGCCGGCGGGCGCGGTGGCGGCGGGTTGCGTCAGGTGCTGCTCGGAGCCCTCGTCGGAGCCCTCGTCGCGTCGGGCGTCTCCGCGGCCGTCTACGTCGGCGCCGACAACGACCGGTCCGGGAACCCGAGCCCTACGGTGGCCGCGGCCCGGAACACGTCCGCGTTCCCGAGCCCGAACGACGTGCACGCGGTGCTCGAGAAGGTGGAGCCTGCCGTCGTGGCGATCACCACAGGGTCGGCCGCCGGCGACAACCTCTTCGGGCAGAGCCCGGGCTCGGGCGGCGGCGCCGGCACGGGGATCGTCATCAGCTCCGACGGCTACATCGTGACGAACAACCACGTCATCAACGGGGCGGGCACCCGCATCGAGGTCACGTTCAACGACGGCACGCACAAACGGGCGACGCTGGTCGGCCAGGACCCCTCGGCCGACCTCGCGGTGCTCAAGACCGACGCCACCGGGCTCACCGCGGCGGTGTTGGGCGACTCCGACAAGTTGGTCGTCGGCGACGAGGTCATCGCCATCGGGAATGCGCTCGCCCTACCGGGGCAGCCCAGCGTGACGCGCGGCATCGTGTCCGCGCTCAACCGCTCGATCGACACGCAGATCAACACGACGCTCGACCACATGATCCAGACCGACGCCGCGATCAACCCCGGCAACTCCGGCGGGCCACTCGTGAACTCGGCCGGACAGGTCGTCGGCATCAACACGGCGATCGCCGATCCCTCACAGGCCCAGAACGTCGGCTTCGCGATCGCGGTCAACCAGGCCAAGCCGATCGTCGACGAGTTGCGAGCCGGGAAGATCATCCAGCCGGCCTTCCTCGGCGTCGTGACCCAGACGGTCACACCGGCGATCGCGAACCAGCTGAACCTCAAGGTGACTACCGGGGCCGTGGTGCAGCGCGTCGAGCCCAATTCGCCGGCCGACAACGGCGGTGTGCAACAGGGCGACGTGATCGTCAAGGTCGCGGACACCCAGGTGAAGCAGGCCCAGGACGTCGGCAACGCCGTGCGTGGCCACCGCCCCGGCGACAAGATCACGCTCGTGGTCAACCGCGGCGGCACGACCAAGTCGATCGACGTCACCCTCGCGGCGCGCCCCGAGAACCTCGGCTGAGCGAGCGAGCCGGGAGGCGAGCGGAAGCGGGGCCGAGCGGCCCGCCGCCGCAGGCGGCAAGAGCGGAGACCTGAGCGAGCGAGCCGGGAGGCGAGCGGACCCGGTGATTCACGGCGCCCAGTAGGCTGCTCCCGCATGCAGGACGCCGACGAGCTCGAACAGCAACCGCCCCAAGGTCACGTCAAGATCGTCTACCTCGGCCCGACGTCGCCCCACTGGGACGTGCACGGTGTCTTCGGCGACCGGCAGGTGATCGACGAGTTCCGTCAGCGTGCGCTCGCCCGGTTGCAGCTCCTGCCGCCGCACGACCCCCAGTTCCGGCGCAACCGCGAACGTGTCGCCCGGGACGCGGAGCGCGAGCGCCTGATTCTCGAGTGGGACCTCGGCTACGAGGAGGCCGAGTAGCCCCGAGAACGCGGTCGGATCCCGGTCAGGCGAACACCTCGTCGGTCGGCTCCGCGCCCGGATGCATGCCGGTCACCATGAACTGCACCCGCTCGGCGATGGTGACGGCATGGTCGGCGACCCGTTCGTAGTGCCGGGCCACGAGCGCGAGCTGCACGGCCTGCTGGATCGAGCCCTCGTCGGTGTTTCCCCACGACAAGATGTGGCGGAACAGGCTCTTCGACAGGTCGTCCATCGTGTTGTCCATGTCGGCGAGCGCGGCGGCCCGTGAACCGTCGGCGTCGGCGAACGCGTCGATGGCGATGCGGGTCTGGTTCGCGGCCTGGATGCCCATCTCGTCGATGATGCCCCGGGCCTTCGGGTCGAGCGGGTGGGGGAAGATCCGCCGGGTCGTCTTGGCGACGTTGACCATGAGGTCGGCCGACCGCTCGAGCTCGTGGATGATGCGCAGGACCGTGACGACTGCCCGCAGGTCCGACGCCAGGGGCTGCTGTCGGGCGAGCAGCAGGAAGCAGCGGTCCTCGATCGAGTGGTAGAGGTGGTCGACGAGGTCGTCGTGCTCGATGACTTTCTCGGCGGCCGCGAGGTCGGCGTCGAGGAGTGACTGCGTGGCGCCGCCGATGGCTTCGGTGGTGAGCGCGCCGAGGCGGATCACGTCGGCGCGGAGGTCCTCGAGCGCCTCCTGGAAGCTCTTGCGGGCCTCGGGTGTCGTGCTCACGTCGATCTCCTCGAACTCGCTCGTCGGCTCGTTCATCATCCTCCGGGCGGCAACCGCCCGCGAGCGGGAGCCGGGGCGTGCTCCCACTGTTCGCCTCTCGTTCACCCGGCCGCTACCGAAATGTCCGCTTTGGCCGTCCGTTTCGTGGGAAAACGGGGCGAGATGACCCAAGTCCCCGGTGGCCGGCACCCGAGCTTCACCCGGTGTTCACCTCTCCGATGCTCGGGGGACAACCCCCCGCTAAGGCGGCTCCATACGTTCGCGGCGCATCACGACGGGGGAACCAGTCACCGATCCTGGGGAGGATCCATCACCATGCTCCGTGTATCCGCCCGCACCACACGGCTCGCCGGCGCGCTCGTGGCGCTCGTGCTGGTGGCCGCCGCGTGCGGCAGCAGTTCGAAGTCGAAGCCCAGCAGCAGCAGCACGACTGGAGCCGCGCTTCCGGGTGCCACGCTGAACGGCTCCGGCTCGACGTTCCAGCAAGCCTACGACCAGGCCGCGATCGCGAAGTTCACGCAGGCCCACTCGGGTGTGCAGATCAACTACGCGGGCGGCGGCTCCGGCAAGGGCCGTACGGACCTCGCGGGTCAGATCGTCGACTTCGCCGGCACCGATGCGCTGCCGAAGGCGGCCGACGTGCCGACGTACAAGGGTGGACCACTGCTCTACTTCCCGACGGTCGCCGCGCCGATCACCGTGTCGTACAACCTGAGCGGGGTCGACACCCTGAAGCTCTCGGCCGACACGCTGGCGAAGATCTTCCAGGCCCAGATCACGACATGGAACGACCCCGCCATCAAGGCGGAGAACTCGGGCGCCAACCTGCCGAGCACCAAGATCACCGTGGTTCACCGGTCCGACTCGTCGGGCACGACGAACAACTTCACGACCTTCCTGAACTCGGCCGCACCGGGCGTCTGGAAGCTCGGGGCGAACACGACGGTCGCGTGGCCCTCGGGCACGCAGGCCGGCAACGGCAACGGTGGCGTCGCGCAGATCGTGAAGAGCACGAGCGGCGCAGTCGGGTACGTCGACTTCTCCGACGCGAAGGCAGCCGGGCTCTCGTTCGCCGAGGTCAAGAACAAGGCCGGCAACTACGTGAAGGCCTCGCTCGCGGGTGCGACCGCGGCCCTCGCAGGAGTCACGCCGGCGCCCGACCTCAGCTACAACCCGATCAACGCGAGCGGCGCCGATGCCTACCCGATCACCTCGCCCACGTGGATCATGATCTACAAGCAGCAGACCGATCACGCGAAGGGCACCGACCTCAAGGCGTTCCTGGGCTACATCCTGTCCTCGGACGGGCAGAGTCTCGCGAGCTCCGTGGACTTCGCGGGTCTGCCCGCGTCGATCCTCACGCCCGCAATGGCGCAACTGAACCAGATCGTCATTCCGTGACGACCGTGGCATGGGAGCGGGCGAACCCCCGCGCCCGCTCCCTGCCACTGCACGAACGAGACGCAGGATGAGTATCGACATCGCACCGCCGCCCACACCGGAAAAGCTCGGCGAGGGCCGAGCCCCGACCGGGCGCACCACGGACCGGGTGTTCCGTTACGTCGCGCTGGGCGCCGGACTTCTCGTCTTCGTGATCCTCGCGTTGATCGCATGGTCGACGACGAAGGAGGCATGGCCGGCCTTCAAGTTCCAAGGGCTGTCGTTCGTCTGGTCGAAGACGTGGGACCCCGCGCACATGAAGTTCGGTGCGCTCGCGCTCATCTACGGCACGGTCGTGTCGTCGGTGATCGCGTTGGCGCTCGGTGTGCCGGTCAGCCTCGGCATCGCACTGTTCGTGACAGAAGTGGCCCCCGACTGGGTCCGCCGCCCGGTGATCTACGTCGTGGACCTGCTCGCGACGATCCCCTCGGTCGTGTACGGGCTCTGGGGCATCCTCGTGTTCGCGCCGGCGGTCCAGGGCTTCTACCAGAACGTCGCCGACTTCTTCTCCGGCGTCCCCGTGTTCGGGTTGCTGTTCAGCGGAAACCCGGTCGTGGGCCGCAGCATCATGACCGCGGGCGTGATCCTGGCGATCATGATCGTGCCGATCGTCACGTCGATCGCACGAGTCGTCTTCGCGACCGTGCCGAGCGAGCAGAAGGAAGCCGCGTACGGTCTCGGCGCGACGCGCTGGGAGATGATCCGCGGCGCGGTACTCCCGCACAGCCGTAGCGGCGTCGTCGCGGGCGTGATGATCGGTCTCGGCCGAGCCCTTGGTGAGACGATCGCCGTCGCACTCGTGATCGGCTCGTCGGCCCAGATCACCGCGCGCCTGTTCAGCTCGGGTGACTCGATGGCGGCGGTCATCGCGAACCAATTCGGTGAGGCCGCGGGCATCCATCGGTCCGCGCTCATCGGCCTCGGCGTGGCGCTGTTCGTGCTGACACTCCTGGTGAACGTGTTCGCCCGATGGATCGTCAGCCGTTCCGCGCACGAAGTAGCGACGGGAGCGGTGCGATGACGGCCTCGATGTTGACGTCGTCCGATCGGAGCCGCCAGTTGCGCAGCGGCCTCGCGACCGGATTCATGATCCTTTCGTTCCTCATCATGCTCGTGCCGCTCGTGCTGATCGTCGGGTACGTGCTGCAGCGCGGCGCGGGCATCATCAGCTGGGACTTCCTCACGAGAGACCTGCCCATCATCGACCGGTCGGCGGACGGCGGTATCGGGCCCGCCATCGTCGGCACGCTGCTGATCGTGGGCGTCGCCACGCTCATGGCTGTGCCGCTCGGCGTGCTCGGTGGCATCTATCTGAACGAATACGGCGGAAATCGGCGCACGGCTGTCGTCGTGCGGTTCCTCGCCGACGTGATGACCGGCGTGCCGTCGGTGGTCATGGGGCTTTTCATCTACACGATCTGGGTGCTTCGTTTTCACAACCAGAGCGCATTCGCGGGCTCGCTGGCCCTCGGTTGCCTCATGCTGCCCGTGGTCATCCGCACCACCGAGGAGGTGCTGCGACTCGTGCCCGCCGAGCAGCGGGACGCCAGCTACGCCCTCGGAGGCCGGAAGGCCACCACGATCGGCCGGATCGTCGTGCCGGCGGCGGTGCCCGGGGTCCTCAGCGGCGCATTGCTCGCGATCGCCCGCGCCGCCGGGGAGACGGCGCCTCTACTCTTTGCGATCGGATTCACCACCCGGACCAACACCAATCTGTTCCATGGTTCCAATGTCGCCCTGCCGTTCCTCATCTTCCGCAACGCAACGTCGCCGTTCACGGCGGCGCAGGATCTCGCGTGGGGAGCAGCCCTCACACTGATCGTCATCGTCTTCGTCTTTACACTGCTCGCCCGCCTCGTGGCGGCGCGCTTCGACCGCCGGAGCCGGGCATGACCATCATTCCCACGGGGAGCCGTTCGATGAGCGAGGTCTGGACGACGCGAAGCGGCCCCGAGCCGGTCGAGCAGGCCGAGCCGGAGCAGCCGGAGCTCGCGCCCGAGATCGTGTTCGAGGTGCGCAACCTCGCGGTGAAGTACGGCAGCGCGGTCGCGGTGCGCGACATCACGCTCGACATCGCGTCGAACGAGATCACCGCGGTCATCGGGCCGTCGGGATGTGGCAAGAGCACGTTCATCCGGTGCCTGAATCGGATGAACGACCTCGTTCCCGGAGCGAGAGTCGAAGGTCTGGTGCGCTATCACGGCGAGGACCTGTACGACCCCAAGGTCGACCCGGCACAGGTGCGACGCCGTATCGGCATGGTGTTCCAGCGCCCGAACCCGTTCCCGAAGTCGATCTACGACAACGTGGCCTACGGGCCGCGCATCAACAAGATGCGTCGCAACATGGACGAGACCGTCGAGCGGGCGCTCTCGCAGGCGGCACTTTGGGACGAGGTCAAGGACAAGCTCAAGCGAAGCGCACTCGCACTCTCGGGAGGCCAGCAACAGCGCCTCTGCATCGCGCGTGCACTCGCGGTGCAGCCCGACGTCCTCCTGATGGACGAGCCGTGCTCCGCGCTCGACCCGATCGCGACCGCGCGCATCGAGGATCTCATGGAGGAGCTCAAGCGCGACTACACGATCGTGATCGTCACGCACAACATGCAGCAGGCGGCCCGTGTCTCCGACCGCACCGCCTTCCTCACCACCGAAGTCGACGATTCGGGGCGCCGATCGGGCCGTCTGGTGGAGTTCGACCGCACGGCGACGATCTTCACGCACCCGTCCGACCCGCGCACGGAGGGCTACATCACTGGCCGCTTCGGCTGATCCACGATCCTCTGGAGACGACGTTCGGTTCGGAGTCGACCGCGCGGTGCGGAGGTCGCCGGTGAGCGCGCGAGCAACGTTCGCCCGTCACGGCCGCCGCGCGCATCGTGATCCGGGGCCGCGATGAGTTGGGCCATCGCCGCCGTCGCACTCGTCGTGGCGGTTACAGCCGTCCTCGTCGCGTGGCGAACCGAGCGGGCGCTGCGGAAAGAGCTCCAGGCCAGCGCCGATCGTTTCGGTGTCGACGGCCTGTCCGACGGCGGCGTCGAGACGGCGTTCGCGCGGCTGGAACGCGCCGCCACTGACGCCGACCGGCAGGCCCGCGAGGCCGAACGGGCGCGTGATGTGTTGACCGCCGCGATGCAGGCGTCGCCCGACGGCGTGATCGTCGTGGACACGGACGGCGACGTCGTCCTGCGCAGTGAGGCCGCACAGCGATACGTCGACCCGCGCCACGCCGACGCGCTCGCGGCCGAGGTGATCACCGAGCTCCTCGACCGGGCCCGTCAAGGCGAGAGCGCACGCCGCGAGCTGCAGCTCTTCGGCCCACCGCGTCAGGTGTTGCTCGTCGAGTCGATCCCTCTGATGCGTCACGACGAGGTCATCGGGGCGGTCGCGTTCGTCCGCGACGTCAGCGAGGCCCGCCGAATCGAGAGCGTTCGCCGCGACTTCGTCGCCAACGTGACGCATGAGCTCAAGACGCCCATCGGCGCGCTCGCGCTGCTCGCCGAGACCGTCGCGATGGGCGACGACCCGACCGTCGCTCAGCAGCTCGCGGAGCGCATGGTGCGCGAAGCAGACCGGCTGGGGCGAATCATCGACGATCTCCTCGACCTCAGCCTCATCGAGGCCCAGGAGACGCCGACGCGCGACCCGGTGCCGGTGCACGTCCTTTTGAACGACGCCGTCGACCATGTGCGCGAGGCGGCGGATCTCGCCGGTATCCCGCTCGTGGTGGCGCCCGTGCCGCCCCATCTCGTGGTTCGCTGCGATGCGCGGCAGGTTGTGAGCGCGATCGCGAACCTGCTCGACAACGCCATCAAGTACTCCGATCCGGGACGGCCGGTGGAGCTCGACGGTCGAGTCGACGGGGACCGAATCGCGTTGACCGTGCGCGACCACGGGATCGGCATTCCTTCGCGCGATCTCGAACGGATCTTCGAGCGGTTCTATCGCGTGGACCGCGCGCGCAGCCGCGCGACCGGGGGCACAGGCCTCGGTCTGTCGATCGTGCGGCACGTCGTGCAGGCGCACGGCGGTGAGGTGAAGGTGGAGTCGCGCGAAGGCGAGGGGTCGACATTCACGTTGTTCCTCCCGACTGCACGCCGGCACGCCGGCGGCACCAACCTGAAGGTGTCTTGACGTGGCCGATCCGCCGACCATTCTCGTTGTCGACGACGAAGAGTCCTATCGCGACGCGCTCGCGGTGGCCCTCCGCCGCGAGGGCTTTCTCGTCGAGGTCGCCGCTGACGGCATGGAAGCGCTCGAGCGCTTCGAAGCCGCCCGCCCGTCGCTCGTGCTGCTCGACGTGATGTTGCCCCGGATGTCAGGCGTCGACGTGTGTCGCGAGCTTCGGGCCCGCGGGACGCGCGTGCCGATCGTGATGGTGACGGCGAGAAACGCCGAGATCGACGCGGTCGTCGGCCTCGAAGTCGGAGCCGACGACTACGTCACGAAGCCGTTCCGCCTGCGCGAGCTCATCGCCCGCGTTCGCGCGCACCTGCGGCGCGTTCCGACGGCGGAGGAAGACGATCTCCACCGTGCAGACGTGCTCGAGATCGGCGACGTCCGCCTCGACGTGGGTCGCCATGAGGTGACGATCCGCGGCGACGCGGTGGCTCTGCCGCTCAAGGAGTTCGAGCTCCTCGAGTTGCTCCTCGCGAACGCCGGGCGCGTCCTGACTCGCGACGTGCTGATCGATCGCATCTGGGGCCCGAACTACTACGGCGACACCAAGACGCTCGACGTGCACGTGAAGCGCCTACGCAGCAAGGTCGAGCTCGACCCCGGCCATCCCGAGCGCATCGTGACCGTGCGGGGTGTGGGGTATCGCTACGAGCGACCCAAAGCCGCGGTCTGACCGCAGCTTTAGCCGGTCTGACCGGGCTACAACTTCGCCAGCGCGGCTTCGTATTCCGATCGCGCCCGTGGCGTGGCGAGATTCGCCGACGAGAACGTCGCGGTCACGTCGCCGCTCTTGTCGATGACGAACGTGGCCCGGTTCGCACAACCGAGGTCATCGTTGAACACCCCGTACGCCTTCGCGGTGGCGCCGTGGGGCCAGAAGTCGCTGAGCACCGGGAACGAGAAACCCTGCTGCTGTGCCCACTGTGCCTGCGCGTGACGGGTGTCGCACGAGATCGCGATCACCTGCGCGTCGGCGGCTTCGAACGACGCCGGGTCGTCGCGCAGCTCGCAGAGCTCGCCCTGGCAGACGCCCGTGAAGGTGAAGGGATAGAACACGAGCACGACGTTCTGCTTGCCGCGGTAGTCGGCGAGGCTCACGTCGTTGCCGTTCTGGTCCTTGAGTGTGAACTCGGGCGCGCGGTCGCCGGCGTTGATCGTCACGGATCCTCTCCTGACAAGGTGTGAAGGTGCGGAGTCTACGACGCGGTGTGATCCACACCCACCTCGAGCGCCTTGCACGCAGCCGCAGCGGCACCCAACAAGTCGGCGCGCGCGATGCCGGAGAGCGGTGTGACGGCCGCGTATCCCGAACGCACGAGCGCGAGGTCCGTGTCGGGGTCGCCCGCGACGTCGTTGCCCTTGAACTCGAGTTGGACGTGTCCGCCGCTCGTGTCGGCCGAGCCCGCCCACACGGTGCCGTACGGCGCAAGGTGGGCTTCCCGTATGCCCCGCAACTCGGACAGAGGACAGTTCGGCACGTTGACGTTGAGCACACGGGGGCCACGATGGGGATCCGCCGCCCAGTCGACGCACGCGGCCGCGAGCGTCGCTGCGGTCTCCCAGTGCATGTCGTCACCCACACCCATGCTGACGGCGAGGCCGGGGAACCCGAGGCCGGCTGCGGTGAGCGCCGCGCCGACGGTGCCCGAGTGCAGCACGAGGTGGCCCGTGTTCGGGCCCGGGTTGATGCCGGACGCGACGAGATCGGGCGGATCACCGAACCCACCGAGGCAGGCCGCGTACACCGCCGTCGCGGGTGGCTGGTCGATCGCCACGACCGGCACGCCGGGCAGCTCGGGCCAGAAGATCTCCTCGACGGGGATCGGCCCGAGACGGTGCAGCGCTCCGATCGCCGCGCTCGCGCCGCTGCGATCCGAGCTCGGCGCCACGACGAGACAGTCGTGGCCGTCCGCCGCGAGCGCCGCGGTGAGCGCGAGGATTCCCGGCGACCCGACGCCGTCGTCGTTCGTCACGAGGATGCGCACCTCTCGACCCTATCGGCACCGGGTTGCGGCGAGGTTGCCGGCGGTGATCCGCGAGGCGGCGACCTCAGCCGGGAGCCGGCAGATAGGTCGCGGCGACGACCCGGCCGGCGCGCACGTCGAGGACCCACGTCGAGGCCTTCGTGCACCTCGGCTTCTTGCCGAGGTCGACGCCTTCGCCGCGCAGGTGCTCGAGCAATGCATCGACGACGTCGCCGTGGGTGCACATGACGGTGCTGTCGTCGGCGTTCATCGCCAGCTTCAGCACCCCGGTCGCGCCTGACCCCTCGGCGAGCTCGGGCGCCAGCTCGACCGGGAGACCGAGCCGCTCGGCCAACGGCTCGACCGTCTGTACGCACCGTACGAACGGGCTCGACGCAATCTTGGCGATGTGCTCGTCGCGGAGGCGCGATGCGACCGCTTCGGCCTGGCGGCGACCCTTGCGCGACAACGGCCGATCTTCGTCGCGTCCCTTCCAGCGGTGGCGATCGCCGGCATCTGCGTGTCGCACCACGAAGTGCTTCATGCCGTCCTACTTGCGCAGACCCTCGACGAGCCGGCGGTCATGCGGATAGCTCAGTACCTTGACCGCGTCGGCAGGCGGGCACCACCGGAGTTCGTCGACCTCGTGGTTCGGGACGAAGCCCGTGTCGTCGATCGGCTCCATCATCCAGTAGCGGACCTGCTTGGGACGTCCGTGGCGATCGCGGTAGCGCGTCGACGACAGCTCCGGTCCGAGGCGGCAGCGTAGCCCCGTCTCTTCCTCCACCTCGCGGAGCGCGCCGGCCTCCGCGGGCTCGCCCGGCTCGAGCTTTCCCTTCGGGAGGCTCCAGTCGTCGTAGCGGGGCCGGTGCACGATCGCGATCTCGTCGCCGCCGGCACCCGGGCGGCGCACGACCCCACCCGCGGCGAGCACCGTGCCGCTGCCCTCGCTCGCGGTCAAAGCCACGCCCGGTGTCGCTTGCGCCGGGCCTGCTTCCATGCCGCCGGCCAGGCGCGCGTGACCGCGGCCGCTTCCGCCTCCTCGATGCCCGCGATCTCGCCGGCCAGAAACGCCAGGCGAGCGTCGGCCTCTGACCCGATCTCGCGCAGCCACGCCGCGGCGACGACCGCGTCGTGATGGTTTCCGAGGAGCTCCTGTACCTCTTCGATCCGCTTCGCGAACCGTCGGGCCGGCGTGCCGAACGCAGGGCTCGCCGCTTCCGCCGCATAGCGCAGCCGCTTCGCTCGGATCCGGATCTTGTGCAGTTGGTCGGGCGCGGGCGAGCGTCCCGTCCGCTTCACCTCGTGCCGCAGCGCGCGCCACCGGTCCTCGACCAGTGGCGCGAGCACCTTGGTGGCCCGCTTGTGGGCCGCACCCCGCAGTTGCGGCTGGCGCGCCGCGCCCTCCAGGGTGTCGAGCAGGCGACCGTAGCGTCGGGTTCGGAGCGCGTCGCGCAGCGCACGGCGGGCGGTCTGGCGTCGTTGCGCGAGCGGCGCGAGCAGTGCGTCGTGGTCGACCTGGGCCACGGGCACGCGGTTCAGCGCACCGTCGATCCGCGCGAGAAGAACGTCCGCGTCGCGCGCCTCACCGAGACAGCCGCCCAGCCACCGGAGCTCCTCCGTCGTCCACGTCACCCAGTCGCGCTCCAGCAGCGGAGTGAACGTACGCAGATCCGAGCGCAGTCGTCGTGTCGCGACGCGGGCGCGGTGCACCGCGTCGTCATCGATGCCGTCGCGCAGTTGCGGCTCATGTATCAGCAGCGTGCGGACCGCGGTTGCGATCGACGCGTGCACGACCACACCGGCCGGCGCGCCCGGTGAGACGGGCGGTACGTCGAGCGGCGCCCGTGCGTGAGGTCGTCGCGGCTCGACGGCGGCGAAGACCTCATCCTCGGCCATCTGCGACCCTTGCCGTGGCCTGTGCACGCGCGACTGCCAGCTCCTCGAGCCGGAGGTGGGTGTCGACTCCGTCCACCGTCGGCACCTGACGCCAGCTGCCGTCGGGCTCGAGCTCCCAGGCGAGGACGTCGTCGGCGAGGTTGATCGCGAGGATCTCGTCGATGCGGGCACGCAGACGCGGGTCGGTGACGGGTATCAGTGACTCGACGCGACGATCGAGATTGCGCGGCATCAGGTCGGCCGAACCGATCCAGTGCTCTGCGTCGTCGCCGCCCGTGCCGAAGCGGTAGATGCGGGAGTGCTCCAGGAACCGGCCGACGATCGATCGCACGCGGATGTTGTCGGAGAGCCCCGGCACACCGGGGCGGAGGCAGCAGATTCCGCGCACGACGAGGTCGATGCCGACGCCGGCCCGGGATGCCGCGTACAGCGCGTCGATCACGTCCGGGTCGACGAGGCTGTTCATCTTCATGGTGATCGCACCGGCGGCGCCCTTCGCCGCTTCACGGCCGATGCGTTCGATCAGGCCCGCGCGCATCGTGCCGGGCGCGACGAGGAGGCGGCGGTACGTGCTGGCGTGGCTGTAGCCGGTGAGATGGTTGAAGAGCTCCGTGAGGTCCGCGCCCAGGTCGGGGTCGGCCGACAGCAGCCCGATGTCCTCGTACAGCGACGCGGTCTGCGGGTTGTAGTTGCCCGTGCCCACGTGGCAGTACCGGCGGATCCCGCCGGGTTCCTGGCGCACGACGAGAAGGATCTTGGCGTGGGTCTTCAGGCCGACGAGCCCGTAGACGACGTGTGCACCCGCCTCTTCGAGCGCGCGTGCACGTTCGATGTTCGCCTGTTCGTCGAACCGGGCCTTGAGCTCGACGAGCACGACGACCTGCTTGCCGGCCTCGGCTGCGGAGATCAACGACTTGACGATGCCGCTCTCGGGGCCCGCGGTCCGGTACAGCGTCTGCTTGATCGCGAGGACGTGCGGGTCGCGCGCAGCCTGGTCGATGAACGCCTCGACCGACGTGGCGAACGAGTCGTACGGATGGTGTACGAGCACGTCGCCCTGCTCGAGGAGGCGGAAGATGTCGAGCGAGCGTTCCGCGGTGCCGCCGAGAACGGCGGGGGTCTGGGGGGTCCACGGCTCGTCGCGCAGCTCGGGGCGGCTCAGGCCGTGCAATGCCCACAGCCCACCGAGGTCGAGCGGCGCGTCGACGACGGTGACGTCGTGTTCGGACAGATCGAGCTCCCGGCACAACAGGCCGAGCACCTCCTCGGACATGTGCGAGTCGACCTCGAGCCGTACCGCGTGTCCGAACTTGCTGCGCCGCCGCAGCACGCTCTCGATCGCCTCCAGCAGATCTTCGCCCTCGTCCTCGAGCTCGAAGTCGGCGTCGCGCGTGACCCGGAACGGGTAATTCTCGAGAATCTCCATGCCCGGGAACAGCACGTCGAGGTGGGCGGCGATGAACTGTTCGAGTGCCACGAACCCACGCCCGTCGGCGAGCGACACGAATCGCGGCAGAATCGGGGGGACCTTGACGCGCGCGAATCGCTCGTCACCGGTCTTCGGGTCGCGCACCATGACGGCAAGGTTCAGCGACAGGTTCGAGATGTACGGGAACGGATGCGCGGGGTCCACCGCGAGGGGTGTCAGCACCGGGAACACGTGCTCTTCGAAGACGCTGTGGAGCCGCGCTCGATCGTCGTCGGAGAGCTCGTCCCACCGCCAGAACCTGATGCCGACGTCCTCCAGGGCGGGAACGATCTCCTTCGTGAAGATCGCAGCCTGCCGTGAGACGAGCTCTTCGACGCGGGCGCGGATTGCGCGCAACTGTCCGAGCGGGTCGAGGCCGTCCGGTGAGCGCGAGCGCAAACCGGCTGCGAGCTGTTCCTGCAGTCCCGACACGCGGACTTGGAAGAACTCGTCGAGATTTTGGCTGAAGATCGCGAGGAACTTCGCCCGCTCGAGCAGTGGCACCGCCGGATCTTCGGCCAGCGCGAGGACCCGCGCGTTGAAGTCGAGCCACGACAGCTCGCGGTTGAGGAACCGCGACTCCTCACCCTCCGCTGTCACGGCATGCACAGGTGACTCGAGCGGCGGCATACGGGAATCGTACCGGGGTGCACCTTCGACCAGAACGCCGACATTCTCTGCCCGCCCGTCCGCGGCCACTCCGACGCGGGGCATCTGGCGCGCGGATGAACGACAGATGACGCGCAGCGGAACGGCCGGGCGAGTGCCGGCGTGAGCGCCTCGGCCGGCAGCGGGCGCGACGATGGTGCCGCGATGTCCCGTCAGCTGCGTGACTACGAGACCACGCCGTTCGGCCGGCTGGCGATGGCTCACGCAGCGAGTGTCATCGGCGACGCGTGTCTCACCGTCGCGCTCGCCGGGTCGATCTTCTTCTCGCTGAAGCCCGGTGCGGCCCGGCCCAAGGTGCTGCTGTACCTGCTCCTCACGGTGGCGCCGTTCGCCGTCGTCGCGCCGATCATCGGGCCCGCGCTGGACCGCACCCGCGGCGGCCGCCGGCTGCTCGTCTTCCTCAGCTGCGCGGGTCGTGCCGTCATCGTCTATTTCATGGCCAAGCACCTGCACGGGCTCTTGCTGTTCCCGCTCGCGTTCGGAGCGCTCGTGCTCTCGAAGGGTGAGTCCGTCGCCAAGAGCTCGCTCGTGCCGACCACGGTGAGCAGCGAGCAGGAGCTCGTCGAGGCGAACTCCCGGCTCGCGCTCATCTCGGTGTTGGCGAGCCTCGTCGGTGGCCTGCCGGCGGCGGCCATCCTGAAGCTGTTCGGGGGCGAGTGGTCGCTCTATCTCGCGATGCTCGTGTTCGCCGTCGGCGCGGTGCTGTCGCTGCGCATCGACAAGGCGCGTTCTGTCGCCCCTGCGGAGCGCACGGTCGAACGTTCGGAGCTGGCCATTCCCAGCATCACGCTCGGGGCCACGGCAATGGCGGTCTTGCGCGGCGCGGTCGGCTTTCTCACGTTTTTCGCCGCGTTCTCGCTGAAGCGCAGCAACGAAGGCGCGCTGTGGTACGGAATCGTGCTGATCGCGAGCGCGGGCGGGGGCCTGCTCGGTGTCGTCGTCGCGCCGCTCTTGCGCCGGCGCGTGCGCGAGGAGACCATCCTCGCGGGTTCGCTGCTCGCGCCGGCCATCGTGGCGCTGTTCGCCGCCCGCTCCGGTACGCGGTTGATGCTCGCCGTCGCCGCGGCTGCACTCGCGTTCGGTGCGGGGGGCGGGAAGCTGGCGTTCGACAGCCTGTTGCAGCGCGATGGTCCCGACGAGATGCGGGGGCGCGCGTTCGCGCGGTTCGAGACGCGGTTTCAACTGGTGTGGGTGCTCGGCGCGCTGATACCCGTCGCCCTGTACAGCGTGATCACCCGCCGCCTCGGCTTCTTCGTGCTCGCGCTCGTGCTCGGGTTCGCCGGGCTCTCGTACGCGGGAAGCTTGCGGTCGACGCGTGCGCAGGCACGTCGCGCGCTCCCGCCTGGACCCACGCCGCCCGACCGTCCGGATCCGGCGCCCGGCAGCGCGTAATTCCGGCTCGCCGGGCTCGTCGGGCGCGGTACAAACGTACGATGAGCTACTTCCTCCGTCCGATCGCTCCCGAGGAGTTCGACGACTTCGCCCGGGCCGAGTTCACGGCGTTCGGCGAGCGATGGCCTGGTGAAGAGCACCCCGCGTGGGCCACCGGAGAGCTCGACCGCACGTTGGCCGTGTTCGACGGCGACGAAGTCGTCGGTACGGGGCGCATCTACTCGCTCGAGCTGACGTTGCCCGGTGGCGCGACCGTGCCGACCGCGGCCGTCAGCGCGATCGGTGTGCTGCCGACGCACCGCCGGCGCGGGATCCTCACCGCGATCATGCAACAGCAGCTCGACGACGCCGAGGCGCGCGGTGAATCGACGGCGGTGCTGACGGCCTCGGAAGGCACCATCTACCGCAGGTTCGGGTACGGCGTCGCGACGTTGCACTCGTCGCTCGAGCTCGACCGCGGCCACAGTGCGTTCCTTTCAGAAGTGAACGTCGACGGACGGTGCCGGTTGATCGGCGACGACGACGCGCGCAAGGTGCTTCCGGAGATCTTCGAACGCGCGCGCCGCGCCCAGCCGGGAGCGATCTCGCGGCCGGAGTCGTGGTGGCCGAGTCAGTACTTCAACTTCGACGAGTCGAAGGTGGGTTCCGGTACGTCGTTCCACGTGGTGCACGAGGCCTCGACCGGCGAGCTCGACGGCTACGTCACCTACGGCATCGAGCACAACTGGGACAACGGGATCCCGCGGAACCGGTTGGGTGTGCGCGAGCTGACGACGACCTCCGCGGGAGCGCGTCGTGCGTTGTGGCGCTACATCGCCGACGTGGACCTCGTCGAGACCATCCGGACGTGGAACTCGCCCGTGGACGAACCACTGCGTTGGATGCTGCGCGAGTCGCGCCGCCAAACGGTCGTGCGGCTGCACGACCATCTCTGGGCCCGGTTCGTCGACGTCGCCGCCGCACTGGCCTCGCGGCGGTACGCCGTCGGGGGTGAGCTCGTGCTCGAAGTGCACGACGCGTTCCGCCCCGGTGCGGGTGGACGGTTCCGGCTGACGGGCGGCCCCGACGGCGCGCAGTGCGCGCGTACGAGTGCCGCTCCCGACCTGACCTGTCATACGACCGAGCTCGCGAGCATGTTCCTCGGCGGTGTTCGAGCCGGAGAGCTGGCCCGTGCGGGCTTGGTCGAAGAGAGCGTCACGGGAGCGCTCGCCCGCGCCGACGCGATGTTCGCGGTCGACCCGTTGCCCTACTCGCAGACGTGGTTCTGAGCCGCGCCGGGTCTTCCTACGACCAGCCGGAGCCGGCGCCCTTCACCATTCCGAATGGTCCGGCGGGCCAGTTGAAACAATCCATCATGAGCCGGTCGACCTGTTCCTCTGTGGCGATGCCGGCGGCGACGACGCGCTGAGCCTCCGCGATCATCGCGAAGTACACCCGGTTCGCGACGAAGCCCCAGGCGTTGGGCGCGTCGCGCACGACCACCGGGTTCTTGCCACACGCGGTCGCGACTCGCGTGATCGCGTCCACCGTCGCGTCGCTCGTGTCGCGCGTGCGGACGATCTCCGCGAGGCGCATGACCGGCGCCGGTGACGCCCAGTGCCACCCGACGACGCGATCGGGCCGGTCGGTCGCGGCGGCCAGCGCGGTGATCGGGAACCCGGACGTGTTCGACGCCAGGATCGTTTCCGGAGCTGCTGCACGATCGAGGTCGCGGAAGACGCGGACCTTCAGGTCCAGTCGTTCGGGGATCGCCTCGATGACGAGATCGGTGGCCGCGGCCTCGTCGAAGTTGCTCGTGAACGAGAGACGTTCACTCGCTCGTTCCGCCTCTTCCCGGGTGAGCTTGCCGCGCTCGACCCCGCGCTCGAACCCGTAGCGTCCGGTTGTCGTGATCTCACGCGCCCGGTTCAGCGCGCCGGCATCGACGTCGTAACAGACGGTCTCGTACCCCGCGGTGGCAGCCACCTGCGCGATGCCGGCGCCCATCACACCCGCACCGAGCACGCCGACCCGTGTGGTGTCCGTCATGCCGCGACCATCCTTTCGTTCCGTGTCGGGGTCCGACGGGTCGACGATCACCGGTCGACGATCACCGGAGGTTCGACCGTCGGTGTACGAGTGCGACAAACGTGACCGCTCAACTGTCGGGGAGCTCGATTCGGGCGAGCCACAGACCGGGCGCCTCGAGCTCGGCCGGTGTGGGCACCATCGCCTCGCGCTCCCAGAGCCGGTTGAGGCCCTCGGCACCGGCACGCTCGATCACGCCACGGCAGAACGCCTCGCCGCGCTCGTAGTGCTCGCGCTCGAGGCGGAGACCGAGCAGGCCCTCGATGAACCGGTCGGCCTCGCCGCGCACGAGGCGGTGACGTTTCATCGCTTCGTGGATCTGACCGTACGACGAGATGAAGCGTTCGCCGATGCGGTCGAGCACGACGTCTGCGTAGCCTTCGAGCACCGACGTGAACGTCTGCAACCGTCGGAGCACGTCGCGCTGACGGTCGGACTGCATTGCGCCGAGCAGCGCTTCGGGTTGTGACGCGATCGACGCAAGCGATTCCGGGTTCGTGGGATCGATGTCGCCGAAGCGGCTCTCGAACGCGGTGGGGTCGAGCTCGTACGCGCCGACGTACTCGATGGCGAGGCTCACGAGCCGCTCCTGTACCCACGGCACGAGACGCTGCGCGGCGTGCAGTACCTCGTGCAGCGCGACGTAGAACCGGAGGTCCGTGCGTGGCAGCGACCATTCCTGCTCGAACGCGTCGAGGTTCGGGGCGACGAACGCGAGGCTCGGCGCGTCGCCGGCCGGGAGTGGCAGGTCGTAGCGGCCGAGCGCGTGCTGCGCCAGATACCCGATCATCGATCCGGACTGCACGCCGAGCAGCACCGGGGCAAGCGTGGTGAGCAGACGTCCGAACGGGTCCGTGCCCGGGGGGAGCCCGAGCAGCGCACCGAGATCCGGCTGCCCCGGTTCCGGTGCTCCCGCCTCGGCGGCATCGTAGGGGTCCTCCGCGGCCTGCGCGGCGGCCATCGCATCCTCGAGGTTTCGCGCGAGTGACTCGAGCACACGGCGCAGCGCCCCGGCATGGAGGGTGGCCCAGCCGGCGCGGTTCACCGTCTGCACGGGGGCTTGGAACGCGGTGGTGAGCCCGGTTTCGGCGACCACGTGGGCCCGCGCCGCGCTCGCGAGCTCTTCCATCTGCTCACGCGTGCTCTCGGGGACTTCGGGCTCCGGTTCGCCGTTCGTCGCGACCCATGTCGCGACCTGCGACGCGACCTCCCAGTTGACGGGGCCCGCCGACTGGAGCATGCGCATCATCTGCGCCATGTCGATGCGCGACAGATCGAACCCACCGGGGCCGAACGGCCCGGCACCCAATCCTCCGGCACCGAAGGGAAACCCGGCGCGTTCGTCGTCGGGCTCGCCGCCGCCGGGTTGAGGTACGTCGCCCACGCGGTCAGTCTATGGACCATGGTCTGCGTCGCCATCACGGGTGTCTCCGGTCTCATCGGTCAGCACGTGCTGCCGTTGCTCGACCCCGACCCCGATATCGAGCGGATCGTCGGCCTCGACGTTCGCGAGCCGGCGCGGCGCTGCCGCCGGTTCGAGTTCCACCGCGTCGACCTCGCGAGCACGGAGTTGAAGCCGCTGCTCGACGGCGTCGACGTCGTGGTGCACCTCGCTTCGTGGCCCGACTCGATCGCGGACGAAGCGCTGATGACACGGGTCAACGTCGACGCGACGCGCCGGCTGCTCGAAGCCGCCGCCGCGGCGGGCGTCCAGCGAATCGTGCGCGTGTCGACCGCGGCGGTCTACGGCGCCTGGCCCAACAATCCCGTGCCGCTCACCGAGGACGCGCCGCTGCGCCCCAACCCGGAGTTCCTCCCGGCCGTGCACGCGGCCGAAGTCGAGCGCATGCTGGGTGAATGGCGTGACGAGCATCCGGGCGCAGTGGTCACCGTGCTGCGGCTCGCTCCCGTGATGAGCGCCGCGCTCGACCGGCGGCAACTCCCCGCACGTCTCGTCGCGGGCCGGCCCGCACTTCGCATCCGCGGCGCCGCGCCGCCGGTGCAGGTCACGCACGTCGACGACGCGGCCTCGGCGGTCGCGCTCGCTGTCCGCACGCCGCTTCCGGGCGCGTACAACGTCGCCTCCGACTCGTGGCTGTCACCCGAGGGGGCGCTCGAGCTCATGCCCCGGCGCTTCTTTCCCGCCCTGCCGACCCGGCTCGTCACGGCGTTGTTGCGGCGGGCATGGTCGCTCGGCATCGGCGACGTGCCACCGTCCATCGTGCCGTACGTCGTGCATTCCTGGGTCGTTGCCAACGACCGGCTCCGGGCCGCGGGCTGGGCCCCGTCGCACACCAACGAGGACACGATCCTCGAGACCTCCGACTCGCTGCGATCGGATCGCAGCGTGTTTGCAGCTGTGGGAGCGATCGCCGGTGCCCTCGCGGTCGGCGTGACGGCCTGGGGCGTCCGGCGCCGTCGCTCGCGCGCCGGCTGACGGGCGCTACGACGGGTTGACCGCGGGAAGGTGCGTCGCCGACCACTCGCCCCAATCGGGCGTGAAGTAGCGCACGCGCACCTTCTTGTACTCCTTGATCGACCAGAGCAGCGCGTACTCGTCCACACCGGTCTCGGCGCGAATCGCCTCGATCGTCGCTTCGCAATCGCGGGCGCTGCGCCCGTGGACCATCGTGAACACGGAGTAGGGCCAGTCGTCGTACGTAGGCCGCCGGTAGCAGTGGCTGACTGCTGCGAAGCCGGCCATCGCGGGACCGAGCTCCTCGAGCCGATCGTCGGGAACGGCCCACACTCCCATGGCGTTCGCCTTGAAGCCCGCGTTCCGGTGGTTCATCACGGCCGCGAAGCGTCGCATCAGCTTGCGGTCCTTGAACGACTGCAACATGTCGAGCACGTCGCGCTCGCTGCACCCGATCTGTTCGCCCTGGACGGCGAACGGTCGCTCGACGAGCGGTAGGTCTTCCTGCACGACGCGGATCGCGGCGACCTCGAGATCGCTCAGATCAGGCGCCGGCATGTCGGGGCGCCGCTCCGGCTTCTCGTGCTCGAGCACCTCACTGCGCGCGTCGGCCGCGGTGTTTCCTGTCATGTCGAGCTTGACGCCGATCTTGTAGAGCTTCAGTGTCGGCAGCTTCCGCGTCACCAACGCGCCCGATTCGTCGTGCAACGTGTCGACGTGCGCGTCGAGTGAGGCGCCCGGGGGAACCGCGATCGTGTACCACAGGTTGTACGCGTGGTTGCGCTTGTAGTTGTGGCTCACACCCGGATGCGCGCTGACGACCGCCGCGGCCTCGTCGACGCGATCGGGGTCGATCTTCGCCGCGACCAGCGCAGAGTTGTAGCCGAGTGCGCGCGTGTCGAAGATCGCCGACAGCTGCCGCAGCACGGCGACGTCCTTGAGGTGCGCGACGCGGTCGCGGATCGCACCCTCCGTCACGCCGAGGCGCTCGGCGAGCGCCGCGTAGGGTCGCTCGGTGAGCGGGAAGTTCCACTGAACCGCGTTGAGCAACTCACGGTCGAGATCGTGAAGTTCCTCGACCCGCTCGGTGCGTTCGCCGGGTTCCGTGCGTTGGCTCATGACAGCTCCATTGTCGCATAGGGCCCGTGACGGACCTGAAGGCGCCCAGGCCCGTCGGGCGGCCTCGTGTGGAGCGGGGTCATCCCGACGTCGTCAGCTTCCCCACAGTTGTGGGGGGCGCGACCGCGGTGGACGGCGTGTCGGTCCAGTCCGCGAGCGCCACCACGACCGATCTCGACGTGCCGGCCTGCACGATGGTGAGGTCCACGGTGTCGCCCGGCCGCCGGCGGCGCACTTCGGCCATGAGCTGCCCCATGCCGTCGACCGCGTGACCGTTGACACGCGTGATGACGTTTCCGGGCGCGAGGCCGGCCGCGGCGGCCGGACTCAGTGGCACGACGGCGGTCACGTCCACGCCGCCCGGGCTGCCCTCGTGGTCGGACCCGGCGACGCCGAGCCACCCGTGCTGCGCCTTGCCCGTTCCCCGCAGTTGTTCGGCGACCTCGGCCACGACGTTCACCGGCGTGGCCAGACCGCCCGACTGGGCATGAACGGCGCTGAGCACGCCGATGAGCACCCCGGACTGGTCGACGAGGGCACCGCCCCCGGCCTCCGACGAGACGGTGTTGTCGGTCTGCACCATTTGGGCGAGCGTCCGCCCCGGGCGGGCCTCCACGAGCCCGTCGAGCGAGGAGATCACCCCGGTGCTCACCCAGTGCTGGTCGACCCGGCCGACGCCGACCGAGATCACCTGCCGGCCGACCTGGAGGGAGTCGGCCGAGCCCATCTGGATCGCCGGAACCGTCAGATCGGCGAAGCGCAGCAACGCCAGATCCGTCACCGGGTCCATGCCGACGATGCTGGCGTCCGTAGCACGGCCGTCGACCGTGGAGATTTGCACGGAGCCGCCGCCGTCGAGAACGTCCGCGCTCGTCAGTGCGAGACCTTTCTCGATGCAGACGGCCGATGCGCGTCTCGAGCCCGTGCCCGTCGCGCCCGCGACCGTGACTCCGAGCACGCTCGGCCCCGCCTGCGCGACGACTCGCGCGACGAGCTCGGCGTTGTCGGCGCGGCGTTCCTTCGCGGTCTGGGTGATGCGGGTCGTGCGATCCAACCCGCCGAACGCGGCAAGAGTGCCCACGGTGACCATCGCGCCGACCGCGCCGGCGACGAGCCCCACGAGCCATTCACGACCGGCGCGGGCCGGAAGCGAACGTGCGCTGCGCATGCGGGCACCCAGCTCGGCGGGGTGAATCCACGGCCGGTCCATCGGATCCGGGGGTGACCCGCTCGGCCTGCCCTCGCCCTCGTTTTCGGGGCTTCCGGCCGACATGACGGGCGAGTGTACCGACCACTACGGCGGAATCGGCCGCGCGCGCCCTGCCATCGCGGCGGGCCGAGCGGGCGTGTCGAGCTGGTCGGTCCCTACAATGGCTGCGTGCTGACACCCCCGGCGAGCAGCCACGACTGGGTCGCCCTCGGTACCGCACCGCTCCCGGTCGACGAAGCACTTCGTTGGGTCACGACGCCCGGCAGCGGCGGGATCGTGTGCTTCCTCGGCGTCGTGCGTGACCACTCCGAGGGACGCGACGGCGTGGTCGGCTTGAGCTACGAGGCCTACGAAGAGCAGGCGGCGCGCGCGTTGCGCGACGTCGCCGCGGAGGCTCGACGGCGGTGGCCCGTCGTGCAACGGCTGGCGCTGCTGCACCGTACCGGCGATCTCGACCTCTCGGACGTGTCCGTCGCGGTGGTCGTCTCGACACCGCACCGGGCCGACGCGTTCGAGGCGGCCCGCTTCTGCATCGACACGCTGAAGGAGACGGTCCCGATCTGGAAGCGCGAGCACTGGCGCGGCGGCTCCGACTGGGCGACGAGCGATCATCCGCTGCGCGCGGTCACCTGAGCTGAGGAGCCGACAGTGGAGTACTTGGCGATGGTGGCGATCCTGAGCATCGTCGGCATCGCATGGATCGTGGTTCGCAATCGCCGGCCCACGTCCATGGAATCCAGCATCGACGAGTTCGCCCGAGGGCTCGACGCACTCGCGCCACCCGACGACCGCATGACGCGGCGCACGTCCCGAAGCTCCCGCCACACCGGAGCGCGGCGCGCTGGCTAGGGACCTCGCCATCGACCTCGGCACCGCGAACACGCTCGTCTACTCGCGCGGTCAGGGCATCATCCTCAACGAGCCGACCGTCATCGCGCTGAACAGCCGCACGCAGGACGTGCTCGCGATGGGTCACGAGGCGTGGCAGATGATCGGTCGCACGCCGGGCTACATCGTCGCCGTGCGTCCGCTGCGTGGCGGCGCGATCACCGATTTCGAGATCACCCAGCGCATGATCCGCCTGCTGTTCCAGCGCGCGGGCGTGTCACGCCTGTACCGCGCGCGAGTGCTCATCTGCGTGCCGTCCGCAATCACGCACGTCGAGCAACGCGCGGTGCTCGAGGCCGCTCGTCGCGCCGGAGCCGCGGCCACGTACCTCATCGAACAGCCGATGGCGGCCGCGATCGGTGCGGGCCTACCGATCCACGAACCGCTCGGCAACCTCGTCGTCGACGTGGGGGGTGGCACGACCGAGGTCGCAGTGATCTCACTCGGAGGCATCGTCGCGCTCGAAGCCGTGCGTGTCGGGTCCTTCGACGTCGACGCCGCGATCCAGTCGTACGTCCGCCGCGAGTACGGCATCGCGATCGGTGAGCGCACAGCGGAGGAGATCAAGCTGGCGATCGGCTCCGCCTTCCCGCTCGACGACGAATTCAAGGCCGAAGTGCGCGGCCGCGACCTCATGACGGGCCTGCCGAAGACGATCATCCTCTCGCCCGACGAAGTGCGCGACGCCATCGAGGAGCACGTGCGCGCCATCTGCGACGCGGTCGTGCGCGCCCTTGCGCAGACGCCGCCCGAGCTCGCGCAGGACCTCATCCTCCAAGGGATTCACCTCGTCGGTGGCGGCAGCATGCTGCGCGGCCTCGACCGGCGCATCGCCGAGGAGACCGCGCTGCCGGTCCATCTCGTCGACGCGCCGCTCGAATGCGTGGTGCTCGGCGCGGGCCGCTGTCTCGAGTCGTTCGACCGCCTGAAGGACATGTTCATGGGCCGCGCGCAGACTTGAGAGCGGAGGCGATCCGCTTCCGCTCCAGGCGCCAGTAGGCGAACGTTCCGCGGAAGCGGATCGCCTCCGCCTTCGGGTACGCGCCATGGATGTCTGCGCGCGGTGACGACCCGGGCGCGGACCCGCTTGTTTTGTTCAGGTGGTGAGGTCTTCGGCGGCTTGTCTGACTTGCCAGTCAGGGTCGGCCTTGGCTCGTTCCAGGGCGGCTCGTACCTGCCTGCCTTCGAAGGGGGCGAGGGCGAGGACGGCCCGGCGGCGGACCGCCGGGCGGTCCTCGCAGGCCGCGAGGATCGCGTCGAGGCCGCGACGATCACCCAGCGCGCCGAGCGCGGCGACGGCCGCTTCGCGCACGAGCGGGTCCGGGTGCTCGCCGCAGGCGCGAACGAGTGCGGGGACAGCCCCGCGTGCACGTGCAGGCTCGCCCAGTTCCCCGAGCGCCCACGCCGCGGCCTCGACCACGCCGGGATCCTCGTCGCCGAGCAAGGTGACGACCGTGCCGACAGGAGCGCCTCCCCGCAGCGTCGGGGCGAGCTCGGCGGCGCGGCGCCGTAACGCAGGATCGCGGTCGCCCGCGCTGCGCCGCCATGCTGCCCGTGCGCGCCGTGCCCCTGCCGCGCGCACCAGCGCACCGAGCGCGCCGGCGCGGACCCGAGGGTCGCCGTCGTCGCGCGCGAGGCCGTCGAGCACCGCAGCCGCGCCTCGCGGGAGCGAACCGCTCAATCCGAGTGTCACGGCCGCGGCGGCCCGCTTGACCGCATCGTCGGACCTCAGCTCGTCGAGGTCACCCACGGCGCGGAACGTACCTCTCGCGCGCGTCGGGCGCCGGTGCCGTGGCAGTCTGGACCGCACGAGCCGGGTGCGGGCCAAATGAGGTGTCGTCGTGTGTGAGAAGAACCCGGCTTCATGACGAGTGGCGTGCCCGATACGTCGCGGTCGTCCGATTCACCGTCAGCGGCATGGACTCCGCCACCGAGGCGCGGACGGACACGCAATCGGGTCCTCGGCACGATCGCGGCGATCGTCCTCGTCGTCGCGGTCGCGGGCGTGTTCGTCAAGCTGCCCTACGTCGTCATCTCGCCCGGCAGTGCGACACCAGTCGACCGCGTCGTCAAGGTCCGGGGCGTGCCGACCTATCCGCACCGCGGCGCGCTGCTCTTCCTCACCGTGTCGGTGACGAACGGTCGGCCGAACGTGTACCGCACGCTCGTCGGGTGGCTCAGCTCCGATCAGGACGTGCGGCCCGAGAAGAACGAGCTGGGTTGTCTGTCACGGCCCGAGAACGATCGTCAGAACGTCATGGCGATGACCGACTCGCAACAAGCGGCCAAGACCGTCGCACTCGCGCGACTCGGGTATCACGTCGGCGCGAACAGCACGGGGGTGATCGTGTTCGACGTAGCGCCCGGCTCGCCCGCGTGCGGAAGGCTCCGCGTCGGCGACCACATCCTCGCGGTCGACGGCAAGCCTGTGGCCAAGGCGGCCGACGTCGGCCCGCTGGTGCGGGCGCGCCGGCCGGGCCAACCCGTGAGGTTCACGATCGAGCGTGCGAGCGCTCGACGCGACGTCACCGTCGGCACCGTCGTGGCGAGGAACGGGCCGCTCAAGGGGATGCCGCTCGTCGGGATCACGCCGTCCGACGACGCGAAATTCTCGTTCCCGCCCGGTGTCGACGTGACGATCGACCCGGGGCCCGTCACGGGGCCGTCGGCGGGCCTGGCGTTCACGCTCACGTTGCTCGACAAGCTCACACCGGGCGACCTCACGGGCGGCCGCAATGTCGCCGTCACCGGCACCATCGCGCTCGACGGGAGTGTCGGCGACGTCGGCGGAGTCGCCCAGAAGGCCGCGACCGCGCGGCGCGCGGGGGCAAAGCTCTTCATCGTGCCGGTCGACGAGGTGCGCGACGCCCGGGCCCACGCGGGCTCGATGAAGGTCGTCGGCGTGCGGACGGTCGACGACGCGCTCCGCGCGTTGCACGACGCGGGTGGAGCACCGATTCCTCCCGCGCCTTCGACCACGACCGTTCCACCCGTAGCGCTGCCGTGATCGTCGAGGGTGGGTGGGTCCGGCAACCGCGCCGAGCCCGCCAATAGCATTGAGGGACAGGCGGACCGGTTGAGAGGGGGTGGCGAGCATGGCCGACGTGGAGCTGCCGCGCCGAACCATCGGAAGCTCGACCCGGCTCACACCCGAAGAGATCGTCAACCGTGGGTTCGCGAACGCGTTCCGCGGCATCTCGGAGACCGAGGTCCGCAATTTCCTCAAGCGGGTCGCCGACGAGTTTGGCGCGCTGCGTGACCGTGAGCGGGAGCTCGCGGCGCGGGTCGAACAGCTGGAAGATCGGCTGCGGAACCCGCCGCCGCCCACGGAGCAGCAACTGCTCGACTCGCTCGGTGAGGAGACGGCGCGCGTGCTGCGCTCCGCACAGGAGGCCGGCGACGACATCCGACGCAAGGCCGAGGAACGCGCCGCCGCGCTCCAGCAGGAGTCGCAGGAGGAAGCCGAACGGCTCCGCGAGACGACGGAAGCGCAGTGCGGCGCGCTGCGCCGCGAAGCCGAGGAGGGCATCGCTGCCCGTCGCGCCGACGTCGAGAGCGAGCTCGCCGCGCTACGCACGCACGCCGAGA
This sequence comes from Acidimicrobiia bacterium, assembly GCA_024281095.1. Classification (GTDB taxonomy): domain Bacteria; phylum Actinomycetota; class Acidimicrobiia; order IMCC26256; family JAMXLJ01; genus JAMXLJ01. The sequence continues at coordinate 4,088 of JAMXLJ010000167.1, read as the reverse complement.
CCGAGATCGGCACGTTGCGCGACGAGGCCGAGCACGAGGCCGAGACCGTTCGGGAGACCGCGCGCAACCAGGGTCGTGACATGGTCGCCGAGGCATTCGCGGTCCGTGAGCGCGTGCTCACCGATCTCTCGCGTCGCCGTGCGACCTTGCAGGCCCAGGTCGACGCGCTCCGAACCGGTCGCGACGCGTTGCTCGACGCGTACCGCGTCGTCCACCGCACGCTGGTCGAGGCGGCGGACGCGCTGAGCAACGCCGAGGGCGCGGCCGCACTGGCGGCTGCGTCCCAGGAGACGGAGGCGGCCGCGCTCGACACGGACACGACCGCAGTCGAGTCCGCCGTGTTCGCAGCGGTGGCGCGCGCGGAGAGCGCGCCGCAGGCTCCCGAGCCCGGCACCGATGTCGCTTCGTCCGGCACGGCAACGGCACCCGAACCGTCGCCGGGCGAACATGCACCCGGACCCGAGCGTGATCTGCGCGACGTCGACGCGTTGTTCGCCCGCCTGCGGGCCGGCCGGGAGGACGCGGCCGCGGCAGGCGTGCCGGCGCACGACGACCTCCCGCCCGAGGCCGTCGCTCGCAACGGCAAGTCGGAGCGCCACGATCTCGAAGCGGGGGCCGCGGCCTCGGAGGAGCCTCCGGAGCGGAATGGTGACGCCGCAGTGGTGCGCGAGCGCGACCTCGTGCTGGACCGGTTGCAACGGGACCTCGTCCGCAAGGTGAAGCGCCACGTGCAGGACGAGCAGAACGAGCTCCTCGACGAGTTGCGCAAGCAACGTGGCGGCACGACGCCGGACAAGGTGCTGCCCGCGCTCGACGACCAGATCGGGCGCTGGACCGACGCGATCCGGCCCGGGCTCGACGCGGCCGCATCGAGCGCCGCCATCGCCGTCACCGGCACCGCGGAGGATCGTCCGGCGCCCGACGAGCTCGTCGACGAGCTCGTGCGCGGCCTCGCGCTGCCGCTGCGGGAGCGCGTCTACGACGCGCTGCTCGACGAGAGCGACGACGAGGTGACGCAGCGCGTCAACGCCCGGTACCGCGAATGGAAGACCGGAGTCGAAGCCGCGGTGGGTGACGCACTGGTGGCGGTATGGGGGCGTGGCACCGTCGACGCCGCGCCCGAAGGCTCACTACTGCGCTGGATCCCCGAACAGGAGGGCCGGTGCGCCGACTGCGACGACAACGCACTCGAGCCCACGGCTCGCGGCGAGGCGTTCCCGACGGGCCAGGCCCACCCGCCCGCACACCCGGGCTGCCGGTGCGTGCTGGCGGTCGTGGTCGAGGCCGGTGCCGCGCCCGGCGGCCTGGAGCCCTCGCGAACCTGACGCGCCGCGTCGGTTTCCGGGGGTCGACGCTCTAGCATCACCACCCGAATGCGCGTTCCCACCATCGAGCGGCGCCGGCGCCCCTTCCGCGTTCGAGCGTGGATGATCGTCGTCGCGGCGCTCATCGTCGTCCTGCTGTTCAGCCTCCGCGGCCTCGCCGGCTTCTACACCGACTATCTCTGGTTCGACTCCGTGGGCTTCGGCGACACCTGGCGGCAGCTGCTCCTGGCCAAGTTCGTTCCCGCGGCGGTCTTCACCGTCATCTTCTTCGGCTTCATGCTGGCGAACCTCGTGATCGCGGACCGGCTCGCCCCCGCGAGCCGCACCGCGGGCCCCGAGGACGAGCTGATCGACCGCTACCAGAACGTCGTCGCTCCGTATCAGGGGCGCCTCCGGGTCGTGGTCGCGGCATTCTTCGCGCTCATCGCGGGAGGCAGCGTCTCGGGCCAATGGCAGCAGTGGGTCCTGTTCCGCCACCGCGTCAACTTCCACATCAAGGACCCGCAGTTCCACAAGGACGTCGGGTTCTACGTGTTCACGCTGCCGTTCCTGCGCTTCATCTTCGAGTGGGCATTCGCCGCGCTCGTCATCGTGCTCATCGTCACCGCGGTCGCCCACTACCTCAACGGTGGCATTCGGCTGCAGACTCCGTTCCAGCGCGTCACGCCCCAAGTGAAGGCCCACCTGTCGGTGATCCTCGGGGTCATGGCGCTCGTGAAGGGCGTCCAGTACTACCTCGCCCAGTTCGAGCTGAACTTCTCGACACGTGGGGTCGTGCAGGGTGCCAGTTACACGGATACTCACGCCGAGCTGCGCGCGCTGCAGCTGCTCATCGCGATCGCGGTGATCGCGGCCGCGTTGTTCGTATGGAACATCTGGCGGCGCGGGTGGGTCCTGCCCGTGATCGCGGTCGGGCTGTGGGCGTTGCTCTCGCTGATCGTCGGCACGATCTACCCGGCCGTCGTGCAGCAGTTCCGCGTCAATCCGAACGAATACCAAAAGGAACGGACGTACATCGCGCGAAACATCAACGCGACGCGCGGCGCGTGGAATCTGGGGTCGGTCAACGAGCAGCAGTTCAACTACAGCGACAACCTCACGCAGGCCCAGATCAACGACAACCGCCAGACGATCGACAACGCACGACTGTGGGATCCGCCCGAGATCCTGCGCAACTTCCAGTCGTTCCAGACGCTGTCGACCTTCTACAAGTTCAACGACGCCAGCGTCGACCGGTATCAGGTCAACGGCAAGACGACGCAGGTACTCGTATCGCCCCGGCAGTTGAACACGCCGGACCTGCCGAGCCAGAGCTGGGTGAGTCGCCACCTCGTCTACACGCACGGTTACGGTGTCGTGGTGTCGCCGATCAACAAGGCGACCGAGCCCGGTGGCCAGCCCGACTACCTGCTGAGCGACATCCCGCCGCGTGGCGACATCAACCTGGATCAGCGCTACGCCGGCATCTACTTCGGCCAGAACCTGGGCGGGTTCTCGCTCGTCGACGCGCGCCAGCCCGAGTTCGACTACCGCTCGAAGGACCAGAGCGACCACTTCACCCGCTACGCGGGGAAGGGTGGCGTCGCGATGACGAGCTGGCTGCGCCGGGCCGCGTTCGCGCTGCGCTTCGGCGACTTGAACACCTTGATCTCGGGTTCGGTCTCGGGCAACACCAAGATCCTGTACTTGCGAGACATCCAGACCCGGGTGCAGAAGGCGGCGCCGTTCCTCCGCTGGGACCAGTCTGCATACCCGGTCATCCTGAACAACCGGGTGCTCTGGGTGCTCGACGGCTACACGGCGACGAACCGCTATCCGTATTCGCAGAGCTTCGCCGGCGACGGCGGCCTCAGCGGCAGCTTCAACTACGTGCGCAACTCGGTGAAGGCGACGGTGGACGCGTATGACGGCACGGTGACGTTGTACGCGTTCGACACCAAGGACCCGCTCCTGCGCGCGTACCGCAAGGCGTTCCCGAGCCTGTTCACGGACGCGAACCGGATGCCGCAGGGCCTGCGTGATCACCTGCGCTATCCGCAGGACCTCTTCAACATGCAGACGTCGGTGTACGCGCAGTACCACGTCGTCGACACGCGGGCCTTCTACAACAAGTCCGCACTGTGGGCCGTCTCGCCGGATCCCGGCTCGGGCGTCGTCAGCCAGGTGGGCACGGTCGACACCGGTGCCGGCGCGACCGTGAGCACGTCGAAGCCGCAGGCGGCGAGCTCCACCGGCAAGCGGATCGACCCGCTCTACATGCTCATCCGCCTGCCCGACCAGCAGACCGAGAACTTCCTGCTGCTACGGCCGTTCGTGCCGGTGTCGCGCGACAACGCGCTGACCAACCTCGTGTCCTTCATGGTCGCGAACTCCGACCCGCAGCACTACGGCGAGCTCAAGTCGTTCACGATGCCGATCGGGGCGTCGATCGCCGGGCCCGAGCAGGTCAGCAACCTGTTCGTCACCAACCCCTTGATCTCGCAGGCGTTCACCCTGCTCGGCCAGCAGGGGTCGACCGTCATCCAGGGCTCGATGCAGCTGATCCCGGTGAACAACTCGCTCATGTACATCCGGCCGGTCTACGTGCAGGGCGCCCAAGGCTCGCAGATCCCGTCGTTCCGGTTCGTGGTCGTGTATCACGCCGGTATCTCGGTGATCGACACGACGCTCGACGGCGCGCTCGCGCAGCTGTTCCAGGGCAAGCCGCCCCCGACCATCGCCGAGCTGTCGAGCCAGCCCACCACGACGCCGACCTCGACGCCG